>NZ_JBGFSJ010000004.1:0-193875 GCF_041365695.1 Rhodosalinus sp. 5P4
TGCCGCGCTGGTTGTAGAACTGCACCACCCAGTCCGGGTCCATGGGCATGTTGGTGACGATGAAGCCGACACGCGGGAACAACTCGCCCGGATGCCATTCGATCTTGGCGACCACGCGGCGCGGCTTGTCCCAGGACGCCGCCTGATACTCGAAGTCCTCGTAGAACCGCTTGACCTTGGTCGGCGAGGGTCGCCCCACGGGTCGGGTCAGCCGATGCGCGATCTTCTCGCGCAGGACGTTGTTCGCAGGCAGCCGGATGGCGTAGAAGAACCGGGCTTCTTCCAGCCGCTCATAGATCGCCGGGATCGCGTAGGCGGCATCGGCCCGAAAGAACCGGCCGCCAAGGTCGCGCCCCGCGTAGCGGGCGATGACGGGGTCGAGGACATCCCGCCAGCCCTCGGCGCTGTGGACGTTGCCGTTACGCAGGGCGCACCGTTCCAGCATGCCGAACTGGTTGAACAGAAAGTTCGGGTGATAGCAGGCGCAGTCGAAATGCCCATTCCAGGCCGCGCCCTCCTGATCGCCATGGGTCGGGCTGACCGAGCTGTCCATGTCCAGCACGACGTACTTCAGCCCATTGCGGTCATGGAACCGGTCAATCCATTGCCCGTTCAGGTCGGCCAGCGCGGCACGGTTCTCGGCCAGAGCGAGGGTCTCGGTCTCGAACCGCCCCATCTGTGAGGCCGAGGCCGCCTGCGCATCGACCGCTCGGCCACCCACAACCTGACGCATGACCGGGTCAATGGCCAAGCGGTCGGCGTCATTCACATCCTCGTATCCGGCTAACCGCCCGAACACCGATTGCCGGAACAACCCGTCGAGACGATGGACCGTGTTCTTGCCGCGTCGCGTGTCGCGCAGCGCCGCTGACGCCAGATCGGACAACCCGAGCGCGTCATCCATCTCCCGCATCACCAGGAGGCCACCATCCGAACTGAGCTGCGCACCTCGAAATTCCAGCCGCACGCGAGTGTCGAAATCCACCCGATCTGCCCGCTGCAGGCTCGCACCCTCTGGGTGATCCATGAAACATGTCCCTCGAAGCCGACAACGCCATGATTTATAAACAAAATATCACCATCATGACAGCGAAATCAGCACCTTACTTGGGAAATGTGGGTCAACATCGACATCCCTGGTCCGACTGACAAAATCCAATTTGTCGTCGCCCCAGGCGAGTCTGTGGTGTTGGTTGGCGCGAACGGCGCGGGGAAAACGCGCCTAGGAGTTCATATTGAGCGACAAGTAAAAAAGCCCGCTCATTGTCACCGTATCGCAGCACAAAGAGCACTGACACTTAACACAAAAATTCCCGCAAAGAATCTTGAGACAGCGCTCCGCGAACTGCATTATGGTCATCCAGACTCAAGCAAGGAAAGCCAGAAAGAAATTACTAGGTGGCAGAATAAGCCTGCTACTGCTCTATTGAATGACTATGACAAGCTCTTGGCAGCATTATTTGCTGACGAAACTGAAGTCTCCGTTCGCTATCGACAAGAAAAACGTCGCGACCCGGACACCCCGGAAGTCGAAAGCAAACTCGACTTACTGAAGGCCGCTTGGGATAGACTGCTACCACACAAGCAACTGGATATTGGCGGGAATAACTTGAAGATCAAGGCCTCGGACTCAGACCATGCACCCTACGACGCAGGGGAACTAAGTGATGGGGAGCGGGTGATCTTCTATATGTTTGGTCAAACGCTGCTCAGTCCGGAAAACTCGCTGATAATTATTGACGAACCGGAACTCCACATCAATCGCGCAATTTTGGCGCAGGTTTATGACGAAATTGAAGCATTAAGATCGGACTGCGCCTTTATCTACATCACACATGATCTAGACTTCGCAGTCACGCGCCAAGCCGCAAAATTATTTGCGCTTAAATCATGTATGTTTCCTAACCCGAGGAACGCCAATGATTGTCGTTGGGATATTCAGAAGGCGCCTGAGAACACGGATCTTGATGAAGAGCTTGTTGCAGCAATTGTCGGAAGCCGTCGAGCAATCTTGTTTACGGAAGGCCAAAAAGGAAGCCTTGACGCAGGCATTTATCGCTGGGCATTTCCAGAATTAACATTAATTCCTTGCGGTTCTGCGAGCGCAGTAATTCATGCTGTCACAACTTTCAATCGGCAAGTTCATCTTCATAGATATAAAGCTTGCGGAATTGTCGACTTCGACCACCGAACTGACGCCGAAGTGAGCCGCCTCTCCGAAAACTTGGTACGGGTGCTTGATGTTAGTGAAGCTGAAAACCTACTCTTATTACCACATGTCTTAATCGAGGCAGCACTCTGCCTGCATCACACGCGTCCGGAAGCCGAGACAATCGTTGCGAAGGTTAAGGCCAAAGTCATTGCTAAGGCAACGGACGAAATTTCGGCGGTCGCGCTGCGAAAAACGAAGAGACACATCGACACCCTTCTCAAACAAATTGACTTCAACTCAAAGGATATTACCGAATTTGATGAAACGTTTACGACATCGATTAAGCGAATTTCTCCAGTGGATATGGCTAATAGCTTTGAGGGCGCCTTTACGAAGTATATTGAGGCCGATGACTACCAAAGTGTCATAAGAGAGTTCGACTCGAAATCACTCGTTGAAATTGCCGCCCAAGCGCTCGGCTTAAGGTCGCGCAAAGAGTTACAAGACTTTATTGGTCGGATACTACGCTCACGCGAAGGGGAAAATCTTGCGGCGATAATCCGCGACTGCGTTAGTCTTCCAGGGTTGCAGCTTGCTGATGACGTAAGAGAAGTAGAGAACCCTTAGCAGTGGAAGGAGCGTGCTCGCACACCCCCCCCCACCGATTTCCCTTGCCACCCCGCTCCGGACCTGTCACACACGTTCTGCAAACGTTATCCACCTCGACCAGCTGTCTCCCTTAACACCGGCGCTCAGTACTCGATACGGAAAGACTGACGCCAGGCTGCCGCACCCTGCGGGCAGCGTTAAGTACAGGAGACCACGGACATGGCCAATGGCACCGTGAAATGGTTCAACGCCACCAAAGGCTTCGGCTTCATCCAGCCCGCTTCGGGCGGCAAGGACGTTTTCGTCCACATCTCGGCCGTCGAGCGTGCGGGCCTCACCGGCCTCGCCGATGACCAGAAGGTGACCTACGATGTGGAATCCGGCCGCGACGGCCGCGAGTCCGCATCGAACCTCGCCCTCGCCTGAGCCGGCGACCGATCCGGCAAGAGGGCGCGGCGGAGCGATCCGCCGCGCCCTTTTTCATTCGCCCCTCCGGCCTGCGCGCACCCTAGCGCCGCCGCGAGAGGCCGCGCGTCCGGCGCCGGATGGCCCCTTGCCCCTTGCAATTCCGGCGGCGACATGCCAAGTATTTCACTGCTTCGCTATCCCTACTCGACCACTGTCTCGCTTCACGGCCGTCAGTCTCGATCAGGACAGACAGGCCAGGCTGCCGCACTACCGCGGGCAGCACATGAAGAAGGAGACCACGGTATGGCTACTGGCACCGTGAAATGGTTCAACACCACCAAAGGCTACGGCTTCATCGCGCCCGATACGGGTGGCAAGGACGTGTTCGTCCACATCTCGGCCGTCGAGCGTTCGGGCCTTACCGGCCTCGCAGACGACCAGAAGGTGACCTACGATGTCGAATCCGGCCGCGACGGCCGCGAGTCGGCGACGAACCTGTCCCTCGCCTGATCGGCGACCGACCGGACCGCAAGGGGCGCGGCGGAGGGATCCGCCGCGTCCTTTTTTGTGCGCATCCGCCACTTGACGTGCCCGCGCCCGCTTCGGACACTCGGCGCCATGCCGATGCTCGCCATCCTCACCAACTGCCCTGACGAAGCGACCGCGGACCTCATCGCGGAGGGGCTCATCCTGGCGCGGCTCGCGGCCTGTGCGAACCGGTATGCACCTATCACCTCCCTCTACCGCTGGGAGGGCGCGGTGGAGCGGACCGTCGAGATCCCGCTGCTTCTGAAGACCCGGCCAGAGCTGGCCGAGCGCGCGGAGGCGGAGATACGCCGCCTTCACCCCTACGACTGCCCGCCTATCCTGCGCGTGCCGCTGGAGGCCAACGCCGACTTCCTGGCCTGGATCGCCGACGAGACGCCCGTCTAGCGCCGCCCGCGACGTCCCGCGCGCCGCGGTCGCAGAGGACGTTCGAACCTCGCCGCGACGGACCGTTCCCGACAGATCCGATGCCGAAACGGGCCATTCGGGCAACAGCGCCGCGCGGATGGCCAAATTATGACCCGTTCATGACACGAAATCGCCGTCTCTCAGGTTGATAAAATCTGTCGGCCGGGCACACTGACCGTATGGGTCTGCTGCCAAACGAAGAGTGATGGAAATGCTTACGCGCCGTTCATTCCTTGCCACCAGCGCCGCCGCCGCGACGCTGCCCGCCGCTGCCTTTGCCCAGGATGTCCAGCTCGCCCCGCGCCTTCTTCCGCAGGAGGTCCGCATCCGCGCGGACATCGCGCCGGGCCAGATCCTCATCCTGCCGAAGAGCCACTTCCTCTACTACGTCACGGCGCCGCGGACGGCGCTGCGCTACGGCGTGGGCGTCGGGCGCGCGGGGCTGGAATTCACCGGCACCGCGACGATCGACGTCAAGAAGGAGTGGCCGACATGGCGCCCGACCGACGAGATGATCGAGCGCGACCCCCGCGCCTATGGCCGCTTCAAGGACAACGATTACGTCCAGCCCGGCGGGCCGGCGAACCCGCTCGGGGCAAGAGCGCTCTACCTCTTCCAGAACGGGCGGGACACCTTCTACCGCATCCACGGGACCAACGCGCCACGAACCATCGGCACGTCGGTTTCGAATGGCTGCATCCGAATGCTGAACACGCATGTGATCGACCTGTATGAGCGCGTTCCGATCGGAACGAAGGTCACCGTGCTGCTTTGACGGAAGCAGGATCCACGCATGCGAACCGTAGTGAGAGTGGTGTTAACCTGACGTAAAGAGCTCTTGTGCCACCTTGACCACGATCGATGATGGAGTGTCCCACATGGCCTTGGCTGCCCTGATGATCGGAAGCCTCGCCGGCCTTTTCCTTGGCGCCGCGGCCGTGGCCTTCGGGGCGGGATGGCTGGCGGCTGTCGCGATCTATGCTCTCGGAGGCGCGGCAGCGACCGTGCTGCTCCTGGCCCGTCCCTTCTGTCGTGACGATTACACCGCCGAAAGCACGGATGCGATGAAGGCTTCGCAACCGTCCTGCGACAACGCGGCGGTCCATCGAACGGGCCAGTGATCGGTTGACGGCACGGAACGTGACGCAGAGCGCGGCCGCGAGCGACGCGCGCCCGGTTGAACACTATGACATCCTGGTCATGGGCGCGGGGCCCGCAGGGGCGGCGGCCGCACTCACCGCGGCCCGTCACGGGATGTCCGTCGCCCTGATCGACCGGCGCCGCTTCCCACGCGACAAGCTTTGCGGGGGCGGGATCACCGGCCGATGCGCCGCCGCCCTCGAGAGGTTGCTCGGCCACCCCCTGCCCGGACACCTTGCCGAAGAGCGCGGCACGTTCGAATTCCATGCCCATGGCGCCTCTCTCGGTACGGTCGATGGCGTGCCGCCGATCCACCTTACCACGCGGCGGGCCTTCGACACCTATCTTCAAAGCACGGCGATCGCCGCAGGCGCCGATGACCGGAGCGGGCAGAAACCTACCGGCATCGACCCCGGCAAATGCCGGGTCACACTGGACAGCGGCGCGACGCTGGAGGGGCGCATCCTCATCGGCGCGGACGGGGTCGCGAGCACCACTGCCCGGTCGCTCTTCGGCCGCGCCTACGACCCGCACCAGGTCGGCTTCGCGATGGAGGTCGAGGCCCCGCCAGAGCAGGACACGCCCGACCGGGTCCGCATCGACTTCGGCGCGGCGGAATGGGGCTATGGCTGGCACTTCCCGAAATCGGGCAGCGCGACGATCGGCGTGGGGGGACTGCACGGGCGGAACCCCGAGATGCGCGCGGCCCTCGAGACCTATCTGCGCGGCCTTGGCGTCGATCCCTCCATGCAGAAGGTGAAAGGGGCGTTCCTGCCCTTCGGCGCTTTTCGGCGCATACCGGGGCACGGTCGGGTGCTGCTTGCAGGCGATGCCGCCGGGCTCGTCGATCCGATAACGGGGGAGGGTCTCGCCCACGCGATCGATAGCGGACGGATGGCGGCCGAGGCCGCAACGGAAGCCCTGGCCGAGGACCGGCCGGAGACAGCGCTCCCGCTTTACCGGAAATCGCTCGGCCCGATACACGGCGCCCTTCGCCACGCGCGGGCGCTGCGCCTCGTCATCTACGCGCCGCCCCTCAAAGCGGGCTTCATCCGCGCCTTCCGTGACTCCCGGACATTGCGCCACGACTATCTGCGCATGCTGGGCGGGCAGCGTGAGTATGCCGACATCATGGCCGCCCTCCTGCGACGCTTGCCCCGGCATCTCTCACGCAGCCTTCTGGCCCCGGCAAGGGCGCACTAGGCCAGTTCGCGCACCCAGCCGGTGATGGCCTCCGCACGCTGCACGCCGGCCTGCCGTCCGCGCTCCCGCCCGCCCGAGAAGGCTGCGAGCATGGGAATACCGCGTATGTTGTAGCGGGCGCTCGCCTCCGGATGGTCCTGGGTGTTGAGCTTGGCGAAACGCGCACTGCCGTTGAGCGTCTCGGCCGCCTTCGCGAATTCGGGCGCCATCATGCGGCATGGCCCGCACCAGGGCGCCCAGAAATCGACGACAAGCGGAACCTCGTCGGCGCGCGCCGCCTTGGCGAGGATCTTCGCGTCGATCTCTGCCGGTTTCTTCGGAAACAGCCGGGCACCGCAGGTGCCGCATTTCGCGGCCGCCGCCGGACGCTCCGCCGTGACCCGGTTGAACTGCCCGCAGGCGAGGCAGGTAAGCTTGCGCGTGGACATGGAACGGGCTCCTCGTATTCCATTTTCGATATACTTAGAGATCCGAACGGCGATTTGAAGACCGGGCCCGAACGGACAGATATCAGACAGGAACGGCCCGCCGCATAAGAATACTCTGAAACCGCACATGGAACGTCGCTCAGGCGTGGCTTCCCCGGAATTCTTTACATTTTCCGATATTTCCACAGGCACCCCCAAGGAAGCACGGCTCCACCCGCGCCGCGCAATCCACAATACCGCACGCGATGGAGTTGCGCCCCTCAAGGCCTTGTCCGCAATAAATTTTTCGCGCCGTGGCGCATGGGATGCCGCTTGCGCCGTCAGCCCTCCGCCGCGGCGTCGGCTTGTTCCGCGAGCATCAGGACACGCGGACCAAGCGCCTCGACAATGCGCGCCACCCCTTCGGCATTCGGGTGGATGCCGTCGGGCTGAAGGAAACGCCGCGCCGCGGAGGGGTCGCCGTTTTCCAGGATGGGCGCGAGGAAGCTTTCGACGTAGAGCGTGTCGTATGTCCCTGCGAGTTCGGGATACATCGCGTCGAAGGCCGCCTTGTAGTCGGGCCCGTAATTCCCGGACGCCTCGAGGCCCACCAGAAGCACTGGCAGCTCGCGCGCCCGCGCAGCCGAGAGGATCCCATCGAGGTTCTTCCGGCTCACCGCGGGATCAATCCCGCGCAGGAGATCGTTGCCGCCGAGCGCCACGATCATCCCGTCCACCTCGGGCGTGAGCGTCCACTCGACACGGGCGAGCCCGCCCGCCGTGGTGTCGCCCGAGACGCCCGCATTCACGAGCCGGACATCGGCGTCCCGCGCATCCAGCCAGTCCTGCATCCGCGGCACGAAGCCGGCCTCCTGCGGCAACCCGTACCCCTGCGTAAGGCTGTCGCCAAGCGCGACGATCACAGTTTCGGCCATCGCGGCGACCGGCGCCGCGATGCAGAACAGTGTCACCGCGGCCGCCTTGCTCGCCCGGTGAAGAACCCCATATCGATAGGCTGGCAGCATGAAATGGACCCTTGCGCATGACTGAGTCGGTTCTCGACCTCCAAGATGTGACCTTGAGGCTCGCGGGCAATGCCGGGCCGGTGGAAATCCTCCACGGAATCACCCTCGACGTGGCGCGGGGCGAAACTCTCGGCCTCGCCGGTCCCTCCGGATCGGGCAAGTCGTCGCTCCTGATGCTGATGGGCGGCCTCGAGCGGGCCACCGGCGGTCGCGTCACGGCGCTGGGGCGCGACCTCACCACGATGGACGAGGACCAGCTGGCCCGGTTCCGGCGCGATCACATGGGTGTGGTCTTCCAGTCCTTTCACCTGATCCCCACCATGACCGCGCTCGAGAACGTCGCGACGCCCCTCGAACTCGCCGGCGCGAAAGACGCCTTCGACAGGGCGCGCGACGAACTCGTCTCGGTCGGCCTCGGCCACCGCACCGATCATTACCCCTCCCAGCTTTCGGGGGGCGAGCAGCAGCGCGTGGCTCTGGCCCGCGCCGCGGCGCCACGTCCCGAGATCCTGCTTGCCGACGAGCCCACGGGCAACCTCGACAGCGCCAACGGGGAGGCGATCATCGACATGCTTTTCGCCCTGCGCGATCGGCACGGCGCCACGCTCGTGCTCGTGACCCACGCGGAAGAGCTTGCCGCGCGCTGCGACCGGATGGTGCATCTTGCCGACGGGCGCGTGGCCGACGCCGCCCGCGCCCGGGCCGCGGAATGAGCTGGCCGGTCGCGGCACGCCTTGCCCGGCGCGAATTGCGCGGGGGCTTGCGCGGTTTCAGGATCTTCCTCGCCTGTCTCGCGCTCGGGGTCGCGGCGATCGCGGCCGTCGGCAGCGTGCGCGCGGCGATCGAGGCGGGGCTCGCGGCAGAGGGCGCGGTGCTTCTGGGCGGCGATGCCGAGGCCGAGTTCACCTACCGGTTCGCGACCGAGGAGGAGCGGGCCTGGATGGAGGGCGTGGCCCGGCAGATTTCCGAGGTCACCGATTTCCGCTCCATGGCGGTCGTCGAGCGCGGGGCGGAAACGGAGCGCGCCCTGACGCAGGTGAAATCCGTCGATGACGCCTACCCGCTGGTCGGCAGCGTCGCGCTGTCGCCCGGGATGTCCCTCGACGCCGCGCTCGCGGGCGACGACGCGCGCCCCGGCGCGGTCATGGAGCGTGTGCTCGCCGACCGGCTGGGCCTTGCGCCGGGCGATGTCTTCCGCCTCGGCACGCAGGACTTCGTGCTTTCCGCCCTGCTCGAACGCGAACCCGACGCGGCCGCCGACGGGTTCGGTCTCGGCCCGCGCACGCTGGTGCGCACGGGGGCGCTGGCGGACTCGCAGCTTCTGTCCGCGGGCACGCTGTTTTCCACGAAGTACCGCCTGGATCTGCCGGACGAGGCCGATCTCGACGCCATTGCCGCCGATGCGCGATCGCGCTTCGAGGAGAGCGGGCTGCGCTGGCGCGACGCCCGGAACGGCGCGCCGGGAATCGCGGCCTTCGTGGACCGTCTCGGCGCCTTCCTCGTGCTCGTGGGGCTGTCGGGCCTCGCCGTGGGCGGGATCGGGGTCTCGGCGGCGGTGCGCGCCTATCTCGCCGGCAAGACCGGGGTGATCGCCACGCTGCGCACGCTCGGCGCCGACCGGGCGACGGTTTTCCGCGTCTACTTCCTGCAGATCGGCGCGCTGGCCCTTCTCGGCATCGTCATCGGCCTCGCGCTCGGCGGGCTTCTTCCGCTCGCCCTCGCTCCGCTGATCGAGGCCCGGCTTCCGGTGCCTGCACGGTTCACGATCTTTCCCGCTCCGCTGGCCGAGGCCGCGCTTTACGGCGCGCTGACCGCGCTCATCTTCACGCTTTGGCCGCTCGCGCGGACGGAGGAGGTGCGCGCCGCCACGCTTTTCCGAGACGCGCTGGAGGGCGCGCGGCTGTTGCCGGCGTGGCGCTATGTGGGGATCACGGTGGCGTTGGTGGCGCTCCTCGTCGGGCTTGCGGCGTGGTTCTCCGAGGCCACGGCGCTCACCCTCTGGTCCGCCGCGGGGCTGGCCGGCGCGCTCGCGCTTCTGGCCCTCTCGGCGCTCGCGATCCGCTGGATCGCGCGCCGCGCCGCGCCGCTTGCGCGGGGACGGCCGGCGCTGCGCTGGGCGCTCGGGGCGATCGGCGGCCCACGCGCCGCCGCGACGCCGGTCGTGCTGTCGCTGGGGCTCGGCCTGTCCGTGCTCGCGGCGGTGGGGCAGATCGACGGCAATCTGCGCGCCGCGATCTCCCGCGACCTGCCCGAGGTGGCGCCGAGCTACTTCTTCGTGGACATCCAGAAGGACCAGATGCCCGCCTTCCTGGAGCGGCTCGAAGGCGACCCGGCGGTGAGCGCGGTGGAAAGCGCGCCGATGCTCCGCGGTATCATCACCCGGATCGAGGGCCAGCCGGCACGGGAGGTCGCGGGCGATCACTGGGTGATCCAGGGCGACCGCGGCGTGACCTACTCCGCCACGCCGCCCGAGGGCACCGTGATCACCGCCGGGGCGTGGTGGCCGGAGGCGTACGCGGGGCCCCCGCTCGTGAGCTTCGCCGCCGAGGAGGCGGAAGAGATCGGCCTCGCCGTGGGCGACAGCATCACCGTCAACATCCTCGGGCGCGACATCACCGCCGAAGTGGCCAACCTGCGCGTCGTGGATTTCTCGACCGCCGGCATCGGCTTCATCATGTCGATGAACCCCGCCGCGCTCGAGGCCGCGCCGCACAGCTTCATCGCCACGGTCTACGCCGAGCCCGACGCCGAGGCCGCGATCCTGCGCGATCTTGCCGGGCAGTTCCCCAACATCACGGCGATCCGGGTGCGCGACGCGATCGACCGGGTCTCGGACCTGCTTGCGGGGATCGCGGCGGCCACGGCCTGGGGCGCCTCCGCCACGCTGCTCACGGGCTTTCTCGTCCTGATCGGCGCGGCGGCCGCGGGCGAAGGCGCGCGCACCTACGAGGCGGCGGTTCTCAAGACGCTGGGCGCCGGCCGCGCGCGCATCCTGCAAAGTTTCGCGCTGCGCGCCGCGCTGCTGGGCGCGGCGGCGGCGGGCGTGGCGCTTGCGGCCGGGATCGGCGGCGGCTGGGCCGTCAGCCATTTCGTGATGGAGACGCGCTTCGCGGTGATCTGGCCCTCGGCCATCGGGATCGTCGCCGGCGGAGTTCTGGCGACGCTTCTGGCGACGCTCGCCTTCGCCTGGAGGCCGCTGGCAGCCCGACCCGCCCAGGTGTTGCGGGCGCGCGAATAGATGGTGCCGGCGTCCGGGCTGGCTGGCGACAGCATGCCGGTGCCGTGCCGCACAGCCACCCGAGGCGCTTCATGCACCTCTTCCCGGCAGGGCAGCCCTTGCCGATCAACCTCGTGCGTCGCGCCGCGCGCGCGGACATCCTGCCGCGCTTCCTCCGCCTGTCCGAAGCCGACATCGGGACCAAGTCCGGCCCGCAGGATCTCGTGACCCGCGCCGGTACCGCTGCCGAGGCGCTGATCGTTGAGATGTCGGGGGTCATCCCCCCTAACCGTCCCCAAGAAGCTCCGCCGCGAGGCCGCGGCGCTTTACCCGGGCCTCCGTCGTGCCGCGTCTCTGCGCGGCTCCGCGACCGTTTCGACATGCTGGCGGGCCGAGGCCGCCTACGCGCGCCGCTACTCCGCGGCCTCCGCATAGTCCGAGACCGGCGGGCAGGTGCAGACGAGATGCCGGTCGCCCCAGACATTGTCCACGCGGTTGACCGGCGGCCAGTACTTGTCGACCCGGAAGGCGCCCGACGGAAAACAGCCCTGCTCGCGGCTGTAGGGCCGCTCCCACACGCCTACGAGATCCTCCACCGTGTGGGGCGCTTGCTTGAGCGGGTTGTTCTCCCGGTCGACGCGGCCATCCTCGATCGCGCGGATCTCCTCCCGGATGCCCAGCATCGCGTCGCAGAACCGGTCGAGCTCCGCCTTGGTCTCGCTCTCCGTGGGCTCGACCATGAGCGTGCCCGCCACCGGCCAGCTCATCGTCGGCGCGTGGAAGCCGCAATCCACCAGCCGCTTGGCGATGTCGTCCACCGTGACGCCGGCGCTGTCGGCGAAGGGGCGCACGTCGAGGATGCACTCATGCGCGATGCGCCCCGACGGGCCCTTGTAAAGCACGTCGAAGGCGCCTTCGAGCCGCCTGGCGATGTAGTTGGCGTTCAGGATCGCCACGCGGGTGGCTTGGGTGAGCCCCTCGCCCCCCATCATCAGGCAGTAGGCCCAGCTGATCGGCAGGAGCGACGGAGAGCCGTAGGGCGCCGCGGCTACCGCGCCCTCGCCCGACACCGGGTCGCCGGGCAGGAAGGGCACGAGGTGCGCCTTCACGCCGATCGGCCCCATGCCGGGGCCGCCACCGCCATGGGGGATGCAGAAGGTCTTGTGCAGGTTCAGATGGCTCACGTCGCCGCCCAGATCGCCCGGCCGCGAGAGCCCGACCATGGCGTTCATGTTCGCACCGTCGATGTAGACCTGCCCGCCATGCGCGTGGGTGATCCGGCAGACCTCGGTCACCGTCTCCTCGAACACGCCGTGGGTCGAGGGGTAGGTGATCATGCAGCCAGCCAGATTTTCCGCGTGTTTTTCAGCTTTTGCACGGAAATCGTCAAGATCGATGTCGCCATTCGCCGCGGTGGCGACCGTCACCACCTCCCAGCCGACCATATGCGCGCTCGCCGGGTTCGTGCCGTGGGCGGAGAGCGGAATGAGGCAGACGTTCCGGTGCCCTTCGCCGCGCGACCGATGCCAGCCCGCGATCGTCAGCAGCCCGGCATACTCGCCCTGGGCACCGGAGTTCGGCTGCATCGAAATCGCGTCGTAACCCGTAATCTTGCAGAGCTTTTCGGAAAGATCCCCAATCAGGTGTGTATAACCTTCGGCCTGGTCCCTCGGCGCGTAGGGGTGCAGCAGCGAGAATTCGCGCCAGCTGACCGGCATCATCTCGGCCGCGGCGTTGAGCTTCATCGTGCAGGACCCGAGCGGAATCATCGCCCTGTCGAGCGCGAGATCGCGGTCGGCGAGCCGGCGCATGTAGCGCACCATCTCCGTCTCGGCGCGGTTCATGTGAAAGACCGGGTGATCGAGATAGGAGCTCGTGCGGGTCAGGCCCTCCGGCAGGCGATACTCCGGCCGCGCCGGATCGTCGGCCCGCTCGATCCCGAACGCGCGCCAGACCGCCTCGATTATGTCGGAGGTCGTGCGCTCGTCGAGGGTGATGCCCACGCGCGTTTCGCCCACGGGCCGCAGGTTCACGCCCTCGTCCACCGCCGATTTCATCACCGCCCGCTGCAGCGCCCCAACCTCGACCGTGATCGTGTCGAAGAAGGTTACGGGTGCGACGGAAAAGCCCGCGGCCTTGAGCCCCTTTGCGAGCCGCACGGTCTTGCGGTGGATGCGCTGCGCGATCGCCTTCAGCCCCTCCGGCCCATGGAACACCGCGTAGAAACCCGCCATGACGGCAAGCAGCGCCTGCGCGGTGCAGACGTTCGAGGTCGCCTTCTCGCGGCGGATGTGCTGCTCGCGGGTCTGGAGCGCGAGCCGGTAGGCGCGATTGCCGTGCGCGTCCACCGACACGCCCACCAGCCGGCCCGGCAGCGCGCGCTTGTAGGCGTCGCGGGTGGCGATATAGGCCGCGTGCGGGCCGCCATAGCCCACCGGCACCCCGAAGCGCTGGGTGGAGCCCACGGCGATGTCCGCGCCCATCGCACCCGGTTCCTTCAGAAGGGTAAGCGCCAGCGGATCGGCAGAGACGACGCCGATCGCCTTCGCCTCGTGCAGCGCGGCAATCTCGGGCCCGAAGTCGCGGAGATGGCCGTATGTGCCTGGATACTGGAAAATGGCGCCGAAGACCGCCGCGGGGTCCAGCGCCTCGGGCGGGCCGACCACGATCTCGATGCCGAGGGGCGCGGCGCGCGTCTTCATCACGTTGATGTTCTGCGGGTGGCAGTTCTCGTCCACGAAGAACGCCGTCGCCTTCGACTTGGCCACGCGCTGGGCCATCGTCATCGCCTCGGCGCATGCGGTGGCCTCGTCGAGCAGCGAGGCGTTGGCGATCTCGAGGCCGGTGAGGTCGCTCACCATGGTCTGGAAGTTCAGCAGCGCCTCGAGCCGTCCCTGGCTGATCTCGGGCTGGTAGGGCGTGTAGGCGGTGTACCAGGCGGGGTTTTCCAGGATGTTGCGCTGGATCGCGGGCGGCGTGACCGTGCCGTGATAGCCCATGCCGATCAGCGAGGTCAGCACCCTGTTCCGCGAGGCGACCTGCCGCATGTGGTGAAGCAGCTCGCGTTCCGACATCGCCCGGCCGAAATCGAGCGGTTCCGCCTGCCGGATCGCGGCGGGCAGCGTCTCTTCCATGAGGGCATCGAGGCTGTCGGCCTTCAGGATGCCGAGCATCTCCTGCATCTCGGCGGGAGACGGGCCGATATGGCGGCGATTGGCGAAATCGTAGGGAAGGTAATCGGTCGGTTCGAACGGCATGCGATCCTCCTTGCCGGAACGCGGCGGTCCCGGACATCATGTTGCCAAAGCGTCTGCCGGGGCCATGCGCCTGCGGGCCCGTCCCCGGATCTGGTCAACTCAGCCGATCAGGTCCTTGTAGGCGGCTTCGTCCATGTAGTCGTCGAGCTGCGAGGTATCGCTCGGCGCGATCTTGAAGAACCACCCCTCGCCGGCCGGGTCCTCGTTGACGAGGGCGGGGTTGTCGACGATCGCGGCGTTCACCTCGACGATCTCCCCGTCGAGCGGCGCGAGGATGTCCGAGGCGGCCTTCACGCTTTCGATCACCACGACCTCGTCGTCCTTCGAGACGGTCGTCCCCTCCTCGGGCAGCTCGACGAAGACGATGTCGCCGAGCTGCGTCGCGGCGTGTTGGGTGATGCCCACCACGATCACGTCCTCCTCGGGGCGCAGCCACTCGTGTTCCTCGGTATATTTCATGGTCGTCACGCGTCGTTCTCCTCGCTTGTCTCAGCGCTTGTATCCGGGTTTCACGAAAGGCAGGTCGCTCACGGCCACGGGCATGCGGCGTCCGCGCACCTCTCCCCAGAGAGGCTGGCCCTGCCGCGCCAGCCGGTCGGGCACGTAGCCCATGGCGACCGGCGCGCCCACCGTGGGGCCGAAGCCGCCGGACGTCACGGCGCCGACGGCCTCGCCGCCGGCCTCTTCCTCGTAGAGCGCGACGCCCGCGCGCATGGGCGCGCGGCCTTCGGGGCGCAGCCCGACCCGCGCCCGCGCCGCGCCGTCCCGCAGTTCCCCAAGGATGCGCGCCGCGCCCGGGAAACCACCCGCCCGCGCGCCGCCCTCGCGGCGGGCGGGCTGGATCGCCCAGCCGAGCCCCGCCTCCACAGGCGTCGTCGCGGCGTCGATGTCCTGGCCGTAAAGGCAAAGCCCCGCTTCGAGGCGGAGCGAATCGCGCGCACCGAGCCCCGCCGGCGCGACATCGGGGTGATCGAGCAGCGCCCGGGCGAGCGGTTCCGCGGCGCCCGCGGGCACCGAGATCTCGTAGCCGTCCTCGCCGGTGTAGCCCGAGCGCGAGACCCACGCCTCGGCGCCGGCCAGATCGAGCGTGGCCGTTTCCATGAAGCGCATTTCGCCGGCGCGCGGATCGAGCGTGGCCAGCGCCGTCTGCGCGCGCGGGCCCTGAAGGGCGAGGAGCGCCCGGTCCGAAAGCACCGTCACGTTGACGCCCGCGGGTTCCAGCCCGGCCCGCAGGATCGCCTCGTCCTCGGTCCGGCGGGACGCGTTCACCACCAGGAAAAGCACATCGCCGCGCCGGGCGATCATCAGGTCGTCCTCGATCCCGCCCGCATCGTTGGTGAAGAACCCGTAGCGCTGGCGCCCGTCGCGCAGGCCCAGAACGTCCTGCGGCACGAGGCCCTCGAGCGCGCGCGCCGCCGCGTCGACATCCGCCGCGCGCACGAGCACCTGGCCCATGTGGCTTACATCGAAGAGCGCGGCGCGCTCGCGCGCCTGCGCGTGCTCGGCCATGATGCCGGCATACTGCAACGGCATCGAGAAGCCTGCGAAATCCACCATCCGCGCACCGAGTTCCCGGTGCAGCGAATCAAGCGTCAGGCGCTGAGCCTCGGACATGGCCCGCCTCTCCTATTACGCCAGGTGGTCGGTTGCGACACGCGCCCGGCATCCCGATCGCGCAGGACCAGCGCCTGCGCCGCGATGCCCCCTCTGTCCTTTCGCCTGAGATCGCTATCCCTTCGGCGGATGCGGCCTGCGCATCTCTCTCCAGAGTGTCGTTGCCGGATCGGTCCTTTCGGCCTGAGAGTTTCCGGGGCGGTTGCTCCTTCGGCACCGGCGAAGAGCCGGTTCTCCCGATCCGTCGAGGGCAAGATAGCGAAGCCCCTCACGCCGGGCAAGCCCGCCGTCGCGCGTCAGCCGCGGCACCCCGCGGGCGCGAGCAACGCCTCGAGCGCGGGATTGTTGCAGACAAGCGCCTCGAGCGTGATGTCGTCCAGATGCGCGAAGAATGTCTCCACCGCATCGTTGAGCGCGATGCGAAGCCGGCAGCCCGCCACGAGCGGGCAGGTGTTGTCGGCGTCGGCGAAACACTCGGCGATCGGCACGGGCGCCTCGAGCGCGCGAAAGACCGATCCGATGCAAATCTCGCCGGCCGGCCGCGCGAGCGCCACGCCGCCGTTCCGGCCGCGCTGGGTGCGCAGATAGCCAAGCTGCGCAAGCTGGTTGATCACCTGCGCGAGGTGATTCTCGGACGCGTTGCAGCGCGTGGCGATCTCGTGCTTTGTGACCAGCCGGCCGTCATGGGTGGCGCAGTACATGAGCACGCGAACGGCGATGTTGGTGCGTTTCGTGACGCGCAAGCGGTCGCTCCCCGGACAAGATGTTTAGCAGACCGTGCCACAAAGCCGCGGCGCGGGGTTTGACATGCATCAATCGTACATCAATCTTTGCGGCCATGCAGGATGCGCCGCATTTTTTCGGCTACGGAAGCCTCGTCAACCGGGCGACCCACGCCTACCCGTCAGCGCACCGGGCGCGGGTGCAAGGATGGCGGCGGGTCTGGCGGCACGCGCGGCTGCGCCCGGTCGCCTTCCTGTCGGTGGAGCCCGCTCCCGGCGTGGAAATCGAGGGGCTGATCGCGGCCGTCCCGGGCGGCGACTGGGCGGCCCTCGACGCCCGCGAGGCCGCCTACCGCCGCGAACGCGTGACGACCGGCATCCGGCACGAGGCACCGCACAGGCCGGAGGTTGCGCTTTACCGCCTGCCCGATGGCGGCCACGCCGCGCCCAGCGCGGCGCATCCGATCCTGCTCAGCTACGTCGATGTCGTGGTCCAGGGATATCTGCGCGAATTCGGGCAGGCCGGGGCAGAGCGGTTTTTCGAGACGACCGCGGGATGGGAGGCGCCGATCCTCGACGACCGCGCCGCGCCGCGCTACCCGCGCCACCAGGGGCTGGGAGCCGACGAACGCGCCTTCGTGGATGCCATGCTGCGCGGCCTTTCGGCGCGGATACTGCCCGCGACGACCTGACTCCCGAGAGGGCGGAGCGCCGCGCCAGGAGGTGCCCCCGGGCGGCGCATGAAGGGGCCCGGGCGCGCGATCAGCGCTTGCCCCGGACCGTCTGCAGAAGCGGCATCAGGTCGGCCATCTCGGGGCCGCGCGCCCGCCCGGTCAGCGCCTTGCGCAGCGGCATGAAAAGTGCCTTGCCCTTGCGCCCCGTCTTCTCCTTCACCGCAGCCGTCCACGCGCCCCAGCTTTCGGCGGTGTAGGGCGGCGGCGGCAGAAGCTCCATGGCCTCGGCGACGAACTCCGCGTCCTCGGGCGCGATTTCGGGCTCCGCGCCGTCGCGGCACAGCGCCCACCAGTCGGCCAGTTCCTTGCGGGTGGAAATGTTCTCGCGCGCGACCGCCCAGAACTGCTCGGCCAGGTCGTCCGGCACACCGAGCGCCGTGATCTCCTCGCGCACGGTCTCGAATGGCAGCCCGTGCAGGTATCGTGCGGTGAGCGGGTAAAGATCCTCGACATCGAACTTCGTCGGCGCGGCGCCGAAGCGCGAGATGTCGAAGCCGGCCGCGATGGCGTCGAGATCGCCGCGCAGTTCCACCGCATCGGCGGAACCGAGCCGCGCGAGCAGGCTCAGAAGCGCTGCGGGCTCCACCCCCGCCGCGCGCAGGTCGCGCAGCGCGAGCGTGCCCAGCCGCTTGGACAGCGCCTCGCCCTGCGGGCCGGTGAGCAGCGAGTGATGCGCGAAACGGGGCACCTGCCCGCCCAGGGCCTCCATGATCTGGATCTGGGTCGCGGTGTTGGTGACATGGTCGGAGCCGCGCACCACGTCCGTGACGCCCATCTCGGTGTCGTCCACCACCGAGGCGAGCGTGTAGAGGACCTGCCCATCGCCCCGGATCAGAACCGGGTCCGAGACGCTGGCCGCGTCGATGGAAAGCGGGCCCAGGATGCCGTCCTCCCACTCGATCCGCTCGTGCAGGAGCTTGAAGCGCCAGTGCCCGGTGCCGCGCTCGGCCCGCAGCCTGGCCTTCTCCTCTTCGGAGAGCGCGAGCGCCGCGCGGTCGTAGACCGGCGGGCGGCCCATGTTGAGTTGCTTCTTGCGCTTGAGGTCGAGCTCCGTGGGCGTCTCGAAGCACTCGTAGAGGCGGCCCATCCCGCGCAGCCGCTCGGCGGCGGCCTCGTAGCGGTCGAGACGCGCCGATTGCCGTTCGAGCCGATCCCAGTCCAGCCCGAGCCAGGAAAGATCCTCCTTGATCGCCTCGACATACTCTTCCTTCGACCGTTCGGGATCGGTGTCGTCGATGCGCAGGATGAAGGTGCCCCCGGCCTTGCGGGCGATCAGGTGGTTCATCAGCGCCGTGCGAAGGTTGCCCACATGCAGGTAGCCCGTGGGCGACGGGGCGAAACGGGTTGTGGTCATGACGGCTCTCCTGTCGGGCGTGTCCTGTGTCACAGGGCCGGAAACTTGTCCAGCTTGCGGGGCTCCGCGCGGCTCTCCACAAGGCCTGCGCGAACTTGCACAGCGTGCGGGGCCGAATATCCTCTAGGTTCACCAGCGCCAAACCGGAGGACCCGACGATGACCGACCGCACCCTCACCCGCCGCCAAGCCCTCGCGGGCGCCGCGGCGCTTCCCCTCGCCACCGCCTCGGCCGGCCCGGCGCGCGCCTCGGCCCCGATGTTGGGCGAAGACCTGCCCGCCTTCAACCGCGTCAGGCTGGGCGAGTTCGAGGTGACGACGATCCTCGCCGGCACGCGCGCGGTGCCCGAACCGCAGGGCATCTTCGGCATGAACGTGTCGGCCGACCGCTTCGCCGAGGTCTCCCGGGCCGCGAACATCCCCACCGACGCGGCGCAGTTCTTCTTCACGCCCACGGTGGTCAACACGGGCCGCGAGCTCATCCTGTTCGACACCGGCCTCGCGCCTGCCGGCACCGTGGCCGCATTGGCGGCCGCGGGCTACGCGCCCGAGCAGGTGGATACGGTGGTCCTGACCCACATGCACGGCGACCATATCGGCGGGTTGATGGAGGGCGGCGTCGAGACCTTCCCGAACGCGCGCTACCTCGCCGGCGCGGTCGAGTTCGACGCATGGGACATGTCGGGCGACGAGGGGTTCGAGGCCAAGGTGCGCCCCCTCGCCGAGGCCGGACGGATCGCGTTTCTCGACGACGGCGCGGCGGTCGCGTCCGGCGTCACCGCCATGGCGGCCTTCGGTCACACGCCCGGACACATGACCTTCATGCTGGAAAGCGCAGGCCAGCAGCTGCTGATCGCGGCGGATTTCGCCAACCACTACGTCTGGTCGCTCGCCCATCCCGACTGGGAGGTGCTTTTCGATCGCGACAAGGAGGCGGCCGCCGCCACGCGGCGGCGCATCCTCGACATGCTGGCCACGGACAGGATTCCCTTCATCGGGTATCACATGCCCTGGCCGGGCCTCGGCTATGTCGAGACGCGGGGCGAGGGCTTCGCCTACGTTCCGCACTCCTACCAGCTGCTGCTCTGAACCGCGTATCCCGTGGGCGCACGGCCGCGCCAATAGGCCGGGCCGGGCGCCGCCGGTGTAAACGATACCCGGCGCCCGCGTGTCATGGGCGTCGCCCGGTGCAGCACGCAGGCAGGGATCGCGGCGGACCCCCGCGGCCGGCCCGTTTCCGGTGTCGGCATGCCAGTCGAAATGCCCGCCCGCCCCGGCGCTGCAGGCCGCAGCCCTGCGCGCCCCGCCGCAGCGCGCCCGTTCCACCGCGACCCGGCTGTCGCAATTTACGCAAGCCGGGACACCGGGCGCGCTTGCGCCGGGCAAGGCGCCGGGCGATTGTCCCGGTCATGGATCACGTCGCCCCCTCCGCCGAGGACATCGAACGCCTCGCACGCGCCGCCCTCGACGCGCTGCCCGAGGCGTTCCGCCCGGCCGCGCGGCAGGTGGCCCTGCGGGTCGATGAGTTCGCGCCGGACTGGATGCTTTCCGAGATGGCGATCGAGGACCCGTTCGAACTTACCGGGCTCTACGACGGCATCCCGATGACCGAGAAATCGGTGGGCGACCAACCGCACGGCCCCGATACCGTCTGGCTCTTCCGCCGCCCGATCCTCGACGAGTGGGCGGACCGCGGCGATGTCACCCTCGGCGCGCTCGTGGCGCATGTCCTGGTGCACGAGCTGGCCCACCATTTCGGCTGGTCCGACGCCGACATCGCGACGATCGACCGCTGGTGGGAATGATCGTCCGCCCCGGTCAGTCCTCGCGGCGCGCAGCGTCGCGCCAGCGGTTGACGATCGGGTAGCGGCGGTCGAGCCAGAAGGCGCGGTTCGAAAGCCGCGCGCCCGGCGCGGACTGGAAGCGTTTGTATTCCGAAAGATAGACGAGGTGTTCGACCCGCGCGGCCTCTGCGCGGTCGTGGCCCGCCGCCACGCAGTCCTCGATGGAGCCGTCCCGGTCCACCAGGATTTCGAGAAGCTCGTCGAGCCGCTCGTAGGGCGGCAGCGAATCGCTGTCCTTCTGATCCTCGGCAAGCTCGGCCGAGGGGGGCTTGGCGATCACGCGCTCGGGGATGACGGTGCCGCCCGGCCCCTTCATCCACGGGCGATGGTGGGCGTTCCGCCAGCGGCACAGATCGAAGACCCGCGTCTTGTAGAGATCCTTGATGGGATTGTAGCCGCCCGCCATGTCCCCGTAGATCGTGGCGTAGCCGACCGCGACCTCGGACTTGTTTCCGGTGGTCAGCAGCATCTCCCCGAACTTGTTCGACAGCGCCATCAGCAGCAGACCGCGCAGCCGCGACTGCACGTTCTCCTCGGTCACGTCCGGCGCGAGACCCTCGAACAGGGGCGCGAGCGCCTCGGTCACCGCGGCCCGCGGCCCCGAGATCGGCACCTCGTCGAGCCGCGCGCCGAGATTCCGCGCCACGGCGGCCGCGTCCTCCAGCGACAGCGCCGAGGTGTATTCGGAGGGCAGCATCACGCAGCGGACGTTCTCCGCGCCCACCGCGTCGGCCGCGATCACCGCGACGATGGCGCTGTCCACGCCGCCCGAGAGGCCGAGCAGAACCTTCGAGAAGCCGCTTTTCGCCAGGTAATCGCGCAGCGCCAGCACGCAGGCGTGATAGTCCTGCTCCATCGCGTCGGGAATGTGGGTGCGTCCGCCCTCTTCCGCCTGCCAGCCGTTGTCGCCGCGGCGGAAATCCACCTGCGCGATCGCCTCCTCCATCACCGGCATCTGCACCGCGAGGCGGCCGCCGGGATTGAGGACGAAGCTGCCGCCGTCGAAGACCTGGTCGTCCTGCCCGCCCACGAGGTTGAGGTAGACGAGCGGCAGCCCCGTCTCCACCACCCGCGCCACCATGTGATTGAGCCGCACGTCGCGCTTGTCGCGGTAGTAGGGCGAGCCGTTCGGCACCAGCAGGAGCTCCGCGCCCGTCTCGGCCAGCGTCTCGGCCACGTCCGGGTACCACGCGTCCTCGCAGACGGGGCTGCCGAGCCGCACCGGCCCCACCGCGTAGGGTCCGGAAATCGGGCCGGGGCGGAACGTGCGCATCTCGTCGAAGACGAGGTAGTTCGGCAGATGGTGCTTGAGCGCGACCGCCGCGATCCGGCCTTCCTTCAGCACGAACCAGGCGTTGTGCAGTTCCGCACCCTCCAGCCAGAGCCCGCCCACGCCGAGCGCGGGCCCCTCGGCGCACTCCCGCGCGAGGCGCTGCACGGTCTCGATCGCCGCGGCCTGGAACGCCGGGCGCAGGACGAGGTCCTGGGGGTTGTAGCCCGGAATGAACATCTCGGGCAGCGCCACCATGTCGGCGCCCGCGGCCTTGCCGGTCTTCCACGCCTCGCGCGCCCGCGCGGCGTTTCCGTCGAGGTCGCCGAGCGTGGGGTTGAACTGCGCGAGCGTCAGGCGGAACCTGTCGGCCATGGGTCTGTCCCCGGAATTGACGTGTCGGCCCTCACTTAGCAGATGCCGGGGCGAGGGGAAGCGGGTTGCGGCAAAAGGCGTTGTCACCCCCGGGAGGCTCCTTTACCCTTTCCCCTGACCGGTCGAAATCCGGAACGACAGGGCGGACACTTCTTATGGCAGGCAAGTCAGGCAGCAGACGCGCGCCGCTCGCCGGGGCGTTTGCCGCGGCGCTTCTGACCGCGGCGTGGGCCCCGGCGCTCCAGGCGCAGGACGGCGACGTCCGCACGAAGCAGTACGAGGACGGCGGCGTCTACGAGGGCACCTTCAAGGACGGCTTGCAGCACGGCCGCGGCACCTACCGCCTGCCGAACGGCTACGAATACACCGGCGAGTGGGTCGAGGGCGAGATCCGCGGCGAGGGCGTGGCGCGCTTTCCCAACGGCTCGGTCTACGAAGGCACCTTCGCCCGGGGCAAGCCCGACGGGGTGGGCAAGATCACCTTCGCCGACGGGTCCACCTACGAGGGCACCTGGGTGGACGGGCAGATCACCGGACAGGGCATCGCGGTCTACGCCAACGGCACCCGCTACGAAGGCGGCTTCCGCAACGCCATGCACCATGGCCGCGGAACGATGTCGAGCCCCAACGGCTACGTCTACGAAGGCGACTGGGTGAACGGCGTCAAGGAAGGCCAGGGCACGATCACCTACCCCGACGGCTCGGTCTACCAGGGCTCCATCGTGCGCGGCTCCCGGGAGGGCGTGGGCACGCTCACCACGCCCGAGGGGCTGATCTACGAAGGGCTCTGGAAAGACGGCCAGATCAACGGCGAGGGCACGCTGACCCAACCGAACGGCGACATCTACGAAGGCCAGCTGGTGAATGGCCGCCGGGAAGGCATGGGCAAGGTGACCTACGCCAACGGCGATGTCTACGAGGGCGCGTTCCAGAACGACCAGCGCCACGGCCAGGGCACCTTCACCGGCACCGACGGCTACGTCTACGAAGGCTCCTGGGTCGCGGGCCGGATCGAGGGCGAGGGCAAGGTCACCTACCCGGACGGATCGGTCTACACGGGCGACTTCCGCGAGGGGCTCGCCAATGGCGAGGGCCGCATCACCTACCCCGACGGCTCCACCTACGAGGGCGACTGGGTGGACGGCGTGATCGAGGGGGCGGGCCGCGCGACCTATCCCAACGGGCTGGTCTACGAGGGCGAATTCCAGAACGCCCGCAACCACGGCGAGGGCGTCATGACCTATGCCGACGGCTACCGCTACGAGGGCGAGTGGCGGGACGGTCAGCGCCACGGCCAGGGCACCGCGACCTATCCCGACGGGACCGTCTACGTCGGTCAGTTCGCGGATGGGCAGCGCCACGGCGAGGGCCGGATCGAGATGCCCGACGGCTTCACCTACGAGGGCAGCTGGTCGCGGGGCGAGATCGAGGGCATGGGCACCGCGCGCTATCCCCGCCGCAACGACGCAGGCGAGATCGTGGGCCACGACGTCTACGAGGGCCAGTTCGTCGACGGACGCCGCCAGGGCGAGGGAACGATGCGCTACGCCTCCGGCGAAGAGGAAAGCGGCACCTGGGTGAATGGTGCCCTGACCGACGGGGACGAGACGCAATAGCGCACCCGCGAAACGACGCGTCGCCGCGTCGAACCTGCGAGGGACATGCCATGCGAGGCTTCGGGATCTGGCTTGTGGCGGTGGCCCTCGTCATACTGGCGGGGATCGTCGTCCCCTACGGCATTCTGAGCGGGGGCGCCCCCTCTCTCGCGATCTTCGTTTTCTGGTGCGTCTTCGGCGCGGCCGTCATCGGCCTGATCGCCGCCGGTGTCGCCCGCTGGAAGCTCTGAGATGATCCCGGCCGTCGTCATCTGGCTGACCGTCGCCGCCTTCGCCGTCCTGGGCGGCGCGATCGCCTTCGCCGCCATGCGCGGAAACACCGGAACAGCCGCCAACTACTATCTCGGCGGCCGTCATTTCGGCGGCATGGTGTCGGGCCTGTCCTACGCCGCGACCACCTACTCGGCATTCATGCTGGTCGTGCTCACCGGGCTGACCTATCGCGGCGGGGTCGGCGCGCTGGGCTTCGAGCTGATCTATTTCTCGGGGCTCACGCTTCTCGTGGTCTTCGGCCCGCGCTTCTGGCTCGCGGCGCGGCGCTGGGGCTTCATCACGCCGGCCGAGATGCTCGGCGCGCGCTACGGCGACCGCAACGTGGCGCGGCTGGCGGCGGTGCTGAGCCTGCTTTTCCTGATGCCCTACTGCACGACGCAGATGGCGGGTATCGGCCTTCTGCTGTCGGGCGTGACGGGGGGCGCGATCACGCTCTTGCAGGCGATCGCGGTGGGCGCGGCGCTCGCGATCTTCTGGACGCTGGTCGCCGGGCTGCGCTCGGTCGCCTGGACCGACGCGGTGCAGGCGGCGGTGATGCTCGTCTCGGCGCTCCTCGCCGTGGGCTTCGTCGTCGCGTCGATCGGTGGCGTGGGCGTCTTCGTCGAGCGGGTCGCCGCGGAACACGGGCCCTGGCTCGACGTGCCGGGGCCGGGGTTGTGGAGCCTCGGCACCTTCCTCGCGCTTTCGATCCCGTGGTTCTTCTTTCCGCTCTCCAACCCGCAGGTCAGCCAGCGCCTCTTCGTCACCGAGGACATGCGCGCGCTGCGGCGCATGATCTTCTGGGTGCTGGGCTTCGGGCTCGTCTTCACGCTGATCGCGGTGATCTGGGGCTTCGCGGCGCTGGTGCTGGAACCGGGGCTCGACAACCCCGCCGGGGCGACCCCGGCGCTGCTGGGCTCGGGCGTGGTGCCGCTGCCGGTCAGCCTGCTGCTGATCGTCGGCATCCTCTCGGCCGCGGTCTCGACGCTCGATTCCATCGCGCTGACGCTTGGATCAATGGTGGCGCGCGACCTCATGCGCCAGGGCGAGGGACGCGATGCGCAGCAGATCCTGATCGGCCGCGTGGTCGTGGTGCTGGTGGTGCTTTTCGCGGCCGTCTTCGCGCTCAGGAACGCGCCGATCATCGACCAGCTCGCGGCGCTTTCGGCGGCCGGGCTCGTGGTCACGGTGCCCGCAACCATCGGCGCCTTCTTCTGGCGCGGCGGCACGGCGGCAGGGGTGCTGGCCTCCTTCCTGGGCGGCGCGGGGCTTGCGATCTGGCTCGTCATGGGGGCGAGCGTCAGCGTCTTCGATCCGCGCCTCGCGCTCGGCGTGATCTCGACCACGGTCGCGCTTTTCGTGGGTGTCAGCCTCGTGACGCAACCGCGCGCCGGGGCGCTCGATTTCAAGCGCGCGCTGCGCCGCGACCTCGACGACCACGGCGTCTGGTAGGTCAGACCGTCTCGCCGGCCTCCATGCGGTCGAGGAACGCCCCGGCCTCGCGCAGGACCGTCCTGCGCCGGTCCTCGTCCATCCGGTCCCATGTGCGGTACATCTGCGCCATGCGCGGGTTGCCCTCGAAGCGCTCGCGATGCCTGTCGAGGAAGTGCCAGTAAAGCAGGTTGAAGGGGCAGGCCCCCTCCCCCGTCTTGCGGCTGACCGCGTAGTCGCAGGACTTGCAGTAGTCCGACATGCGGTTGATGTAGGCGCCCGACGAGACATAGGGCTTCGAGGCGACGATGCCGCCGTCGGCGAACTGGCTCATGCCGATCACGTTGGGCGCCTCCACCCATTCGTAGGCGTCGGCATAGACGGCAAGGTACCAGTCGTGCACCTCGGCCGGATCGACGCCCGCCAGAAGCGCGAAATTGCCCGTGACCATCAGGCGCTGGATATGGTGGGCGTAGGCCTCTTCCCGCGTCTGGGCCACGCTTTGCGCGAGGCAGCGCATGTGCGTCCGCGCCCCCCAGTAGAAATCCGGCAACCGCCGGTCGTGGCCGAGCGCGTTGCGCGCGGTGTAGTCCGGACCTTCGAGGAAGTAGATGCCGCGGACGTATTCGCGCCAGCCGATGATCTGGCGAATGAACCCTTCCACCGCGTTGATGGGCGCGCGGCCGTCACGCCACGCCGCCTCCGCCGCCCGGCAGACCTCGAGCGGGGACAGCAGACCGGCATTGAGATAGGGAGAGATCACGGCATGGTAAAGGAACCGGTGCCCGTCCAGCATCGCGTCCTGGTAGTCGCCGAAGCACGGCAGGGCATGGGTCACGAAGTGATCGAGCGCGCCACGCGCCTCCTCGCGATCGGTGGCGAACCAGAACGGCCGGACATCGCCGAAATTGCTGGCGAACTCCCGCTCGACAAGGTCCAGAACCTCCTCCACGGTCGCGTCCGGGTCAAACCGCGGCGGCCCGTCGTTCGCGATCTCGTCCGGGGCGGGCTTGCGATTCTCGTGGTCGAAGTTCCACTTGTCCCCCGCGGGGGTGTCGCCTTCCATCAAGAGACCGGTCTTGCGGCGCATCTCGCGGTAGAAATACTCCATGCGCAGCGACTTGCGCCCCTCGGCCCAGCTCTCGAACTCGGCGTGAGAGGCGATGAAGCGGTCGTCCTCGCAGAGCGCGACCGGCACCGGGCAATGGCGCAGCGTCTCGATCAGCCGCCATTCGCCGGGCTCGGTGGCGAGGACCTCTGTGGCGCCGGTCTCATCGGCCCGGCGCAGCAGTTCGCCGCAGATGCTGCCGGCGTTCTCCGGGTCGTCGAGGGGCGTGTAGAGCACCCGCCAGCCCGCCCCGCGCAGCCGCTCGGCGAACTTGCGCATGGACGCGAAGAGGAAGGCGATCTTCTTGGGGTGATGGCGCACGTAGCTCGTCTCGTCGCGCACCTCGGCCATGACGACGATATCCTGCGATGGATCCGCCGCGCGCAGCGCCGCGATCTCTTCGGTCAGCTGATCCCCGAGGACGAGGACGAGACGGCTCACCACGGGATCTCCTCGAAGGCGTAATCGTAGAACCCGCCCGAATGGCGCGGCTGCAACCGCTCCACCACGTCGGCCAGCCGCTCGGCGGCGCGCTCGGGGGTGACGGTGGGATGGCCGCCGGCGTATTTCGCCGTGAGCGCCGTCTCCACGGTGCCGGGATGCAGCGCGGCGATCACGGCCTCGGGCCGGGTGCGCGCGATCTCCACCGCTGCGCCGTGAAGCATCTGGTTCAGCGCCGCCTTGGCCACGCGGTAGGAATACCAGCCGCCCATGCGGTTGTCGCCGATGGAACCCACCCGCGCCGAAAGCGCGGCGAAGACCGATCGCCCCTCGCGCGGCATCAGCCCGACGGCGTGCTTCAGCACGATCGCCGGCCCGACGCAGTTGAGCGAGAACTGGTCGATCATCGCCCGGGGGTCGAGGTGGCGAAGGCTTTTCTCGGGTCCGTGCCCGTCGAGTTCGAGGGCGCCCGTCGCCACGAAGATCAGGTCGAAGGGGCCCTCGAGCCGGGACAATCCCGCCTCGACCGAGGCCTCGTCGGTGACGTCGAACCCGTCGGCGGATCGCGACAGGCTCGTGACGTTCGCGCCGCGGCGGTCCAGCTCGGCCGCAACGCCCGCGCCGATCCCGCCCGAGGCGCCGATCACAAGTGCGTTCGAAGGTATCATGGCCGCGAAGTAACGCAGGCGCCCGCGCTGTCAATCGCGTCGCCGCCCCGGGGAGGCCGGCGCATTTCAGGGGTTTTCCCGAACGCCAAATGGCGTATAGTTCGCCCCCATGACGAGCCGGGATCATATCGCCGTTTCCCGCGTCGGTGCCGTCGCGCCGGCCCTCGGCCTTCTTCTCCTTAGCCGCCTCTGAGCGTGCCGCTCGGCGCGACCGCTCAGAGGACGCAGTGCCGCGCCGGAGAGAAGCCAAGGACAACCGAAGAGATCAAGCCATGACCGACCAGAGCACGAAAGATCGCGTGTTGATCTTCGACACGACGCTGCGCGACGGCGAGCAGAGCCCCGGCGCGACCATGACCCACGACGAGAAGCTCGAGATCGCGGATCTTCTCGACGAGATGGGCGTGGACATCATCGAGGCGGGCTTCCCGATCGCCTCCGAGGGCGACTTCCGCGCGGTGAAGGAGATCGCCGAGCGCGCGCGCAACGCGGCGATCTGCGGGCTCGCGCGGGCCAACCCGACCGACATCGACCGCTGCTGGGAGGCGGTGCGCCACGCGAAGCACCCGCGCATCCACACCTTCATCGGCACCTCGCCGCAGCACCGCGCCATCCCGAACCTCGACCAGGACCAGATGGCCGCGCGCATCCACGAGACGGTCACCCACGCGCGCAACCTCTGCGACAACGTGCAATGGTCGCCGATGGACGCGACGCGGACGGAATGGGACTATCTCAGGCGCGTGGTGGAGATCGCCATCAAGGCGGGCGCCACGACGATCAACATTCCCGACACGGTGGGCTACACCGCGCCCGTCGAATCCGCCGATCTCATCCGGCGGCTGATCGCCGAGGTGCCGGGCGCCGACGAGGTGGTCTTCGCCACCCACTGCCACAACGACCTGGGCATGGCGACGGCGAACGCCCTCGCCGCGGTCGCGGGCGGCGCGCGACAGATCGAGTGCACCATCAACGGGCTCGGGGAGCGGGCCGGGAACACCGCGCTCGAGGAGATCGTCATGGCGCTCCGTGTGCGGGGCGACATCATGCCCTACGAGACCCGCGTGGACACCACGAAGATCATGAACATCTCGCGCCGCGTGGCCGCGGTGTCGGGCTTCCCCGTGCAGTACAACAAGGCGATCGTGGGCAAGAACGCCTTCGCGCATGAATCGGGCATCCACCAGGACGGGATGCTGAAGAGCGCCGACACGTTCGAGATCATGCGCCCCGAGGATATCGGGCTCGCGGCCACCTCGCTGGTGATGGGCAAGCATTCGGGCCGCGCGGCGCTCCGCGCCAAGCTCGAGGAGCTCGGCTACAAGCTGGGCGAAAACCAGCTGAAGGACGTCTTCGTCCGTTTCAAGGACCTCGCCGACCGCAAGAAGGAGGTCTACGACGAGGACCTCATCGCGCTGATGCGCGCGGGCGAGGACGCGGCGAAGGACCATCTCGTGGTGCACTCGCTGCGGGTGGCCTGCGGCACCGGCGGGCCGGCGGAGGCCGAACTCGTGATGACGGTGGACGGCGTGGAGAAATCCGCCACGGCCCGGGGCGACGGCCCGGTGGACGCGACCTTCAAGGCGGTGCGCGAGATCTGGCCCAACGACGCGCGTCTCCAGCTCTACCAGGTTCACGCCGTGACGGAGGGGACGGACGCGCAAGCCACGGTCAGCGTGCGCCTCGAGGAGGATGGCAACATCGCCACCGGCCAGTCGGCGGATACCGACACGGTCGTGGCCTCCGCCAAGGCCTACGTCAACGCGCTGAACCGCCTGCTCGTCCGCCGGGACCGGCTGGGGCAGGACGAGAAGGAAATCAGCTACAAGGACGCGGGCTGAGGGCGCCACGCGGTCTCCGGACCGCGTGCAAGCCGCTTCGAAGCGGCTTGCAAGGGCCTTCGAAGGCCCTTGCGCTCAGCCCAGCGGCCCCGCCGTCTGCCAAAGCCGGACGCGCAGCCCGCCATGGGGAACCTGCGGGCCGGCACCGAGCGGCAGGCCGCTCGCGCGGGCGAGCGTGTCCTCGCTCGTCACCAGCGCCACCCGCCAGCCCGCGAAGCGCGCGCGCATGACCTCTCCGAACCGGCCGTAAAGCGCGCGCAGCGCGCCCATATCGCCGATCCGCCCGCCATAGGGCGGATTCGCGATGACGAGACCGGGCGCCCCCTCGGGCGGGACGAGATCGCTAATCGCCTGTCGGGCGAAGGCGCAGCGTCCGTCGACGCCCGCGCGCGCGGCGTTTTCAAGGCTCATGCGCACGGCGCCGGCGTCGCGGTCGAAGCCGTGGAAGCGCAGTGGCCCGTCGCGCGCCGCGCGCGTGGCGCGCATCGCGTCCCAGCGGGTGGGGTCGAAGCCTGCCAGCCTTTCGAAGGCGAAGGTGCGGTCGCGCCCGGGCGCGAGTCCGGCGGCGATCTCGGCGGCCTCGATCACGAAGGTGCCCGAGCCGCACATCGGGTCCACCACCGGCTCCGCGCCGTCGAACCCGGCCGCGCGGAGAAAGAGCGCCGCCAGCGTCTCGCGCAGGGGCGCCTTTCCGACCGCCTGCTTGTGCCCGCGCCGGTGCAGCGGCGATCCGGAACTGTCGAGGCTGATCTCGACAAGGTTGTTCTCGATCCGGACGAGGACGCGCAACTCCGCCTCGTCCGACACCGGAACGCCCGCGCCGCCCAGCGCCTGGGCCACGCGCTGGGCCGCGGCCTTTTCGTGGTAGATCCGCGAGCGCCGGCAGCTTGCCTCGACGCGCACCGGCGTGTCCGTGCGAAAGACCTCGCCCCAGGGGACGCGCCGTGCACGCTTGTCGAGTTGCGCAAGGTGCACCGCGGGAAACCCGACGAGCCGCACCAGGACGCGGCCCGCACCCCTGAGCTCGAGGTTGGCGCGCCAGACCTCCTGCCATCCGCCCCGCGCCAGCACGCCGCCCGCGACCGTCGCGGTCACGTCGAAGCCCTTTTCGCGCGCCTCGTCCGCGAGCACCGGTTCGAGGCCGGGCGGCGCCGCGAGAAAGATCTCGAACGGGCCGTCCGGTCGGAGGTCGTCGGCCATCGCGCGCCGCGTCAGAGCATCGCCGGCACGACGAGGTCGGGCGGGCGGTGGCCGTCGGCGTGGGTCTTGATGTTGATGATGACCTTCTCGCCCATCTCGATCCGCCCCTCGACCGTGGCCGAGCCCATATGCGGCAGAAGCACCACGTTCCTGAGCTGCCGCAGGCGCGGGTTCACGCCGGTGCCGTGCTCGTAGACGTCGAGGCCTGCTCCCGCGATCTCGCCCGCGCGCAACATCCGGGTGAGCGCGTTCTCGTCGATCACCTCGCCACGCGAGGTGTTCACGATCACCGCGTCCGGCTTCATGAGCTTCAGCCGCCGCGCGTTCATCAGATGGAAGGTGGAGGGCGTGTGCGGGCAGTTCACGCTGATGATGTCCATCCGCGCGACCATCTGGTCGAGGCTTTCCCAGTAGGTGGCGCCATGGGCGTCCTCGATCTCGGGGCGAAGGCGGCGCCGATTATGGTAATGCACCTGCATGCCGAAGGCCTGCGCGCGGCGCGCCACCGCCTGCCCGATCCGCCCCATGCCGAGGATGCCGAGGCGCCGGCCGGCGAGCCGCCCGCCCAGAAGCGCGGTCGGCGACCAGCCGCCCCATTCGCCCGACTGCATGAGCGCGAGCCCTTCGGGAATGCGCCGCGTCACGGCGAGGATCAGCGCCATGGTCATGTCGGCGGTGTCGTCGGTCATCACGCCGGGCGTGTTCGACACGAGGATCCCGCGCGAGCGCGCGGTTTCCACGTCGATATGGTCCACGCCGGCGCCGTAATTGGCGATGAGCTTCAGCCGCGGCCCGGCCTGCGCGATGAGCCGCGCGTCGATGTCGTCGACGATGGTCGGCACCAGCACGTCGGCCTCGGCCATCGCGGCGGCGAGTTCCTCTCTGCTCATGGGCGCGTCGTCCTCGCGCAGGCGCACGTCGAAGAGGTCGCGCATGCGCGCCTGCACGGGCTCCGGCAGGCGTCGCGTGACGACAACACTCAGCCGCTCAGATGTCATAGGGCGCCTCCTCTCGCTTCCCCTCGCCCGGGCTCGGTGGCACAGTGTCGAAGAAGACGCCGGGGCACAAGAACCCCGGCCGGAAAACGGCACCCGTCGCGGGTGCGGGGCAGCGGACAGGCGATGATCAGATCCTTCCGGAGGTGCGGCCGCGGCGTGGCCGCCATGGCTATCGCGGCGCTTCTTTGCGGGCTGGCGGTCGTCCCGGCCGTCGCGGCCGAGCGCGGCCCGGTCACCAATCTTCCCCTGCCGCGCTACGTCTCGCTCAAGGCGTCCGAAGGCAATGTCCGCCGCGGCCCGTCGCTGACCCATCGCATCGACTGGGTGCTCAAGCGCCGCGACATGCCGCTTATGATTACCGCCGAGCATGGCCACTGGCGCCGCGTGCAGGACCGCGAGGGCGCGGGCGGCTGGATGCACTACTCGCTGCTTTCGGGCGTGCGCACCGTCATCGTCGTGGACGACATGCTGCCGCTGACGGTCCGGCCCGAGGCCCGCGCGCCCGAGGTGGCGCGTCTCGAGGCGGGGGTGGTCGCCCGGCTCGGCGCCTGCGACCGCACCCATTGCCGGCTGAGCGCGGGCGGCCATCGCGGCTGGGCCGAGAAGGCCGCGCTGTGGGGCGTCGACCCGGACGAGATCCGCGACTGAGCCACGCGCAGCCGCGCGACGCGCCGCCCCCCGGTGCCACAACAATTTGGAATCGCTTGTCATCCGCGTGTCATCAAACGCGGTTAGCGGATGCGGCCAGAGAGCGAGGCTCTCTTCGCCCACCACTCGCAACATGTGCCCGCGCGCGGCCCGCGCGACGGGACCAGGAGAGATCACGATGACCAGCAAACCGATTGTCGCGGCCACGCTGCTTTGCACCGTCGCGGCTGCGCCGCTTTTTGCGCAGGACCGCGCTCAGGTGAATTTCTGGCACGCCATGGGCGGCCAGCTCGGCGAGATCACCGACCGCTTCGCCACCGACTTCAACGCCTCCCAGGACGCCTGCCAGGTCAATTCGATCTACAAGGGCAACTATACCGAGAACATGACCCAGGCGATCGCGGCCTTCCGCGCCGGCGAGCAGCCGCACATCGTCCAGGTCTTCGAGGTCGGCACCGCCACCATGATGGCCGCCGAGGGCAACGGCGCAGTCTACCCCGTCTACAAGCTGATGGAGGACGCGGGCGTCGCCTTCGACCAGTCCGACTACCTGCCCGCGGTGATCTCCTACTACACCGACACCGACGGCAACCTTCTGTCGCTGCCCTTCAACAGCTCCACCCCGGTGCTGTGGTACAACAAGACCGCGCTCGACGCGGCCGGCGTCGAGGTGCCGGCCACCTGGGACGAGGTGGTCGAGGTGTCGCGCGCGCTGAAGGATAACGGCGTGAAATCGCCCTTCGGTTTCGGCTGGCAGTCCTGGACGCAGATCGAGAACTATTCGGCCTGGCACGACCTGCCGATCGGCAGCGAGGAGAACGGCTTTGCCGGGCTGGGCACCGATTTCACCTTCGACAACGCGAATGTCGTCAATCACATCGACCGCATCGCCAGGATGCGCGAGGAGGGGCTTTTCGCCTATGGCGGCCGCCGCGGCGACTCGCGCTCGATGTTCGTGAACGGCGAGACCGCGCTCTGGATCAACTCGTCGGCCTATTACGGCGGCTTCGCGAGCGACATCACCGACTTCGAGTTCGGGCAAGCCATGCTGCCGCTGGACACCGCGGTCGCCGACGCGCCGCAGAACTCGATCATCGGCGGCGCGACGCTCTGGGTGCTGACCGGCCACGAAGCGCCCGAATACACCTGCACCGCGCAGTTCTTCGACTACATCTCGCAGCCCGAGCAGCAGGCCGCGTGGCACCAGGAGACGGGCTACGTCCCGATCACCACCGCCGCCTACGAGCTGAGCCGCGAACAGGGCTTCTACGAGGAGAACCCGGGCACCGACGTGGCCATCAAGCAGCTTTCGCTGAACGAGCCCACGCCCAACTCCAAGGGCCTGCGCTTCGGCAATTTCGTGCAGATCCGCGACATCATCAACGAGGAACTGGAGGCCGTCTGGTCCGGCACCAAGTCGGCCGAAGAGGCGATGGACGCCGCGGTCGAGCGGGGCAACGACCTGCTTCGCCGCTTCGAGCAGTCGAACAGCTGATCCGTTGAAACGACACCCGCCCGGTCCCGCAAGCGCGGGGCCGGGCCCCCTTGCCTTCGGAACTGCATGAAACGCGTCTTCTTCCGGTCGAGGTGGCTGCCCTACGCCTTGCTGGCGCCCCAGATCGCCATCACGCTCGTCTTCTTCTTCTGGCCGGCGCTTCGCGCCGTCGAAAGCGCGTTCTTCATCGAGGACGCCTTCGGATTCTCGCGCCAGTTCGTGTGGTTCGAGAACTACGTCCGGCTGTTCAACGATCCCGGCTATCTCAAGAGCTTTCGCACCACGCTGATCTTCGGGCTGGGCGTGACCGGCCTTGCGATGTCGATCGCACTGGCGCTCGCGGTGGCGGCCAACCGGGTGCTGCACGCGGCGACGACCTATCGCACGCTCATCATCTGGCCCTATGCCGTGGCGCCCGCGCTGGCGGGCGTGATCTGGTTCTTCCTGATGAACCCGTCGCTGGGGATCGTGGCCTACTGGCTCGACCTCGCGGGCTATGACTGGAACCACTACCAGAACGGCGACGAGGCGCTTCTGATGGTCACCGTCGCGGCGGCGTGGAAGCAGATCAGCTACAACTTCCTCTTCTTCCTCGCCGGGCTTCAGTCGATCCCGAAATCCATGCTGGAGGCCGCGGCGATCGACCGGGCGAGCCCGTGGCGCCGGTTCTGGTCGATCACCTTTCCGCTCCTGTCGCCCACCACCTTCTTCCTGCTCGTCATCAACCTGGTCTACGCGTTCTTCGACACCTTCAGCCTGATCCACGCCACCACGAGCGGCGGGCCGGCCGACGCCACCTCCATCCTGGTCTTCCGGGTCTACAACACCGGCTTCGTCGGGCAGGACTACGGCTCCTCCGCGGCGCAGTCGGTGATCCTGATGGCCCTCGTGATCGCGCTGACCGCGATCCAGTTCAGATACGTCGAACGCCGGGTGAACTACTGATGGTCGAAAACCGCCCCCTTGGCACCTTCCTGACCCACGCGGTGCTGATCGCGGGCGTGGCGTTCCTGTGCTTTCCGGTGTGGATGGCGCTCGTCGCGTCCACCCACGGTCCCGAGGCGCTGTCGCGCGCGCCGATCCCGCTGTGGTTCGGGGACCGGGGCTGGGAGAACTACCGCGCCCTGCTGACGACCGGGCTGCCCGAGGCCGGCGGCGTGCCGGTGGGGCTGATGATGGCGAACAGCCTCGTCATGGCGCTCGGCATCGCGGTGGGCAAGATCGCCATCTCGCTCACCGCGGCCTATGCCATCGTCTATTTCCGCTTCCCGTTCCGCATGGGCTTCTTCTGGATGATCTTCATCACGCTCATGCTGCCCGTCGAGGTGCGCATCCTGCCCACCTTCGACGTGATCACGCGGCTCGACATGCTCAACAGCTACCACGGGCTGATCGTGCCGCTCATCGCCTCGGCCACGGCCACCTTCCTTTTCCGGCAGTTCTTCCTGACCGTGCCTGACGAACTGGTGGAGGCCGCGCGCATCGACGGGGCGGGGCCGATGCGCTTCTTCCGCGACATCCTGCTGCCGCTCTCGCGCACGAATATCGCGGCGCTCTTCATCATCCTCTTCATCTATGGCTGGAACCAGTATCTGTGGCCGCTCATCGTGACCACGGACGAAAGCCTCTATACCGTGGTGATGGGCATCCAGCGCATGGCGAACTCGGGCGAGCAGCTGCCGGTCTGGCACTACATCATGGGCACCGCGGTGCTGGCCATGATCCCGCCCGTCCTGGTGGTGCTCGCGATGCAGCGCCTCTTCGTGAAAGGCCTTGTGGAAAGCGAGAAATAACGATGGCAACGGTGGAACTGAAGGCCCTGTCCAAGACCTACGCGGGCGGCGTGCAGGCGGTGGAGGCGGTGGACATCGCCATCCGCGACGGAGAGTTCGTCGTGCTCGTCGGGCCCTCGGGCTGCGGCAAGTCCACGATACTGCGCATGATCGCGGGGCTCGAGACGGTGACCGGCGGCGAGGTCCGGATCGGCGGCGCGCCGGTCAACCGGCTGGAGCCCGGCGAACGCGACATCGCGATGGTGTTCCAGAACTACGCGCTCTACCCGCACATGAGCGTGCGGCAGAACATGTCCTACGGGCTCAGGAATCAGGGCATGGCGAAGGACGAGATCGCCCGCCGCATCGAGGAGGCCGCGCGCACTCTGCAATTGCAGGACTACCTCGACCGCAGGCCCCGCCAGCTGTCAGGCGGGCAGCGCCAGAGGGTGGCGATGGGCCGCGCCATCGTGCGCGATCCCAAGGCGTTCCTGTTCGACGAGCCGCTCTCGAACCTCGACGCGAAGCTGAGGACCCAGCTTCGCACCGAGATCAAGGGGCTGCACCGCCGGCTCGGCGCGACCTTCATCTACGTCACCCACGACCAGGTGGAGGCGATGTCGCTCGCCGACCGGATCGTGCTGATGAACGGTGGCCGGATCGAGCAGATCGGCACCCCGATGGAACTTTACGACCGTCCGGCGAGCCGCTTCGTGGCCGAGTTCATCGGAACACCCCCGATGAACATCCTGCCCGCCGAAAGCCCCGCCGCGCAGGCGCTCGCCACGGGCTGGCGCGCGCCCGCGGAGGCGCGGTGGCTGGGCGTCCGCCCCGAGGCGCTCCAGGTCACGTCGGGGCCCGGCATGGCGGGCGAGGTCGTGCTGATCGAGGCGCTGGGCGCGGACATGCTGGCGCATGTGCTGCCCGACGGGCTGGATGCCCCGATCGTGCTGCGCGCCCATGCCATGGCCGGCCTTGCCGAGCGCGACCGGGTCTCTCTCGCCCCGGATGCCGGATCGCTCCGCGCCTTCGACGCAGACGGGCGCGCGGTAGAGCCCGCTGCCGCGGTCATGGCGCTCAACGAGTGACGCCGGGTCCGAGCTGCGGCCGCCCGTCGACGTAGCACTGCGCGACCGCACGCTCGTCGCCCATGATCTGGAGGACGAAAAGCTCCTCGACGAGGGTTTCCGCCCGCGCCATCCTGAGGCGCATCGGTTCGGTGGCGCGCGCGTCGAGGACGACGAGATCGGCCTCCATGCCCGCGGCGAGCGTCCCGATCCGATCCCCCAGCCCCATCGCCACGGCATTTCCCCGCGTCGCCCAGTGAAACGCCTCGTAGGGATGGAGCCGCTGGCCGCGAAGCGCGAGCGCCTTGTAGCCCTCCCCGAGGGTCGCGAGCATCGACCAGCTGGTGCCGCCGCCGATGTCGGTGGCGATGCCCGAGGCCACGCCCGCGCCGTGCAGCCGCGCCGCGTCGAAGAGCCCGCTGCCGAGGAAGAGGTTCGAGGTCGGGCAGAACACTGCGCGGCTCCCGGTCTCGGCCATCCGCGAAACCTCGCGCGACTCCAGGTGGATGCAGTGCCCGAGCAGCAGTTCGGGGCCGAGCAGGCCCGCCTGTTCGTAGATGTCGAGATAGTCGCGCGCCTGCGGGAAAAGCGCCCGCACGCGGGCGATCTCCGCCAGGCTTTCGGACATGTGCGTCTGGCGCAGGCAGCCGGGATGCTCGGCGGCCAGCGCGCCCGCCGCCTCGAGCTGCGCGGGCGTCGAGGTGATGGCGAAGCGCGGCGTGATCGCGTAGCCGAGCCGCCCGCGCCCGTGCCAGCGCGCGATCAGCGCCTTGCTGTCGTCGTAGGCCGATTGCGCGGTGTCGCGCACGCCCTCCGGCGCCTCGCGGTCCATCATCACCTTGCCCGCGACGAGCCGCACGCCGCGGCGCTCGGCCTCGGCGAATAGCGCCTCCACGCTCGCGGCATGGGAGGAGCCGTAGACCGCCGCGGTCGTGGTGCCGGCCGCCGCGAGCCTGTCTAGGAAGGGCCCCGCCATGGCCCGCGCGAGGTCGGGGTCGGCATAGCGCGCCTCCTCGGGGAAGGTGTAGCGCGCGAGCCAGTCCAGAAGATCCGCGCCCCAGGAGGCGACCACCTGCGACTGCGGAAAATGGATGTGCGGATCGATGAAGCCCGGAAGCACGAGATGGGGGCGGTGGTCGATCACCTCTGCGTCGGGTGCCCCCGCCGCGATCGCGGGAAAGTCCCCCGCGCCGGCGATCCGGCCCTCGCGGATCAGCAACGCGCCGTCCTCGCGGTAGTCGAGCGCCGCCTCGTCCTCCGGCCCCTCGGGGGCGCGGCGGAAGCTCAGCGTGCGGGCGCGGATCAGGCGGGCGCGCTCAGCCATCACGGTACCGGAAGACGCCGGTGGCGGTGGCGAGGCGCTCGCCGGTCTCGTCCCGCACTTCGGCCTCGGCGAAGAAGCTGCGCCGCCCGCCGCCCGTGCGCCGCGCCTCGGCGATGAGCCGCGTGCCTTTCGGGCGCGAGAGGAAGTTCACCGTCATGGACAGGGTCATCGCCATCCGAAGGTGATCGGGATCGCCCGTGTAGCACCCCGCATAGCCCATCGCCGTGTCGAGAATCGCGGCATAGACGCCGCCATGCATGTTCCCGTGCCGGTTCGTGAGAACGTCGCTCACCGGCTGTTCGAAGCGGGCGTAATCCGGCCCCCAGTCCACCATCCCGAAGCCCATATGGCGCTGGAAGGGAAACGGATCCTCGATCAGCCGCTCGTCCATGGCCGGATATCCTTTCGCTCGCTGCGTCCGCGTTTCAGGGCCTCATAGCGGGATCGCCGCGGCCATGCCAGCGGGGGGGGGGGGCGGCGCGGGTTTTCCCCGCCGCGCGATGCGCCTAGGCTCGCGCACGAGCGACCGGAGGAAATCCCATGCCCGAAGAAATGCGCCGAATCGTGCTGGCCAGCCGCCCCGAGGCGGAGGCCGTGCCCGACAACTTCCGACTGGAAGAAGCCGACCTGCCCCGCCCGGCCGAGGGCGAGGTGCTGGTGCGCGTCATGTATCTGTCGCTCGATCCCTACATGCGCGGCCGGATGAGCGCCGCGAAAAGCTACGCGCCCCCCGTGGAGATCGGCGGGACGATGACCGGCCAGGGCGTCGGCGAGGTGATCGAGAGCCGCTCGCCCCGCTTCGCACCGGGCGACAGGGTGCTCGGAATCACCGGCTGGGCCGATCACGCCTGCCTGCCCGCGGAGGCGCTGCGCAAGCTCGACGGCACGCTCGCGCCCGAACTCTTCCTCGGCGTGCTCGGCATGCCCGGCTTCACCGGCTGGGTCGGACTTTCCGAATTCGGCCGCCCGCGGCAGGGCGAGACGCTGGCCGTCGCCGCCGCCACCGGGCCGGTGGGGTCGATGGTGGGCCAGCTCGCGAAGCTCAAGGGCCTCCGCGCCGTGGGAGTTGCCGGCGGGCCGGAGAAATGCCGCATCGCGCGGGAGACCTTCGGCTTCGACGCCTGCATCGATCACCGCGCCTTCAAGGAGGCGGGCGCGCTCTCGGCCGCGATCGCCGAGGCCGCGCCCGACGGCATCGACATCTATTTCGAGAACGTGGGCGGGATGGTTCTGGACGCCGTGCTGCCGCTCTTGAACGACCACGCGCGCGTGCCCCTTTGCGGCACGGTCGCGTGGTATTCCGGCGGGGCCGGCGGCGCGCAGGACCGGCTGCCCATGCTCTGGCGGTCCATCCTCGTGCGCCGGCTGTCGGTGCACGGCTTCATCATCTTCGACCACTACGACCGCTACGACGCCTTCCTCGAAGAGGTCGCGCCGATGGTCGAGGCGGGGCGGATCGCGCATCTCGAGGACGTGGCGGACGGCCTCGAGAGCGCGCCGGGGGCTTTCGTCGCCATGCTGAAAGGCGGAAATACCGGCAAGCAGCTCGTGCGGGTCGGCTGACCTTCCGCACGGAGGATCGCGCCCGTCAGGGGCCATCCTCCTGCGCCTCGAGGGCGAGCGGCGCGGCGGGCGGGCGTTCCAGGTCCTCGGCGGAGAGCGCCGCGGAAGGCCGCGCGAGGCGATTGCGCACCACCCAGATCAACCGCTCCTGCGCCCGCGTGATCGCGACATAGGCCAGCCGTTTCCAGAGCGGCTGGCCCGCCTCGCTGCGCCCGGCCTGCGCGGCGGCGAAAAGATCGGGCGCGAAGACCTGCACCGTGTCCCACTGCGAGCCCTGCGCCTTGTGGATCGTCACGGCCGCGCCGTGCAGGAACACCGCGCCCATATGCGCCGCATAGGGCAGGAAGGGTTCCTCCTCGCCCGGCTTCTCGATCTTCACGATCGAGGCGGCGGAGACCTGCGGCTCCTCCGCGCCCACGACATGGAGCCGCGAAAAGCCCGGACGCTTGCCCGGCCCCTTGTAGATCACCTGCGCCCCCTTGATGAGCCCGCGCGCCTCGAGGTCGAGCCGCTTCTTGCGGTGCTTGAGCGGCAGCTCGATCCCATCGCAGATCAGCGGCTCGCCCGGCAGCAGCCGGTCCTCGGGTGCGTCATGCACCTTGCGGAAGGCATCGATGAGACGGATGCGCGTGGCGTTCCGCCAGACGAGCACGGGGCTGCGCGCCATCAGGTCCACCTCCACCCGCTGGCTCCAGACGACGCGATCGTCGCGCGCGGCGGCGGCGCGGATCATCTCCTCGAACTCCGCGAAGCCGAGGGCGGGACCGGCCAGGGCGTGGGCGAGGTCGAGGATCGGGTTGTCGGCCTCCTGCCGGTGGATGCGGTGCAGTTCCATCGTCTGCTCCGGTGCCAGCCGGTCGAAGATCATCTCGCCCGACTGCCCGACGGGGGCGAGCTGCGCGGGATCGCCGAACAGCAGAAGCGTCGGAAATATCTCCCGCAGGTCGTCGAACTGGCGCGCGTCGAGCATCGAGGCCTCGTCCACGAATCCCACGTCGAGCGGATCCTCCCGGCGCTTCCAGCCGGTGATGAAGTCCGACCCGCGCAAACCGGCCGCCGCGAGCGCCCCCGGCACCGAGGCGTGGCGGGCGTAGAAGGCCGCGGCCCGGTCGAGCGCGGCGTCGCCCAGCTCCGCGATCTCGGGGCGCTCCCCCTCGCCCGCCAGCCATTCCGCGATCCGCTCGTAATCGGGATCGTAGACGGGGGTATAGAGGATCCGGTGGATCGTGGTGGCGGGCACGCCGCGCTGGCGCAGCACGCTCGCGGCCTTGTTCGTGGGCGCGAGCACGGCAAGGGTGCGCCGGTCGCGGCGCCGCCGCCCTTCCCAGTCGCCCGAGACGGTCTCTACCCCCGCATCCGCGAGCGCGCGGCAAAGCTCGGCCAGAAGCAGCGTCTTGCCGGACCCCGCCTTCCCCACCAGCGCCATGACCTGGGCCCGACCTTCGCGCGGAGGGGCGAGGCGGCCCGCGTCGAGGTCGATCCCCGCCGCGCGCAGAAGCTCGGCGACACGGTCGTGGGCCTCGGCCTGGTCGGCCGAAAGGGTCAGGGCAGAAGCGGTCATGGCGCGACCCTAGCCCTGCCCCGAGCCGGACGCCAGAACCACCGCGCTCAGGGCATGATGAGCCCGCGGCTCATGGCGCGGGCCACCGCATGGGTGGTGTTGATCGCGCCCAGCTTGAAGCGCGCGCTTTCGATATAGACCCGCAGGGTGTGTTCGGAGATCGCGAGCGTTTCGGCCACCTGCGCCCGGCTGTAGCCCGCGGCGAGCAGCGTCATCGCGTCGACCTCGCGCGGGGAGAGCGCGCAGGCCCGCACGGGCGCGCGCGACGCGTCGAGCTCCAGCGCCTTCTGGTTGACCATGTGTCCCAGCAGGATCAGGTCGCGGCGATGCGCCTCGCTGAAGGCGCGCCAGTCCACGTCGTCGCAGTCGTGGTTCACCGTGAGAAGCGCGAATTGTCCGTTCGGCCCGCGCAGAGGCACCGAGACGCCCTGCTGTCCGACCCCGTGGCGCAGGGCGTCTTCCAGAAAGGCGCGCGCGGTCTTGCCGCGCCAGTCGAGGCGCTTCCAGTCGACCGGATGGACATGATCGAGACAGCCCCGCACCACCGGATCGATCCGCAGATATCCCATCTCGGCATAGCGCTTGAGCCAGGCCGGACAGTAGGTTCCCAGGCGATAGCGCTCCCCCTCCGGGCCGACCCAGCGGTAGCCGACCTGCCCGACCCCGAGCCGCTCGCCCAGCGCCTCGATCGCCGTTTGCAGCTCGTCAGTCCCGGCTGCCGTCTCCAGGCGTTTCAGAATGCCATCCAGCCGTAAGCCGGTCACCGCGCGGCGCCCTTCCGCTTTGCGACGCGATCTCGGCCATGGCGAGCAGGCGCGTGTCGTCCAGACGCTCGGCCAGAGCCGGCAACCCGTTGGCCCTGGAGAAGTTTTTCAGGTCCGCGAGTACGTCGAGTATCCAGTCGTGTTTCATCGCAAATCTCGTTCCGACACGTTAAAGTATGGTTAATGCAATTATAGCACGAACCATGCGGGCGACTGTATTCGCACTATTCAACTCCCCGTTTCCAGTGAGTTGACAATCTTCACGGCGGGCGGGACGCGGCAACATGCCAAGCCTGTCGAGCGAATTTTCGGTGAAGGGCGATGTCGGGTGCGGACCGACGCCGCGAGGTGGGAGGAAGCCTGCGACCGGCCGCGCGGCGAGGCGAATACGGCAGGGGATGCGCGATCGGGCCCTCGCGTGGCGGGCGGCCTTGCCCGGGAGGCGCGCGCAGCGCCCGCCCGGGCAGGGATCGGCCGGCCCGCCCGACGATCGGGTAGGCCGGCCGGCCGCGGAAAGTCAGCGTCCGGCTTCGAGCACGTCCTCGAAGGTGCGCAGCCCGGTGCGCGGGGCCTGCACCAGAACGGCCATGTTGCCGGGCTTGTGGGCGTTGCGCAGCATCTTCATGTGCGCCTGGGGCAGCTCGTCCCAGGTAAACACCTCGGACATCGTGGGATCGAGCCGTCGCTCCAGCATGAGCTTGTTGGCCGCGCTCGCCTGCTTGAGATGGGCGAAGTGGCTGCCCTGAAGCCGCTTCTGGTGGCTCCACATGTGGCGCACGTCGAAGGTGCAATTATATCCCGTGGTGCCGGCGCAGATCACCACCATGCCGCCGCGCTTCACCACGAAGGTCGAGACGGGAAAGGTCGCCTCGCCGGGGTGTTCGAAGACCATATCGACGTTCACGCCCTTGCCGGTGATCTCCCAGATCGCCTTGCCGAACCGGCGGACCTCGGCGAACCATTCCTTGTACTCCTCGGTGCCGACCTCGGGCAGCCGCCCCCAGCAGTTGAAATCCTTGCGGTTGATGACGCCCTTGGCGCCCAGGTCCATCACGAACTCGCGCTTGTCCTCCTCGGAGATGACGCCGATGGCGTTGGCGCCCGCGGTGTTGATGAGCTGGATCGCGAAGGAGCCGAGCCCGCCCGACGCCCCCCAGACAAGCACGTTCTGGCCCGGTTTCAGATCATGCGGCTCGTGCCCGAAGAGCATCCGGTAGGCAGTGGCGAGCGTCAGCGTGTAGCAGCCCGACTCTTCCCATGTCAGGTGCTTCGGCCGCGGCATGAGCTGTTGCGCCTGCACGCGGGTGAACTGGGCGAAGGAGCCGTCGGCGCTCTCGTAGCCCCAGATGCGCTGGCTGGGCGAGAGCATCGGATCGCCGCCGTTGCATGCCTCGTCGTCGCCATCGTCCTGGTTGCAGTGGACCACGACCTCGTCGCCGACCTTCCAGCGCTTCACCTTGTCGCCCACCTTCCACACGATCCCGGCGGCGTCCGAGCCGATCACGGCATAGGGCGCCTTGTGGCCGAGGAAGACGCTGACCGGCTGGCCGAGGCAGGCCCAGACCCCGTTGTAGTTGACGCCCGCGGACATCACGAGCACCAGCACTTCGTGGCTGTCGATCTCGGGGACGTCCACGACCTCCTTCTGAAGCGCCTTGTCGGGCTCGCCGTGGCGTTCCTGGCGAAGGACCCAGGCGTGCATCTTCTCGGGCACGTAGCCGAGGGGCGGCATCTCGCCCATCTCGTAGAGATCCTTTTCCGGTGCCTCGTAGGCGGCGATGCCGGTGTCGGAATCCAGAGCCATCGGGGCCTCCTTCGCAAATGAGTCTCGCCGCACTGCCGAGTTGCCGGCGACGCCTCGGGGATAGCGCCGGTCGCGCAACAATGCAACACCCTGCGGGGCCCGATTGAAACTTTATGACCGAGCGTGTGCAGAAAACTATTCCGCAGCCGCAGCATCGGGGGGCAGAAGATGCGCGATGGAGCGGGCGTAGAAGTCGAGCAGCACGGTCTCGTCCTCCGCCGGGGCGAGCGTGTCGCCCTGTTCCACCACGATCTTCCGCGCGGCAAGCTGGCCCACCGCCTGTTCGAGCGCCGCAGGCGTCAAAGCAGGCACGCCCAGCCCCTCGGTCAGCGCCGCGGCCCTGCGATGCAGCGCCGCGCGCGGCATCGCCCCGTCGCTGCGCAGAAGATGCGCGACGACCGGGACGGGGACCACCGGCACCGCGGCGCCGATCCGGCGCATCAGCGCCTCGGCCAGCGCCCGCGGGTCAGCGTCATGCGCGCCCCGGAAGTCCGCAAGCGAGAGGGGCCGCCCGAAGCGCACCGCCGCCTGCCCGAAGCGGCGGTGCCGGCCCGTGATCTTGAACCAGAGCTGCCCGAACACGAAGCGCGCGATCGCCAGGGGGCGCGCCCGGAAGCGCCGCGTGCCGGCCTGCCCCGCAGAGGTGAGCAGCCGGTCCTCCAGCACTCGGTCGTAGTTCAGCCCCACGGGCACGAAGATCACGTCACGCCCGGCCGTCTCGGCCTCGGCGATGTATTTCAGAAGGCCCAGCTTCGGCGGCCCCAGCCCACCCGTCAGGCTCAGCCCGCCCTCGGGGTAGAGCGCCTGCGTCACGCCGCCCTCGGTGGCCAACTGGACGTAGCGCGCCAGCACACGGCGATAGAGCATGTTGCCCTCGCGCCTGCGGATGAAGTAGCCGCCCAGCGCCCGGATCAGCCGTGACACGGGCCAGACGCGCGCCCATTCCCCTACCGCGTAAGCCAGCGGCGAGGTTTCGGCCACGAGATGGGTCAGCAGCACGTAGTCCATGTTGCTTCTGTGGTTCATCACGAAGACCACCGTGGCGTCGCGGTCGATCCGGGCGACCACCTCGGCCTGTTCCAGCCGCACGGCGTAGAGCCTGCCCGACAGCCACCGCGCAAGGCGGATGGCCAGGCCGAAGTAGAGCGAGGCGGAAAAGGCCGGCACGATCTCCCGCGCGTAGCGGCGCGCACGCTCGAAGGCCACGTTCTCGGGCACACCCTCGGCCTCGGCGGTCGCGACGATCGCCCGGCTCACCTCGGGGTCGTAGATCAGGCGCTGGATGGTATCGTGGCGTTCGGCCAGCTTGAAGGGCCGGATCGGCCGTTCCAGCCGCTCGTTCAGCCGCGCGACCGCGCGCTCGAGCCGGCGGCGAAAGAACCAGCGCACGGAGGGGAACAGGAAATGCGAGGCGAACGTGACGCCCGCGAAGGCGAGGATCAGCAGGAAGAGCCAGAGCGGAAGGGTCACGGGCGCGGTCATCGCAGGGATATTGAAGGCTCCCCCGCCCCGCGTAAATCCTTGACGGACGCCGCGATGGCGCCCCGCGCCGTGCCGCGGCGCAGCGAATTGACCGGCCAGAAAGTTTCAAGTATCCACGCCCGAACGCAACAAAGTTGCACGACAGAGTCGAGAGGCCCCAGATGACCGAGACCGGATCCGCGCCCAAGAAAGACAAACCCTGGCTCATGCGCACCTATGCGGGGCATTCCACCGCGAAAGCCTCCAACGCGCTTTACCGCCGCAACCTCTCCAAGGGGCAGACCGGCCTTTCGGTGGCCTTCGATCTGCCCACGCAGACGGGCTACGACAGCGATCACGTTCTCGCCCGGGGCGAGGTGGGCAAGGTCGGCGTGCCCGTCGCCCATCTGGGCGACATGCGCACCCTCTTCGAGGACATTCCCCTAGACCAGATGAACACCTCGATGACCATCAACGCGACAGCGCCCTGGCTTCTGGCGCTTTACGTCGCGGTGGCCGAGGAACAGGGCGCCGACGTGTCGAAACTCCAGGGCACGGTGCAGAACGACATCATAAAGGAATACCTCTCGCGCGGGACATATATCTGCCCGCCGAAACCGTCATTGCGCCTCATCACGGACGTCGCGGCCTATTGCTACCGCGAGATTCCGAAATGGAACCCGATGAACGTGTGTTCCTATCACCTGCAGGAGGCCGGCGCGACGCCCGACCAGGAACTCGCCTTCGCGCTCGCCACCGCCACGGCGGTGCTGGACGACCTGAAGGGCAAGGTGCCGGACGAGGATTTCCCGCTGCTCGTCGGCCGCATTTCCTTTTTCGTGAACGCCGGCATCCGTTTCATCACCGAGATGTGCAAGATGCGCGCCTTCACCGATCTCTGGGACGAGATCTGCCGCGAGCGTTACGGCGTCGAGGATCCGAAATACCGCCGTTTCCGTTACGGCGTGCAGGTCAATTCGCTCGGGCTGACGGAGCAGCAGCCGGAGAACAACGTCTATCGCATCCTGATCGAGATGCTCGCCGTCACCCTGTCCAAGAAAGCGCGGGCACGGGCGGTTCAGTTGCCGGCCTGGAACGAGGCGCTGGGACTGCCGCGCCCGTGGGACCAGCAATGGTCGCTGCGGATGCAGCAGATCCTCGCCTACGAGACCGATCTTCTGGAATTCGACGACCTCTTCGACCAGAACCCGGCTGTCGACGCCAAGGTCGAGGAGCTGAAGGCGGGCGCGCGCCACGAACTGGCCAGCATCGACGCCATGGGCGGCGCCGTGGCGGCCATCGAATACATGAAGGCCCGCCTCGTGGACGCCAACGCGGAGCGGCTCAACCGCATCGAGCGCGGCGAGACCGTCGTGGTCGGCGTCAACAAGTGGATGGAATGCGAACCCTCGCCGCTCATGGACGAGGAGGGCGGGATCATGGTCGTCGACGCCGCGGTGGAGCAGGACCAGATCGACCGGCTGAACGCGTGGCGCGCGGCGCGCGACGAGGCCGCCGTGGCGGCCGCCCTCGCCGATCTGCGCGCCGCCGCGGCCGAGGGCCGCAACATCATGCCGCCTTCCGTGGCGGCGGCGAAAGCGGGGGTCACCACCGGCGAATGGGCCGCCGAGATGCGCAAGGCCTTCGGTGAATACCGCGGGCCGACCGGCGTGTCGAAGAGCCCCTCGAACATGACCGAGGGACTCGACGAGATCCGCGAGGCGGTCGATGCCGTCAGCCAGCGTCTCGGCCGGCGCCTGCGCTTTCTCATCGGCAAACCGGGGCTCGACGGCCATTCCAACGGGGCGGAGCAGATCGCCTTCCGCGCCCGCGATTGCGGCATGGACATCGAATACGAGGGCATCCGCCTCACCCCTGAAGAGATCGTTCGCGCCGCGCAGGAGAACACCCCGCACGTCATCGGGCTTTCCATCCTTTCGGGAAGCCATATTCCGCTCGTGGAAGACATGATGGGCCGGCTGCGCGAGGCGGGACTCGAGGAAACTCCCGTCATCGTGGGCGGAATCATCCCCGAGGAGGATGCAAGGCGCCTGCGCGCCATGGGCGTGGCGCGCGTCTATACGCCGAAGGATTTCGAATTGAACGCGATCATGATGGATGTCGTCGAGCTGGCCGATCCCAAAGCGGTCGCTGCGCAATAAGGATTACGCAGGGTCAGCGATTACTCCGCGCGCCATCGCCTTTTCCACAACCACTCCGCGCAAAGACTTTGCGCGGAAAGTTTTCCAATGCCGTTTTTTTCTTGTATCCTTGAAAATTGCGGGTAAGGAGTCATGTCCACGCGACCGTGGCGCAACAGAAGACGACCACGCAACAAAGGAAAAGCCCATGAATATCGATTTGTACAAGATGTCCGGCGAGGAACTGAAACAGCTTCGCGCCGATATCGACAAGGCGCTGGAGACGATCGAGGTTCGCCGCAAGGCCGAGGCGCTGAAAGCGGCCGAAGACGCGGCGAAAGCCTATGGTTTCTCGCTCAACGACCTCAAGGAAGCCGGGCCGAAAGGCAGCAAGAACCCGCCGAAATACGCCAACCCCGCCGATCCGCGCCAGACCTGGACCGGCCGCGGGCGCAAGCCGCAGTGGGTCAACGAGGCGCTGAAGGCGGGCAAGACACTCGAAGACCTCTCGATCTGACGCGGGGGCGCGCGTGGCGATGGCGGAAAAGGCGATCGCGGCTCGCGTGGAAGGCCGGGTGCAGGGCGTCTCCTTCCGCGCGTGGACGCAGGAGCAGGCGCGCAGCCGCGGCCTCGCCGGCTGGGTGCGCAACCGCTCCGATGGCAGCGTCGAGGCTCTGATTCAGGGGCCCGACGACGCCGTCTCCAGCCTTCTCGAACGGCTCCGCGAGGGGCCGCCCGCGGCAAGGGTGACGCAGGTTTCCGAAGAGGAGACTGCCGCCGATCCCGCGCTTCGGGATTTCGAGATCCGTCGCTAGCAACCGGCGTAAGGAAAGGCTCCGCATGACGATCCATATCGGCGCGGCCGAAGGCGAGATCGCGCCAACGGTGTTGATGCCCGGCGATCCCTACCGCGCCCGTTGGGCGGCCGAGCGTTTCCTCGATGCCCCGCGCCTCGTGAACGAAACCCGCGGCATGCTCGGCTTCACCGGAATCTGGCGGGGCGAGCCGGTCACGATTCACGGCTCCGGCATGGGAATGCCGTCGCTGTCGATCTACGCCAACGAACTGATCCGCGATTACGGGGCGAAGACGCTCATCCGCATCGGGTCCTGTGGCGCGATGCAGACGCAGGTCGCGCTTCGCGATCTCGTGCTCGCAATGACGGCGTCGAGCCTCTCGACGCCCTCGCGCGGGACGTTCCGCGAATTGTCCTTCGCGCCCTGCGCCGACTGGCCGCTTCTGCGGGCGGCCGCGGCCGCCGCCGAGGCGCGCGGCGCCACGCATCATGTCGGCGGCATCTACTCGTCGGACGTGTTCTACGACGAGCGCCCCGACCTGAACGAGATCCTGACCCGTCACGGCACGCTCGCCGTCGAGATGGAGGCGGCGGAGCTCTACACGGTCGCCGCCCGGCTCGGCGCACGCGCGCTCGCCGTCCTCACGGTGAGCGACCATCTCCAGACCGGCGCGCATCTGCCGAGCGCGGAACGCGAGACCGGCTTCGAGGCGATGGTCGAGATCGCGCTGGAGGCCGCCTTCGCCTGATCCCTATGTTCCGTGGCTGCGGTCGTAGGGGTTGGGCGCGGGCGGCCTCCACCCCTCGAGCGCGCCGGTTCGCGGCGCGAAAACCTCCACCAGCAGCGGATGGCAACGCGCCGCGTCGCTCGAATGTTCGGCTGAGCAGTCCCCGCCGGGGCAGGCACTGAGCGCGCCCAGAAGATCGATCTCGGCGAAGAACTCGAGGTAGTCGCCGGGCCGCACCGGGCTCGCCTTCATGAAATACTGCCCCGTGTCGGGGATGAAGCCCGTGCACATGAAGACGTTCAACACGTCGTGCACATGGCCCTCCGCCTCGGTCACGGCCATCCCGGTTTCCCCGGCCAGCGCCCGCGTCAGGTTCGAGTGGCAGCAATGGTGGTAGGCGTCCCCGCCCGAGAGCAGCGCGTGGGTGTAGGGATCGCAGCGTGTGCCGATCACGTCGTGCACCCGGCCGCCGAAGTCATCCGTGCCGTACCAGGCGAGCGTGTCCTCCACGATGGTCGCCATCGGGCGAAGATGCGGAAAGGCCGACCACATCCGGTCGCCCGTCGTCAGATGCGTGCCGTGCAGCGCGCGCGTCTTGCCCGAGTAGAAGCGCTCGGACAGATCGCCCGCGTTCCAGAGGTTCAGGTCGCCCACCTGCGGCCCCTCGACGCTCGCGATGCGAAGGAACTGCCCGGCGGCCACGCGAAAGCAGCGACCCTCGCGCGGCGGCACGATGACCTCGCCCAGCTTTTCCGCCCCCGGCCGCGCCGCGCGGTAAAGCGCCAGGTCCGGCGCGGGCAGCGTGTCGTCCGGATAGCAGATCACGGGGGGCACGGCGCGGCGCGCGTCGGCGTCGGCGGGTGGATTGGCCATTGGATACTCCGTTGCCCGTGCTTTCAGTCGCCGCAGGCATAGCCCCGGTGGCGCGGACTGTCACGGAATCGCGTGGGCCGGCAAAGCCGGGCGTGCGTCCTCCGCGTCAGCGGGGCGGCGCGAGCCGTGCGGACCGGGCCTAATGCATCGCGCCATATCGCCCGCGCGCTGCAACCCTCACGGGCTGCGGGTCTGCCTGGGCGAGCGGCGTCAGCGACCGCTCGCCCGATACAAGGCCTCAGACCACGCGGTCCACCATCATCTTCTTGATGTTGGCGATGGCTTTCGCCGGGTTCAGACCCTTGGGGCAGGTCTTCGCGCAGTTCATGATGGTATGGCAGCGGTAAAGCTTGAACGGATCCTCGAGGTCGTCCAGCCGCTCGCCCGTGGCCTCGTCGCGGCTGTCGATGATCCAGCGATAGGCATGCAGCAGCGCAGCTGGGCCGAGGTACCGGTCGCCGTTCCACCAATAGGACGGGCAGGCCGTCGAACAGCAGGCGCACATCACGCACTCGTAAAGCCCGTCGAGCTTTTCGCGATCCTCGATCGACTGCCGCCACTCCTTCGCGGGCGCGTTCGACTTCGTCTCCAGCCACGGCATGATGCTTTCGTGCTGGGCGTAGAAATGCGTGAGATCCGGGATCAGGTCCTTCACCACCGGCATGTGCGGCAGGGGGTAGATCTTCACGTCGCCCTTGATCTCTTCCATGCCGTAGATGCAGGCGAGCGTGTTGATCCCGTCGATGTTCATCGCGCAGGATCCGCAGATCCCCTCGCGGCAGGAGCGGCGGAAGGTCAGAGTCGGGTCGATCTCGTTCTTGATCTTGATGAGCGCGTCCAGGACCATCGGCCCGCAGCTGTCCATGTCCACCCAGTAGGTGTCCACGCGCGGGTTCTCCCCGTCGTCGGGGTTCCAGCGATAGATCTGGAACTTACGCAGGTTCGTCGCGCCGTCGGGCTTGGGCCAGGTCTTCCCGGTGCGGATCTTCGAATTCTTGGGGAGCGTCAGTTGAACCATCTCGGTCGTCTCCTCAGTACACGCGGGCCTTGGGCTTGATACGGTCGAGGTCGATGCCGCCCTCGTTGTGCCCCATGAGCGGGTTGAGGTGCACCGGGCGATAGTCGAGCTTCACGCCGCCGTTGACCCATGCGAGCGTGTGCTTGCGCCAGTTCTCGTCGTCGCGGTCGGGATGGTCCTCGTGGGCATGGGCGCCGCGGCTTTCCTTGCGCGCCTCGGCGCTCGCGATGGTCGCGAGCGCGTTCGGCATGAGGTTGGCAAGCTCCAGCGTTTCCATGAGGTCCGAGTTCCAGATCAGCGACCGGTCGGTGACGGCGATATCGTCGAGCTTGCCCGCGATCGTCGTCATCTTCTCGAGACCCTGCTTGAGGGTTTCCTCGGTGCGGAAGACGGCCGCGTCCTCCTGCATGGTCTTCTGCATCTCGAGCCGCAACTCCGCCGTGGGCGTGCCGCCCTTGGCGTGGCGCATCGCGTCGAAGCGGTCGAGCGCCTGCTCGATGGCGGCCTTCGGCGCCTCGGGCACCGGCGTTCCATGCTCCACGGCCTCTCCGGCGCGGATGGCGGCGGCGCGGCCGAACACCACGAGGTCGATGAGCGAGTTCGAGCCCAGACGGTTCGCCCCGTGGACAGAGGCGCAGCCCGCCTCGCCGACGGCCATCAGGCCGGGCGCGATGCGGTCGGGATCCACCTCGGTGGGGTTCAGAACCTCGCCCCAGTAGTTGGTCGGGATGCCGCCCATGTTGTAGTGCACCGTGGGCAACACCGGGATCGGCTCCTTCGTGACGTCGACGCCGGCGAAGATGCGCGCGGATTCGGAGATGCCCGGCAGCCGCTCGGCCAGCGTCTCGGGCGGCAGGTGATTGAGGTGCAGGTGGATGTGGTCCTTGTTCGGGCCCACGCCGCGCCCTTCGCGGATCTCGATCGTCATGCAGCGGCTGACCACGTCGCGGCTGGCGAGGTCCTTGTAGGTGGGCGCGTAGCGTTCCATGAACCGCTCGCCCTCGGAATTGGTGAGATACCCCCCCTCGCCACGGGCACCCTCGGTGATGAGGCAGCCTGAGCCGTAGATACCGGTGGGGTGGAACTGCACGAACTCCATGTCCTGGAGCGGCAGGCCCGCCCGCGCGATCATGCCGCCGCCGTCACCGGTGCAGGTATGCGCCGAGGTGGCCGAGAAATAGGCGCGCCCGTAGCCGCCGGTGGCCAGCACCACCATCTTGGCGGAAAAGACGTGCATGCTGCCGTCGTCGAGCTTCCAGCAGAGCACGCCGCGGCAGGCGCCGTCCTCGTCCATCAGGAGGTCGATGGCGAAATACTCGATGTAGAACTGGGCCTGCTGCTTCAGGCTCTGGCCGTAGAGCGTGTGCAGGATCGCATGGCCGGTCCGGTCGGCGGCCGCACAGGTCCGCTGCACCGGCGGCCCCTCGCCGAACTCGGTGGTGTGGCCGCCGAACGGGCGCTGATAGATCTTGCCGTCCTCGGTGCGCGAGAAGGGCACGCCGTAATGCTCGAGCTCGTAGACGGCCTTGGGCGCCTCGCGGGCCAGGTATTCCATCGCGTCCACGTCACCGAGCCAGTCCGACCCCTTCACGGTGTCGTACATGTGCCACTGCCAGTTGTCGGGCCCCATGTTGCCGAGCGAGGCGGCGATGCCCCCCTGCGCGGCCACGGTGTGCGAGCGGGTGGGAAAGACCTTGGTGACGCAGGCGGTGCGAAGCCCCTGCTCCGCCATTCCGAGCGTCGCGCGAAGCCCCGAGCCGCCGGCGCCCACCACAACCACGTCGTAATCGTGCGTCTCGTAGTCGTATGCTGCCATGGAATGCTGCTCCGTTATCTCAAAGCGCCAGCTTCGCCACGGCGAAAATGCCGACGGCGGCGGCCGCGTAGCTGAGGCAAATCATCGCCACGATCAGAACCTTCTGACGCGTGCCGTGGACATAGTCCTCGATCAGGGTCTGAACACCGCCCCGGAAATGGTAGAAGCCGACGAGGAAGGTGAGGATCGCCACCATGGCCGGGAACGGCTGCTGGTAATAGGCCACGACCTCCGCATGGGGGCGGCCCAGCGCCTGCCCGAAGGTGAAGATGAAAAGCGGCACGAGCCCGATCAGGGCCGCCGACGAGACAATCATGCTCCAATGATGGTCGGTTCCCGTCTTTGCGGCGCCCGTGCCCTCGGCACGCTTGCGTGCGGTCAGAATATGCATGGCGATCCCCCTCAGATCACGAAGACGGTGGCGAGCGTGAGCACGACCGACCCGCCGATCATCACATAGCCCATCATGTAGGAGCTATCGAGGTCGAGGCCGCGCCCGCTGTCCCAGACAAGATGCCGGATGCCCCCGAGCGTGTGATACCAGAGCGCCCAGAGCGACAGGAACATCACCAGATCGCCGAACCAGCTCGTCAGCACCGCGTCGGCTCGCGCGAACGCCTCGGGAGAGGTCGCGGCGGCGAGAAACCACCAGACGACCAGAAGCGCGGCCACCAGAAGCGCATTTCCGGTGATGCGCACGAAGATGGACGTCACCGATGTGAGCTGCGGGCGGTAGATCTGCAGGTGGGGCGAGAGCGGGCGGTTGCCTCTGTTGACGTCGGCCATGGCATGTCCTTTCGGTCTGCTGTCCAACTGATAGCGCATTTTTCGGCGCTGTCATGGGGGCAAAGCCACGCCATGACCGGAAAATCTGCGCAACGCAACCTCTTCGGGGGCGTTCGTGATCACTGAGCGATATCATGTGATCGCAAATTTTCACCTGTCTTATCTGCGTCTTCGCGCGGCCATGGCGCACGATGCGGTGCATGCGGGCCGAGCGCGCAAGGATTCGGATGCGGCCTGGGACGGCCCCGCCCTTCGGCTCAAGGAGGCCGGCCCAGCCTGTGATCACGCCAGACCGGTCTCGGCGGCACCCGGATCCCCCGGTGCCCCCGATCGCCGGCCCGGCCTTCGGCGATCACATCGGCATGAACGCCCAGTAGTCGAGGTCCAGAAGGACATCCGGCAGATACTTGCCGTCCTCGCCCTTGAGCGTGAAGGGCGCGCCGCCTTTCGTCGCCACCAGACGCAACCGGATCGCGCCGACGCCGGGCGCGGGCGTCTCGGCCATGTCGAGCACCTCGGACCAGGCGCGCACGGTGTCGCCCGCGAAGCAGGGGTTCGCGTGCGCGCCCGCGTTGATCGCCGCGATCATCTGCGCGTTGGCGAGACCGTTGAACGAAAGCGCGCGCGCCATGGAGATGACGTGCCCGCCATAGATCAGCCGCTTGCGATCCTCGCGCGGCGTGGCGTCGAAATGGGTCTTGGACGTGTTCTGCCAGAGCCGCGTCGCCATCATGTGCTCGGCCTCTTCCAGCGTGACGCCGTCCACGTGGTCGATCGTTTCTCCGACCTCGTAATCCGACAGGCGGTGCGGTTCTCCGGCGAGGCCGAAATCATACTGGGTGAAGTCGAGCCCGGCCGGAATGACCAGGTCGCCCGGCGCGACATGCGGCGCGGTCTCGGGCACCACCGCTTCGGGGGCCGGCGTCCCGGGGTCCTTCTTGCGCACCATGACCCAGCGCTTGAACTCCATCACCGGAAGCCCGTGCTGGTTGAAGCCCGTGGTCTTCACGTAGACCACACCGGTCTTGCCGGAGGAGTTCTGCTTCAGCCCGATCACCTCGGACGAAGCGCGCAGCGTGTCGCCGGCATAGACCGGCCGCAGCCAGCGCGCCTCGGCATAGCCGAGATTCGCCACGGCGTTGAGCGAGATGTCGGGCACCGACTTGCCGAAAACGATGTGAAAGGCGGCCAGATCGTCCACCGGGCTGGCCGGAAGGCCGCAGACCCGCGCGAACTCGTCCGACGAGTAAAGCGCGTGGCGCGCCGGGTAGAGCGCGTGGTAGATCGCCCGCTCGCCGCCCGAGATCGTGCGCGGCACGGCATGGGGGATCACCTCGCCCACGGTGTAATCCTCGAAGAAGCGGCCCGGGTTGGTCTTCATCCGGCTGGGCTTGTCCTTCGGCATGCTCACTGCTCTCCCAGCTTCATGTCGGGGTGGTAGGTGCCTTCCACCTCCTTCACCACCGCCTGCCCGCAGCGCATCACGCCGTTGCTTTCGTCGTAGGCGTAGGCGGGGGCGCCGTAGAGATCCCAACCGGCGTTCAGCGCGGCGGTCACCTTGTGGCAGAAGGCGGAGGTGTCGTCGGCGGTCAGGAAGCGGTAGAGGCGCATCGCGTCACCCGAATGCCGGATAGCCGAACCAGTAATGCGCCCAGGCGATCAGGCCGTAGACCACCAGCGTGCCGACGACGGCGCCGATCTCCTTGCCCATCGAGGCGGGCGGCGGCGGCGCCGGACGCTCCGTCGCGCGATTGATCAGGATGACCTCCCACACGGCCCAGCCGAGCAGCCCGCCGAACAGGATGAGCGAGGGAAGATCGCCGTTGACGAGCAGATGGCCCACCGCCCACGCCTTGACGGCGGTCAGCTGCGGGTGGCGGATCCCGGCCGTGATCCGCGTCTTCATCCCCGAGGCGGCGAAGAGATACACGGCGAAGAGGTTGAGCAGGTTGTTGATGCCCACCGTCGCCGGGTGACGCCCCCACCAGACATCGCCGTAAGCTCCGCGATAGCCCACGATCATCAATGCCAGCGCGACCAGAAGCAGCACGGCGACCACGCCCTTGCCGGTCTCGCCCATGCCGGCGCGCGTGTCGGGTGCAAGGCGCTTGAACGTGTGCGCCCCGATCCAGAGGATCACGCCGAGGATCAGTAACGTCAGTGCCATCGCGGCTCTCCCTGCCCTGTCGGTCGCTACCCTAGATCAATGCGCGAGCGCCGCAATGGCCTCTGCCTTCGCGAGCATCCTGCGGGCGGTTTCGACATGCAGGTTCTCGACGATCCGGCCGTCCAGCACGGCCACGCCCTCGCCGCGCGCCTCGGCGTCCCGGAATGCCGCGATCTGGCGGCGCGCGAGGTCGATCTCTTCCGCGCCCGGGGCGAAGACGGCGTTGGCGGTGGCCACCTGCGCGGGGTGGATGAGCGTCTTGCCGTCGAAGCCCATGTCGCGGCCCTGCTCGCACTCGGCGCGCAGGCCGTCCTCGTCCCGGAAGTGGTTGAAGACGCCGTCCACGCAGACCTTTCCCTCGGCCCGCGCCGCCATGAGCATGTGCTGCAGCGCCTGGAGCATCGGCAGCCGGTCGGCGCGCATGGCGCAGCCCAGCTCCTTGGCGAGGTCGTTGGTCCCGGCGACGAATCCCCCAAGGCGCGGATGCGCCGCGATGGCCTGCGCGTTCAGGACGCCGCGCGGCGTCTCCATCATGGCCCAGATCGGCACGTCCGCGCCCAGCGCGTCGGCCGCGGCGTCGAGCTGCGCGGGGTCATCGACCTTGGGCAGCAGCAGCGCGTCGATATCGGCGCCGCGGATCGCCTCGATGTCCGCCGCGCCCCAGGCGGTCTCCAGCCCGTTGACCCGGACGATCCGCGCGCGCTTGCCGTATCCGCCCGCGTCGAGCTCGGTACGCAACGTGCGCCGGGCCTCTTCCTTGGCATCGGGCGCCACCGCATCCTCGAGATCGAAGATGATGGCGTCCACCGGCAGCGACCGCGCCTTCTCGAGGGCACGCTCCTTCGAGCCGGGAATGTAGAGCACGGACCGGTAGGGGCGTGAGCGCGGGTCCATCGAAGCCTCCCGTAACAAAGTTGCGCGGTAGAGCGCATTTTCTTGGCAGATGTTCAAGCCCCTTTCTGCTGCAATGCGGCAAAACCGGCCCCGCAACGGCTGCGGCACGCGCCCTTCGGCCGCCGTTAACGCCTTCTCCGGATCTTCACGGCGACGTCGCGCCCCCATCGAAGGAGATCCCGCCATGATCCGGCATGCCCTCGTCCACGCCACCGGCCTCGCGCTCATGGCGCTTGCCGCGACCACCGTCGAGGGCGAAGCCTTGCCCGGCTGCGGGCCGCGGGACGCGATGCTCGAGGAACTCGCCCGGGGCTGGGGCGAATCGCGTCGCGCGGCGGGTCTCGCCTCCGGGGCGCTCGTCGAGCTTTTCGCCAACCCGGACACGGGAAGCTGGACGCTCACCGCGACGACGGCCGCGGGCCGCACCTGCCTGCTGGCATCGGGAGAGGCGTTTTCCGCCCACGACGCGCCGCCCCCGGGCCGCGACGGCTAGGTGAGCGCGTCCCAGATCAGCTTCGCGCCGGTCAGCGTGAGCAGCGTGTAGGTCAGCAGGAAGAAGGCGCGCTCCGGCACGAGGAAATGCGCCTTCACGCCGAGCCACGCGCCAAGCACCGCGAAAGGGGCGAGCGCGGCGTTCGCCATGAGCGTCTGGGCCGTGAAGATGCCGAGGACGCCGTAGGGAATCGCCTTGGCGATGTTGAGCGCCCAGAAGATCAGCACCGTTGTCGCCTGATAGGTCGTCTTGTCCGGCCGCCCCGCAAGCAGGTAGACGGCGGCCGCCGGGCCGCCGGCATGGCTGACGAAGCTCGTGAAGCCCGCGGTGAGCCCGGCCAAGAGCCCCCAACCCCGCCCCGGGCGGCGCGCGGCGGGCCGGATGACGCCACGCGTCTCCAGCACGCGCCAGGCGACGAAGGCCAGGCTGATCGCCCCGATCAGGAGCCGTATCAGGTCGTCGTCGGCCACCCGCCAGAGCGCCGCCCCGAGCGCGACGCCGGGCAGGCCGCCCAGGATGAGAAGCCGCGCCGCCGCCGGATCCCAGCGCCGCCAGTAAGGTGGCAGCGTGACAAGATCGATCAGCATGAGAAGCGGCAGCATGATGCCGAGCGCCTCGCCCGGCGGCATCACGAGGGCCAGGACCGCGGCGGATGCGAAAGCCGCGCCCGAGCCGAAGCCGCCCTTCGAGACGCCGGCGAAGACCACCGCGAGCGCCGCCAGCACGAAGATGCCCGGATCGTTCAGCATCGCCCCCTCCCCGCACGCAACACGCGTCGTGGTTCAGGCTTAGCCGCTCGGGCGGGCGCGCGACAGCCCCGCTCCGCTCTTGCGATGCGCTGCGCGAGGCTCTAGGCCATGCGGCGTCTGCAATCGACCGGAGAGACTTTCATGGCCAGACCCAAGATCGCCCTGATCGGCGCGGGGCAGATCGGCGGCACGCTCGCCCATCTCGCCGCCATCAAGGAGCTCGGCGACGTCGTCCTGTTCGACATCGCCGAAGGCACGCCCGAGGGCAAGGCGCTGGACATCGCCGAATCCGGCCCCGTGGAGCGCATCGACGCCGCGCTCAAGGGAACGCAGGATTACGGCGACATCGCCGGCGCCGACGTCTGCATCGTGACCGCCGGTGTGCCGCGCAAGCCCGGCATGAGCCGCGACGACCTTCTCGGCATCAACCTCAAGGTGATGAAGGCGGTCGGCGAAGGCATCCGCGACAACGCCCCCGACGCCTTCGTGATCTGCATAACCAACCCGCTCGACGCGATGGTGTGGGCGCTGCGCGAGTTCTCGGGTCTTCCGCACGAGAAGGTCTGCGGCATGGCCGGCGTCCTCGACAGCGCGCGCTTCCGCCACTTCCTGAGCGTGGAGTTCAACGTCTCGATGAAGGACGTGACCGGCTTCGTACTCGGCGGGCATGGCGACACGATGGTGCCGCTCGTGCGCTATTCCACCGTGGCGGGCATCCCGCTGCCGGATCTGGTGAAGATGGGCTGGACGACGCAGGAAAAGCTCGACGCGATCGTGCAGCGCACCCGGGACGGCGGTGCGGAGATCGTGGGGCTGCTGAAGTCGGGTTCCGCCTTCTACGCGCCCGCCGCCTCGGCGATCGAGATGGCCGAAGCCTATCTCAAGGACCAGAAACGCGTGCTGCCCTGCGCGGCCTATGTTTCGGGCGCCTATGGCCTCGACGGCATGTATGTCGGCGTGCCCACGGTGATCGGTGCGGACGGCATCGAGAAGGTGGTCGACATCGCGCTCAACAAGGACGAGCAGGCGATGATGGACAAGTCCGTCGACTCGGTGCGCGGCCTCGTGAAGGCGTGCAAGGAAATCGACGAGACACTCGCCTGATACCGGCGCGACGCCCGCTCCCGGGCCCGCCCCATGGCGCCGGCCCGGGAGTGGTCTGCCGCGCGGCGCGGGCACCTGCGCCCGCGCGGACACGAAAATGTTCCGCGGAGCGCCCGGTCGGAAGCGATTCTTGCCGGCACGGGCGCACCCGACGCCAGTTTCGTGATCACACCCCGAAAATGCGTGATCACAAACCTCCCCAAGAATGCACAAAACCGCGTGACAGACCAGAAAACGGTTTCGACCGGGTGCGACAATATGAGTATACCGGGATAAACGAACCGTGACGGGACAGTGCTGAATGAACATACATGAATATCAGGCCAAGGCACTTCTGCGGGATTACGGCGCGCCGGTGAGCGACGGGCGCGTGGTGCTGAAGGCCGAGGATGCGAAGACCGCCGCCGGAGAGCTCGACGGCCCGCTCTGGGTGGTGAAGGCGCAGATCCACGCGGGCGGTCGCGGCAAGGGCCACTTCAAGGAGGACGGCGCCGGCGAGAAGGGCGGCGTGCGCCTCACGAAGTCGGTGGAGGAGGCCGCCGAGGAGGCGCGCCGGATGCTCGGCCGCACCCTCGTCACCCACCAGACCGGCCCCGCGGGCAAGCAGGTGGGGCGCATCTACATCGAGGACGGCTCCGGCATCTCGCGCGAGCTCTACCTTGCGCTCCTGGTGGACCGGCAGACGAGCCGCGTGTCCTTCGTCTGCTCCACCGAGGGCGGCATGGACATCGAGGAGGTCGCCGCGTCGACGCCGGAGCGGATCCTGTCCTTCTCGGTGGATCCGGTGACCGGATACCAGCCCTTCCACGGCCGCCGCATCGCCTTCATGCTGGGCCTCGAGGGCAAGCAGATCAAGCAGTGCGTCGGCCTCATGGGCACACTCTACAGGCTCTTCGTGGACAAGGACATGGAGATGCTGGAGATCAACCCGCTCATCGTGACGGACGAGGGCGAGCTGAAATGCCTCGACGCGAAGATGAGCTTCGACTCGAACGCGCTCTACCGGCACGCCGACATCGCGTCGCTGCGCGACGAGTCCGAGGAGGATCCGAAGGAACTCGCCGCGTCGAAATACGATCTCAACTACATCGCGCTCGACGGCGAGATCGGCTGCATGGTGAACGGCGCGGGCCTCGCCATGGCGACGATGGACATTATCAAGCTCTTCGGCGCCGAGCCCGCCAACTTCCTCGACGTGGGCGGGGGCGCGACGAAGGAGAAGGTGACCGAAGCCTTCAAGATCATCACGTCGGACAAGAACGTGAAGGGCATCCTCGTCAACATCTTCGGCGGCATCATGCGCTGCGACATCATCGCCGAGGGCGTCGTCGCCGCCGTCAGGGAGGTGGGGCTCGAGGTGCCGCTGGTCGTCCGGCTCGAGGGCACGAACGTCGAGCAGGGCAAGGAGATCATCAACAATTCCGGCCTGAACGTGATCGCGGCGGACGACCTGTCCGACGCGGCCGAGAAGATCGTCAAGGCGGTGAAGGGGTAAGGATCATGGCAGTTCTCGTCGACGAAAACACCAAGGTGATCTGCCAGGGCTTCACCGGCTCCCAGGGCACCTTCCACTCCGAGCAGGCCATCGCCTACGGCACCAAGATGGTGGGCGGTGTCACGCCCGGGAAGGGCGGGCAGGAGCATCTGGGCCTGCCGGTCTTCAACTCCTGCCACGAGGCGGTGCAGCAGACCGGCGCGAACGCCTCGGTCATCTACGTGCCCCCGCCCTTCGCCGCGGATTCGATCCTGGAGGCGATCGACGCGGGCATCCCGCTCGTCGTCTGCATCACGGAAGGGATTCCGGTGCTCGACATGATGAAGGTCAAGCGCGCGCTTGAGGGATCGGAAACCACGCTGATCGGGCCGAACTGCCCCGGCGTGATCACCCCCGACGCCTGCAAGATCGGCATCATGCCCGGCCACATCCACAAGCGCGGAAAGGTCGGGGTTGTAAGCCGTTCGGGCACCCTTACCTACGAGGCCGTGAAACAGACGACGGATGTCGGCCTCGGCCAGTCCACCTGCGTGGGCATCGGCGGCGATCCCATCAAGGGGGCCGAGCACATCGACGTGCTGGAATGGTTCCTCGCCGACGACGAGACGGAAGCGATCATCATGATCGGCGAGATCGGCGGCTCGGCCGAGGAGGACGCCGCGGACTTCCTGAAATCCGAGGCGAAGAAGGGCCGCTCCAAGCCGACGGCGGGCTTCATCGCCGGGCGCACCGCGCCCCCGGGGCGGCGGATGGGCCACGCGGGCGCCATCGTCGCCGGCGGCAAGGGCGGCGCCGAGGACAAGATCGAGGCGATGAAGTCGGCCGGCATCGTCGTGGCCGACAGCCCCGCCGGGCTGGGCGAGGCGGTGCTGAAGGCCATCGGCTGAGCGGGAGTGCCGCGAAGGAGGCACGTAGCATGGGGTTTTCGGAGGCAGTCCGAAACTGCCTGGGCAAATACGCCACCTTCTCGGGCCGCGCGCGGCGGCCCGAATACTGGTGGTTCTTCCTTTTCGTGATGCTGGGCGGCCTCGTGGCGCGCCTGGTCGACGGGGCGCTTTTCGGCTTCGGCACGCCGGAGGCGCCCGAGACCCGCATCGTCGGCCCGCTCTTCAGCCTCGCGATGTTTCTGCCGCTGCTCGCCGCGGGCTGGCGGCGTATGCACGACACCGGCCGGCCCGGGTGGTACCTTCTGATCCCAATGCTGATTTCCCTGGCGATCCTGTTCTTCGCGGGCTTCGGGCTCGCGGCGCGCATGGCCGGGGACGGGCCGGGCGCCGGGCCGGGCGCGATGATGCCTGGCATGGGTGCGGGGCTGGCGGCGGCGGCCGCGATCGCGCAGCTCGCGGCCTCGATCCTGATCCTGTGGTGGCTGACGCGGCCCTCTCAGAAAGGCCCGAACGACTACGGCCCCGAACCGAGGGTCCGGCCCGTCACGGAGGCGCCGGCATGAGTTTCGCCGACGCCGTCACCACCTGCCTGCGCAAGTTCGCCACCTTTTCCGGGCGCGCGTCGCGCCCCGAATACTGGTGGTTCACCCTTTTCGTCGTCGGGGGAAGCCTTGCGCTAAGCGTCCTCGACGCGGCGATCTTCGGGGCCCGGGCCGTCGAGGTCGCCCCCGGCGTGATCGAGTACCGGAGTGAGGGCGTCCTCGCGACCGGCTTCTTTCTCGTCACCCTGTTGCCCGGTCTCGCCGCCGGCTGGCGACGGATGCATGACAGCGGGCGCTCGGGCCTGCACCTTCTCTACCCGCTCATCGTGATGGTGGGCATCGGCGGCTTCGCGAGCGTGGTGTCCGGCCTCGACGCGGTGCTTGCCGGCGATCTGCGCGCGATCCTTTTCGGGGCGAGCGCGATCGTCATGCATGTCGCCTTCCTGATCTTCCTGATTTCCCCCCTCATCGTCGTCTACTGGCTGACCCGGCCGTCCGAGCCCGGCTCCAACCGCTTCGGCCCCAACCCACAAGAGGTGCGCCCATGACCGAGCAAAGCCCGAACGATCTCTTCAAGGCCTCGAGCTTCATGCAGGGGCAGAACGCCGAGTATCTCGAACAGCTCTACGCGCGCTACGCCGAGGATCCCGGCGCGGTGGACGAAGCGTGGGCCGCGTTCTTCCGCGAGCTCGGCGACCCCGAGGCCGAGGTGCGCCGCGAGGCGCAGGGCCCGTCCTGGGCGCGCCCCGACTGGCCGCCCACGCCGTCGGACGAGCTGACCCACGCCTTCGACGGGCAGTGGCCGGAGGCCACGGCGCGCGCGGAGGCAGAGGCCGCCGGCGGCAAGATCCGCGATAAGGCCGAGGCGCATGGCGTGGAGGTCACCGACGACCAGGTGCAGCGCGCCGTACTCGACTCGGTGCGCGCGCTCATGCTGATCCGCGCCTACCGTATCCGCGGGCATCTGGCCGCCGATCTCGACCCTCTCGGCCTGCGCGCCAAGACCGACCACCCGGAACTCGACCCCCGGACCTACGGTTTCACCGAGGCCGACATGGACCGGCCGATCTTCATCGACAACGTGCTGGGGCTGGAGATCGCCTCGATCCGCGAGATCCTCGACATCGTGAAGCGGACCTACTGCGGCACCTTCGCGCTGCAGTACATGCACATCTCCAACCCCGAGCAATCCGCCTGGCTGAAGGAGCGCATCGAGGGCTACGGCAAGGAGGTCAAGTTCACCCGCGAAGGCCGGCGCGCGATCCTGAACAAGCTCGTCGAGGCCGAGGGCTTCGAGAAGTTCCTGCACGTCAAGTACATGGGCACCAAGCGCTTCGGCCTCGACGGCGGCGAGGCGGTAATCCCGGCGATGGAGCAGATCATCAAGCGCGGCGGCGCGCTGGGCTTGAAGGAGGTCGTCATCGGCATGCCCCACCGCGGGCGGCTGTCGGTGCTGGCCAACGTGATGGGCAAGCCCTACCGCGCCATCTTCAACGAGTTCCAGGGCGGCAGCTTCAAGCCCGAGGAGGTGGACGGCTCGGGCGACGTGAAATACCACCTCGGCGCTTCGTCCGACCGCGAATTCGACGGCAACTCGGTGCACCTGTCGCTGACGGCGAACCCCTCGCATCTGGAGGCCGTGAACCCGGTGGTGCTGGGCAAGGCGCGCGCCAAGCAGGACCAGCTCAACGACGCCGAGCGCCGCAAGGTGCTGCCGGTGCTGCTCCACGGCGACGCGGCCTTTGCCGGACAAGGCGTCGTGGCCGAATGCTTCGGGCTTTCCGGCCTCAAGGGGCATCGTACCGGCGGCACCATGCATATCGTCGTGAACAACCAGATCGGCTTCACCACGGCGCCGCATTATTCGCGCTCTTCGCCCTACCCCACCGACATCGCGCTGATGGTCGAGGCGCCCATATTCCACGTCAACGGCGACGACCCCGAGGCGGTGGTGCACGCCGCCAAGGTCGCCACCGAGTTCCGCCAGAAGTTCGGCAAGGACGTTGTCATCGACGTGATCTGCTACCGGCGCTTCGGCCACAACGAGGGCGACGAGCCCATGTTCACCAACCCGCTGATGTACAAGGAGATCAAGCAGCACAAGACCACGCTGTCGCTCTACACCGAACGGCTGGTGCGGGACGGCCTGATCCCCGAGGGCGAGGTCGAGGACATGAAGGCGCAGTTCCAGTCGCTGCTCGCCGACGAGTTCGAGGCCGGCAAGACCTACCGCCCGAACAAGGCCGACTGGCTGGACGGCCGCTGGTCGCACCTCGACCGCGAGGGCAAGGAATACCAGCGCGGCGACACCGCGATCTCCGAGAAAACGCTGGAGGACGTGGGCGTCGCGCTCACCCGCGTGCCCGAGGGCTTCAACCTCCACAAGACCGTGGGGCGCCTTCTCGAGCACAAGAAGCAGATGTTCGAGACAGGCACGGGCTTCGACTGGGCGACGGCCGAGGCGATCGCCTTCGGCTCGCTTCTCCTCGAGGGCTACCCGGTCCGCCTGTCGGGGCAGGACAGCACGCGGGGCACCTTCAGCCAGCGTCACTCCGCGCTCGTCGATCAGGACACCGAAGAGCGCCATTACCCGCTCAACGCCATTCGCGAGGGCCAGGCCCGCTACGACGTCATCGACTCCATGCTGTCGGAATACGCGGTGCTCGGCTTCGAATACGGCTTCAGCCTGGCCGAGCCCAACGCGCTGACGCTGTGGGAGGCGCAGTTCGGCGACTTCGCCAACGGCGCGCAGATCATGTTCGACCAGTTCATCTCGTCGGGCGAGTCGAAGTGGCTGCGCATGTCGGGGCTCGTCTGCCTCTTGCCGCACGGCTATGAGGGCCAGGGCCCCGAGCACTCCTCGGCGCGGCTCGAACGCTTCCTTCAGATGTCCGGGCAGGACAACTGGATCGTGGCCAACTGCACGACGCCGGCCAACTACTTCCACATCCTGCGCCGCCAGCTGCACCGAAGCTTTCGCAAGCCGCTCATCCTGATGACGCCGAAATCGCTGCTGCGGCACAAGCTCGCCGTGTCGGATGCCGAGCAGTTCGTCACCGGCTCCAGCTTCCACCGCGTGCTCTGGGACGATGCCGAGAAGGGCAACTCCGACACCCGGCTCAAGCCCGACGCCAAGATCCGCCGCGTGGTGATGTGCTCGGGCAAGGTCTATTACGACCTGCTGGAAGAGCGCGACGCGCGCGGCATCGACGACATCTACCTGCTGCGGGTGGAGCAGTTCTATCCGTTCCCGGCGATCTCGGTGGTGAAGGAGCTCGAGCGCTTCAAGCAGGCCGAGATCCTCTGGTGCCAGGAGGAGCCGAAGAACCAGGGGGCCTGGACCTTCATGGAACCCAACCTCGAATGGGTTCTGGGGCGCATCGGCGCCGAGCACGGGCGCCCGCGCTATGTCGGCCGCCCCGCGAGCGCCTCGCCCGCCACCGGGCTCGCCTCGCAGCACAAGAAACAGCAGGAGGCGCTCGTCGACGAGGCGCTCTCCATCGAAGGAAAGTGAGATAAAGATGACTGTCGAAGTCCGCGTGCCGACGCTCGGAGAGAGCGTGACAGAGGCCACCGTCGCCACCTGGTTCAAGAAGCCGGGCGACAGCGTCACCGCCGACGAGATGTTGTGCGAGCTCGAGACCGACAAGGTCACGGTGGAGGTGCCCGCGCCCACCGACGGGGTGCTCGAGGACATCGTCGCCCAGGAGGGCGAGACGGTGGGCGTCGACGCGCTGCTCGCTAATCTCGCCCCGGCCGGCGAGGTGGACAGCACCGAGATCAAGCCGCGCGAGACGCCTGCCGCGTCCGAAGCGGGCGCCGGGAAGGCCGGCGACGCGGGCGGTGATGACGACAGCGGCGCGGGGGACAGCGCGGGGGACAGCGCGGACGTGATGGTCCCCGCGCTGGGCGAAAGCGTGACCGAGGCCACCGTCTCGACCTGGTTCAAGAAGACCGGCGACAAGGTCGAGCAGGACGAGATGCTTTGCGAGCTTGAGACCGACAAGGTCTCGGTGGAAGTGCCGGCGCCCGCCTCCGGCGTGCTGTCCGAGATCCTCGCCCCCGAAGGCGAAACGGTGCAGGCCGGCGGGAAGCTCGGCGTGATCTCGGGCGCGGCGGGCGGCGCCTCCCCCGCGCCCGCATCGGATGACACGGCCCGGACGGACAAGCACGAGACCCCGCAAGAGACGGCCGGGCAGCGTGCGGACGTGGAAGACGCACCGGCCGCGAAAAAGGCCATGGCCGAGGCGGGGCTGTCGCGCGACGCGGTCACCGGCACCGGCCGCGACGGGCGCGTCATGAAGGACGACGTCGCCAAGGCGGCCGCCGCCGGAAGCGCCGCGAAGGCCCCCGCGGCCCCCGCGCAGGCCCCGCGCGCCCCGGTCCCGGCCGAGGATGCCGGGCGCGAGGAGCGGGTGAAGATGACCCGCCTGCGCCAGACCATCGCGCGCCGCCTCAAGGATGCGCAGGACACGGCGGCGATCCTGACCACCTACAACGAGGTGGACATGTCGGCGGTCATGGACCTGCGCTCGGAATACAAGGACCTCTTCGAGAAGAAGCACGGCGTGCGGCTCGGCTTCATGTCGTTCTTCACCAAGGCCTGCTGCCACGCGCTCCGCGAGGTCCCCGAGGTCAACGCCGAGATCGACGGCACCGACATCGTCTACAAGAACTTCGTCCATATCGGCATCGCCACGGGCACGCCGCAGGGCCTCGTGGTGCCGGTGATCCGCGACGCCGACGCCAAGTCCTTCGCCGAGCTCGAAAAGGAGATGGCGGAAAAGGCGAAGCGCGCCCGCGACGGCAAGCTCTCGATGGCCGAGATGCAGGGCGGCACCTTCACCATCTCCAACGGCGGCGTCTACGGCTCCCTCATGTCCTCGCCGATCCTCAACCCGCCGCAATCGGGCATCCTGGGCATGCACAAGATCCAGGACCGGCCCGTGGTGGTGAAGGGCGAGATCGTGATCCGCCCGATGATGTACCTCGCGCTCAGCTACGATCACCGCATCGTGGACGGCAAGGGCGCGGTCACCTTCCTCGTACGCGTGAAGGAGGCGCTCGAAGACCCGCGGCGGCTCCTGATGGACCTGTAGGCGGGCCTTGCGTGTCCGTCGCAAAGATCATCGCCCGCGTGCACGGGGCGTCGCGGCGCGCGGGCAGCCGTCCCCACGGCCCCGCCACCGCGTTGCCGGCCTGCAGCGCCCGCGCAGGGACGGACACACGGATTTCCAATCTGACGGTTTTGAAAACGCGCATGTTCAGCTTTACCGGAACAATGGCTAGGGTATTCGGGGCGCCCGTCATATCCCCGGTCACCACGCGTCCTCGGCCCGCTGCGCCGCCCCCGCAGTGGCCGGACGCGCTATCGGCCACGTCGTCGATCACCAAGGCAGAGATTCCATGACCCCCGAACTCACCGCCCTCGCCCTCGCCGTGCTGCTGCAGGCCGGGCAGCTCGCGCTCTACTCCGTGCTCGGCCAGAAGGTGGCCGGCCCCCGCGCCGCGATGAGTCCGCGCGACGAAGCGATTGCGCTGCCCGGCATGGCCGGGCGGGCCAAGCGCGCGCTCGACAACCACTTCGAGGGGCTGATCCTCTTCACAGCAGCCGTGGCGATCGTCACGCTGTCGCAGCAATCCAGCCCCGTCACCGCCGCCTGCGCCTGGATCTACCTCGCCGCGCGCCTTCTCTACGTGCCCGCCTACCTCTTCGGCTGGGTGCCGGGCCGCTCGCTCATCTGGGCGGCGGGCTTCCTCGCCACCCTGGTGATGATCCTCGCGGCGCTCCTGTGACTTCTTCTTGGTTCAAATACTCCGGGGGGTGAGGCGGCGCAGGCCGCCGAGGGGGGCAGCGCCCCCCTCCTCCGCCAGAAAGGGAAAGGACTGACCCAATGGCCTCCTACGACGTGATCGTTATCGGCTCCGGACCCGGCGGCTACGTGGCCGCCATCCGCTGCGCGCAGCTGGGCTTCAAGACCGCCTGCGTGGAAGGGCGCGAGACGTTGGGCGGGACATGCCTCAACGTGGGCTGCATCCCCTCCAAGGCGCTGCTGCACGCCACCCACCAGCTTCACGAGGCCGAGCACAATTTCGAGAAGATGGGCCTCAAGGTCGGCGCGCCCAAGGTCGATTGGAAAGCGATGCTCGCCTACAAGGACGACACGATCGCGCAGAACACCAAGGGCATCGAGTATCTTTTCAAGAAGAACAAGATCGACTGGCTCAAGGGCTGGGGCGCGATCCCCGCGCCCGGCAAGGTGACGGTGGGCGGGGAGACGCATGAGGCGAAGAACATCATCGTCGCGACGGGATCCGAGGCCTCCGGCCTGCCCGGCGTCGAGATCGACGAGACCGTGGTCGTCACCTCCACCGGCGCGCTCGAGCTTTCCAGGATCCCGAAAAGGATGGCGGTGATCGGCGGCGGGGTGATCGGGCTCGAGCTCGGCTCCGTCTACGCGCGCCTCGGCGCGCAGGTCACGGTCGTGGAATACCTCGACCACATCACGCCCGGAATGGACGCCGAGGTGCAGAAGGGCTTCCAGCGCCTGCTGAAGAAACAGGGTCTGGACTTCGTCATGGGGGCCGCCGTCCAGTCCGTGGAGGCGCTCAAGACCAAGGCCAAGGTCCACTACAAGCTCCGCAAGGACGAGAGCGAGGCGACCCTCGACGCCGATGTCGTTCTGGTGGCGACGGGCCGCAAACCCTTCACCGACGGCGTCGGCCTCGAGGCGCTCGGAGTCGAGATGACCGAGCGCGGCCAGGTGAAGACGGACGGCCACTGGCGCACGAACGTCGACGGGGTCTACGCCATCGGCGACTGCATCGCGGGGCCGATGCTGGCCCACAAGGCCGAGGACGAGGGCATGGCCTGCGCCGAGGTGATCGCCGGCAAAGCCGGGCACGTCAACTACAGCGTGATCCCGTCGGTGATCTACACCCATCCCGAGGTCGCCGCTGTCGGCGAAACCGAGGAGACCCTCAAGGAGCAGGGCCGCGCCTACAAGGCGGGCAAGTTCAACTTCATGGGCAACGGCCGCGCCAAGGCCAACTTCGCCGCCGACGGCTTCGTGAAGATCCTCGCGGACAAGAAGACCGACCGCATCCTCGGCGCGCACATCATCGGCCCGATGGCCGGCGACCTGATCCACGAGATCTGCGTGGCGATGGAATTCGGCGCCAGCGCCGAGGATCTCGCGCTGACCTGCCACGCGCACCCGACCTATTCCGAGGCGGTGCGCGAGGCGGCGTTGGCCTGCGGCGATGGTCCGATCCACGCCTGACCGCGGGGGGGGGGGGGCCGGGGGACGTCGCGCACCCCCGGCAGGATCCGCTCAGCTCTCTTCCGCGCTCTCCCGCCCCGGCGGGCGCGGATCGAAACCGGCCTCGGCCATCAACGCGTCCGACCGCGTTTCCACGACCTGCTCGAGGCGTGCCATGAAGGTTTCGGCGGGCAGTCCCGGCGGGATCGGCTCGAGGAACTCGACCACGGCGAGGCCGGGCTTGCGCAGGATGCCCTTGCGCGGCCAGAAGACGCCGACATTGGTCGCGGCCGGCACGCAGGGCTGCCCCGTCTCCTCGTAGAGCACCGCCGTCCCGATCTTGTAGGGCGCCTTCACCCCCGGCGCGACCCGCGTGCCCTGGGGATAGATGATGAGCTGTCCCGGCGGCGCGTCGCCGTGGCGGACTCCCTCGACCATCTGGCGCATCGCCGCGCGCCGGCGGCCGCGATCCACGGCCACGCACCCGATGCGCTTGGCGTACCAGCCCAGGATCGGCGCGCGCCCGAGTTCCTTCTTCATGATGAACTTCGGCCGTGGCACGTCGCTGACGATGAGGATGATGTCGAGGAAGCTCTGGTGCTTGGAGCCGATCAGCACCTCCTCCACCGGGACCCGTCCGCGGACCTCCGTGCGCAGCCCCACCATCCAGCGCGCCGTCCAGCGGACATAGCGGCAATAGGTGCGGACGCCGGCATAGGCGCCGCGCCGGTCGAAGATCGCCCAGGGCGTGAAGAACACGGCCATGATCGCCATCATGGCGTACATCTGCCCGACGAAAAGCACCGAGCGCGCCCAGCGCAGCATCAGGTCAGCGCCCTGAGCGTGCGCCCGGCCGCCGCGCGCGTCGCCCAGAACGCCACGACCGCCGCGAGAGGCGGCACGAGAAGCGGCGCAAGCCAGTGCCAGCCCCGAAAGCCGAGCCCCGTGAGGAAACTGTCCTCACCGCTGCCGCCGCCCGGCAGCGCCGCCACCGCGATCATGCCGAACGCCGTTCCCACGGCCGCGCCGGTGAGCGTGCGGAGCGTGAAGCGGCGCACGAAGGCGCGCGCGATGTAGACGTCGCGCGCGCCGACGAGCCGCAGCACCGCGATCACCTGCGCGTTGGCCGCCAGCGCTGCCTGCGCGGCCAGGGTGATCATCGCCGCCACCGCCGCGCCGATGAGCGCGATCGAGACCCAGCCCAGAAGGCGCAGACGGTCGGCCGCCTGCACCAGCGGACGGCGCCAGCGGGTGTGATCGTCGAGGACCGCCCCCGGCACCTCCGCCGCGAGACGCAGTCGAAGCCCCGCCGCGTCGTAGCCCTCTTCGGTCTCGATGATCTCGATGAGCTGCGGCACCGGCAGCGTGTCGAGCGGAAGGTCCGGCCCGAGCCAGGGCTCCAGCAGCGCGCGCTGCTCTTCCGGCGCCAGCGCGCGTGCCCCGGCGACCCCCGGCGTCGTCTCCAGCAGCCGCAGCGCCGCGCGCGTCTGTTCCGCCATCTGCCCCTCGGGCGCCGAGATGCGCAGCGTGGCCGAACGGGCGAGTTCCTCGCCCCAGCGGTCGGCGAGGCGCCCAGCGGCGAGCGACAGCGCCAGCGCGAAGACCGCCAGAAAGGCCATGGCCGCGGCGGTGAAGACGGTCAGCCGCGCGGTGATCCCGGTGGGCGGGACCACCCGGTCGGCCTGCGTGTCCCCGCGCAGCAGCGTGACCGCGCCCCTCACAGATCGGCCCCCGCCGCCTGCAACCGGCCACCGGCGATCCGGACGACGCGCGCCTGCACATGGTGTTTCGCGGCGCGGATGAGCGCAAGGTCGTGGGTGGCGACCATGACCGCCTTGCCGAGCCGGTTGAGCTCCACCAGAAGCTGAAGAAGCCGTTCCGACATTTCCCAGTCCACGTTGCCCGTCGGCTCGTCGGCAAGGATCACGTCCGGCGACATGATGACCGCGCGGGCGAGCGCGGCGCGCTGGCGTTCCCCGCCGGAGAGTTCGGGCGGCAGCGCCGTGGCGCGCTCCGTCAGGCCCACCCAGTTCAGCAGTTCGTGCAAGTCCTGTTGTGCGGCACCGCCCCCCTGCCCCGACACCGTGAGCGGCAATGCCACGTTCTCCATCACGGGCAGATGGTCCAGGAACTGGCAATCCTGGTGCACCACCCCGATGCGGCGCCGCGCCAGGGCGATGGCGTCGCGGCTCATGGCGGTCACGTCGGTCTCGAAAATCCGCAACCGGCCGGCGCTGGGCTGCAGCGCGCCGTAGCAAAGCTTCAGGAAGGTCGTCTTTCCCGCGCCCGACGGCCCGGTGAGGAAATGGAAACTGCCGGGCGTGATGGCCAGCGAGATGTCCTGCAGAAGCTCGCCGCCCCCGTAGCTGTAGCCCACACCGTCCAGCTCGATCACCGCCGCCCCCAGTTTTCCGCCTGCCCGCAGGGGCCATGTTGTGCCTCAGCACCGGTCGGGTTGCAATCGCCGGCTGCGCGGGCGAATGGGCTTTCGCGGCCTCGCACCAGCCGGTAACTTCATGCGCGGTGGGCTTGGGGAAAGGGCCGTTCCGGCGCGACGCGCCGGCTGGTTGGTCCGAGAGGAGTGGCGATGCGTCTGACTTGCCCGAATTGCGGTGCGCAGTACGAAGTTCCCGATGAAGTCATCCCCGAAGAGGGGCGCGACGTCCAGTGCTCGGCCTGCGGCATCACATGGTTCCAGAACCATCCGACCCATGCCGGAGAAGAGGCTGACGGGCCGGCGGCCGCCCCTGAAGCGGCGCAGCCCCGGGCGGAAAGCGACGACGACATGGCCGAGGACGCGCAGGACAGCGCGGAGGCGCCACCGCCGCCCCCGCGACGCGAACTCGACCCCTCGGTCGCCGATCTTCTGAAAGAGGAAGCCGAACAGGAGGCCCGCGCCCGCGCCTCGGAGGCGGCGTCCCCGATCGAAAGCCAGCCCGAGCTTGGCCTCGACGACGGCGACGGAGAGGATGCGGCAAGCCGCCGCGCCCGCGAGGCGCGCGCGCGCATGGCCCGGATGCGGGGGGAGGTGGCTTTGGAAGCGGACGCGCCGGTCGATCGCGACGCCGACGCCCCGGCAGAGCCCGCGGACACGCCCGACATCCCCGCCCCGGCGCAGGAAGAGGAGGTCGCGGCGGCCACCGGATCGGCCGCCGCAGGCGCGCGGCGTGATCTTCTGCCCGATATCGACGCGATCAATTCGACGCTGCGCGCCACCGACGAGGGGACCGCGATCCACGACGCCCCGGCCGCGGACGACGGTCACGAGCCCGAGGAGACAGGCAGGGGCGGCGGCTTCTCCCGCGGCTTCGCGATCGCGCTGCTTCTGGCGGTCATGCTCGTCGTCACATACGCGCTGGCGCCTCAGCTTTCCCGGGACATCCCGGTGCTCGCCCCCCTTCTCGAAGGGTATGTCGCGGTGGTCGATGCGGGGCGGGGCTGGCTCAACGGGCAGGTCACCGGCATCCTCGTCTGGCTCGACGGCCTCACGGAGGCGAAACCCGCGGATCTCGACACGGCCTGATCACCGCGCCTTTCGCGATCGCGCCCGGGATCAGAAGCGGTCCAGCAACCGTTCCAGATACTCGCGCTCGATCTCCGGGCGCTCGCTGTCGCCGCTCCGGCGGCGCAGCTCTTCGAGAAGGTCGCGCGCCCGGCGATAGACATCGTCCCCCTGAAGAAGGCTGTCTTCGGTGCCCATCTGGCCCGCGTTGCCCGCGCTGCGTCCGAGCGGATCGCGGGACTCGCTGCCCGGATCCCCCTCGGCCATGCCCTGCTGGCCCTGCCCGTTCTGGCGCTGCTCCTGCGCGAGCGCTTCGCCCATGTTGCGCAGCCCTTCGCGGAGCGCATCCATGGCCTCCGCCTGGCGGTCGATCGCCTCGGCGAGGTCGCCCTCGCGCAGCGCGCCCTCGGCGCCTTCCATCGCGCCCTCGGCCCGATCGAGCGCGCGCCGCGCCTCCTCGCCCGCCTCGCCGCCGAGGCCGGGCAGGTTTCCGCGCTGGCGGTTCAACTCCTGGCGAAGCGCGCGCTGCCGGTCGGCGAGCGACTCCTCGGTGCCGGGCGCATCGCCCTGCCCCTCGCCCGGGCGGGCCTGTTGCTGGCCGCCCTGCCCGGGCTGCTGCTGACCGGGCGCCTGCCCCTGCCCCTGTCCGGGCTGCTGGCCGAACTGCTGACCCTGCTGTCCTTGTTGCCCCTGTTGACCTTGCTGACCCTGCTGGCCGGGATTGAAGCGCTCCTGGAGATCGCGGAAGGCCTCGTCGGAAAGACCCTGCTGGTTGCGCAGCGTCTCCGACAGACCTTCCATCGCCTGCTGGCCCGGGGATTGCTGACCCTGCCCCTGACCTTGGGTCACGCGCATGTTCTCCATCATCTGCTGAAGCTGGCGCAACGCCTCCTGCGCCTCGGCCATGCGGCCCTGCTCCATCAGCTCCTGGATGCGGTCCATCATGCGTTGCAGGTCGTCCTGCGACATTTCCATGCCGGGCATCTGCTGGGCCATCTGGTCCTGCGCGCCCTCTTCGCCGTCGCGCTGCGCCTGGCGGGCCAGTTCGTTCAGGTATTCGTTCGTCGCCTCGCGCAGCTCCTGCATAAGTTCGGCGATCTCCTGGTCGGAGGCGCCGTTGCGCATGGCCTCCGAGAGCCGGTCCTGGGCCCGGCGCAGCCGTTCCAGCGCGTCCCCGAGATCGCCCTCTTCCAGAAGGATGGCGAGATCCCAGAGCGCCTCGGCGATCTCGTCGCGCTGCTCCCCGCTGAGCCCGCCGCCATGGTTCGTGAAGGTCTCCATCCGGTGCAGAAGCACGCGAAGCCGCAGGTAGGCCGTTTCGGAGCGGAACACGTCGTCCGGGCGGTGCGAGACGGCACGCAGCACCTGCGCCACCCGGCGCGCGTTGTCGCGGGTCCACAGCAGGTCGCGGCGCTGCTCTGCCACCGCGGCGGCCAGCGGATCGAAGAAGCGGCGGCCGGGCAGATCCACGGTCGTCGGGGCGGACGCGCCCTGCTGCCCCGCGGCGTCCTCCACCGAAAGTTCGACGCGCACCGGCAGGTTGGCCCAGGGGTGCTTCGAGAAGTCCTCGATCAGGCTTTCCTCGAACTCGGCCCGATCCCCGGTGACCGGCATGGGCAGCGGCACCTCGATGGCGGGACGCGCCTCCGGCTCGGCGGCAAGGCCGTGCTGCCGCTCCACCGCGTCGAGATCGAGGGCGAGCCGCGCCGTGCCCGCCACCACGCCGTAATCGTCGCGCGCCGTGAAGGGCAACGTCATCTCGCCGCGCGCCGACGCTTCCGCCTCGCCGGCAAGGCTCACGCGCGGAGCGGCGTCGCCACGAAGCGCGACATCCCAGCCGCGGCCCCCGGGTCCGTCGATCTCGATCCGGCCCGAGCGCGCAACGTCGAACCCCTGCGAGGGCTCCGCGGCCGGTTCCGCGGGGGCCTCGCGCTCCGAGACGGTCTCGGCCACGGACAGCGCGCCCACCTCGCCGTAAAGACGGATCGTCACGCGGCTACCCTCGGCGACGGAAAGCTCGCCCGCGGTAATGTCGTTGAGATAGACGGCGGGAAGCCCGGTGTAGGCGGGCGGTTCCACCCAGCCCTCCCAGGCCGGCCCGCCGGCCAGCGCGCTCGCCTGCCCGGGGGCCATCTCGGTCACCGAGCCGACCCGCCAGACAGAGCCGAAGACGAGCGCGACCGAGAGGGCCAGCAGCGCCACGTAACGCAGCGCGAAGGGATCGCGCGACGAGACCCGCAGGTCGGGGGGCGCGGCGCGTGCCGCCGCGACGCGGGCGGCCATTCGGCGCTGATGCGCCGCCCAGACGGCCGCCGAGGCCGCGTCGCCCGCGCCGATCGCCTGCTCGTCGAGCAGCGTCCGGATCGGCCGGCCCGCCATCGTCGCATCGAGCCGCACCAGCGTCTCGGCCGGCGAGGGCCAGCGGAACCGGCGCGCTCCGTGGATCGCCGCAGCGGTCGCGCCCAGACCCGCGAGCGCGCCCGCGGCCCACACCGCCTCGACCGGCACCATGTCCTGAACGCCGAGCATGAGAAGAGCGAGCGCCGCGGCCAGGATCGACCAGAGCGGCCAGAACGCCCGCACCGCGCGTTCGGCGGCCATCCCCGCGCGCGTCAGCCTGAAAGGCCAGCGTATCGCGCGGAAAACGTCGTCCTGTCCGGTCGGGTTGTCCTGCATGATCCCTTCCCTCGGCCATGAGGCACGGGCGCGTGACTGCGCCCCCGTCCTATAGCCATCCGGGAATGGTATCCCGATTCAGGATGTCGTCAAAGGATGGGCGGGCGCGGATGACGGCCACGTGATCGCCCCGCACCAGAACCTCGGGGATCAGGGGGCGGGTGTTGTACTCGCTCGCCATCACGGCCCCGTAGGCCCCGGCGGAGCGGAATGCCACGAGATCGCCCTCGGCGAGCGGGGGCAGCATCCTTTCGCGGGCGAAGGTGTCCCCCGTCTCGCAGACGGGCCCCACCACGTCGAAACGCGCCTGCGCGACGCCCGGCGCAGGTTCGACGACCGGCACGATCTCGTGCCAAGCGTCGTACATCGCAGGGCGGATCAGGTCGTTCATGGCCGCATCGAGAATGAGGAAATCCCGCCCCTCCCCGGATTTCACGTAGATCACCCGCGAGACCAGGATGCCGGCGTTCCCGGCGATGAGGCGGCCCGGCTCGATCTCCACCTCGCAGCCCAGATGGCCCACGGTGCGCCTTATCATCGCACCGTATTCGGTGGGCAGCGGCGGCGCCGCGTTCGACCGCTCGTAGGGGATGCCGAGCCCGCCGCCAAGATCCAGCCTGCGGATGTCGTGGCCGTCGGCGCGCAGGAGTTCGGTCAGCTCCGCGACCTTGGCATAGGCGGCCTCGAACGGGGCGAGCTCGGTCAGTTGGGAGCCGATATGGACGTCGATCCCCACCACCTCGATCCCGGGCAGCGCCGCGGCCTCGGCATAGACCTCCCGCGCCCGCGAGATCGGCACGCCGAACTTGTTCTCCGCCTTGCCGGTCGCGATCTTGGCATGCGTGCGCGCATCCACGTCGGGGTTCACGCGCACGGTGATCGGGGCCGTGCGCCCCATTTGCGCCGCCACGGCCGAAAGTGCCCGCATCTCGGGCTCGCTTTCCACGTTGAACTGGCGCACTCCGCCCGCGAGCGCCTGCGCCATCTCCTCGCGCGTCTTGCCGACGCCCGAGAACACGATGCGCTCACCCGGCACGCCGGCGGCGCGGGCGCGGGCGTATTCCCCGCCCGACACCACGTCCATCCCCGCGCCCATGTCGCCCAGAAGCTTCAGGATCGCGAGGTTGGAGGCGGCCTTCACCGCGAAGCACACGAGATGGTCGAGCCCCTCGAGCGCCTCGTCGAAAAGCCGGTAATGCCGCGCCAGCGTGGCGGCCGAATACAGGTAGAAGGGCGTGCCGACCCGCGCCGCGATCTCGGCCACGGGCACGTCTTCGGCGTGAAGCGCGCCGTCGCGGTAAAGGAAGTGATCCATCCTCGAACTCCAGGCCCGGGGCCCTCATGGGATGCGCGACGCGCGCGCGGCGGGACGCCCCTATGCCGCCGGGGCCTGCCGCCGCGCCCGGAAATAAAGGTAAAGCGGCAGCCCGCAGCTGACACCGATGCCGTAGATCGCCGGGATCGTGACCAGCGATAGCCAGTCGCGCCGCGCCACCGCGTCGAAGAGCACCCAGAGCGTCAGCGCGATGGCCGCGATGGTCAGGTCCCAGACGAGCCCCGTGGTAGCGGCGTTGACATACCACGCGTCGATCATTGCGCCGAGGTCCCAGCCATTCTGCCGGAACCACGTCACGAACCAGTACATCGGGTGGATCGAGCCCCAGACGGCGAGCGCGGCCCACAGATACTTGAGCCGCGCCATCAGCGCCGCCCCGACACGCCGATCTCGGCGGTTCCGCTGATCGTGATCCCGGTGGCGGGCTTCGGCGCGGGCGGTTCCGGCGCGCCGTCGGCGCCGCATCCGGCGAGCGCCAGAAGCGCCGCTGCGGTGATCGGAAGACGTTTCATCCCAATCGCTCCTTCCAGCGCGCGAGCTGCGCGCGCACCTGCTCCGGCGCCGTGCCGCCATAGGACCGGCGCGACGCCACCGAATTGTGGACGCCCAGCACATCGAACACGTCCTCGCGGATGCCCTCGTGCACCGAGCGCATTTCCTCGAGCGTGAGATCGGGCAGGTCGCGGCCCGCCGCCTCGGCCATGGCCACGAGCCTCCCGGTGACGTGGTGCGCCTCGCGGAAGGGTAGCCCGAGTTCGCGCACGAGCCAGTCCGCGAGATCGGTGGCGGTGGAAAAGCCGCTCGCCGCGGCCGTCTCCAGCGCGTCGCGGTTGGCGGCCATGTCGCGCACCATCCCCTCCATCGCGGCGAGCGCCAGCATCAGGGTGTCGGCGGCGTCGAAGACCTGTTCCTTGTCCTCCTGCATGTCCTTGGAATAGGCCAGCGGCAAGCCCTTCATCACCGTCATCAGCGCCACGTTCGCACCGAAAATCCGCCCGATCTTGGCGCGGATCAGCTCTGCGGCGTCCGGGTTCTTCTTCTGCGGCATGATCGAGGAGCCGGTGGAGAAACGGTCCGACATGGCGACGAAACGGAACTGCGCCGAGGACCAGATCACCAGCTCCTCGGCCAGTCGCGAGAGGTGCATGGCGCAGATCGAGGCCGCGGCGAGGAACTCGAGCGCGAAGTCGCGGTCGCTCACCGCGTCGAGCGAATTCGCGCAGGGCCGGTCGAAGCCGAGCTCGCGCGCCGTCATCTCCCGGTCGATCGGGAAGGATGTGCCGGCCAGCGCCGCCGCCCCGAGCGGGCATTCGTTCATCCGCGCGCGCGCGTCCCGAAGCCGGCCGCGGTCGCGCGCGAACATCTCCACATAGGCCAGCATGTGATGGCCCCAGGTGACAGGCTGCGCGGTCTGGAGATGGGTGAACCCCGGCATGACCCAGTCCGCCCCCGCCTCCGCCTGCGCGAGGAGCGCGCGCATCAGCGCGGCGAGCCCCGCGTCGGCCGCGTCGGCCTGGTCGCGCACCCACAGCCTGAAATCCGTGGCCACCTGGTCGTTGCGCGAGCGGGCCGTGTGCAGCCGGCCCGCCGGCTCGCCCACGATGTCCTTCAGCCGCGCTTCCACGTTCATGTGGATATCCTCCAGCGCGGTGGAAAATCCGAAACTGCCGCCCTCGATCTCTGACAACACCGTGAGGAGGCCTTCCCGGATCGCCTCGGCATCGCTATTGCTCAGGATGCCCGTCGCGGCCAGCATCGCCGCGTGGGCCCGAGAGCCCGCGATGTCCTGCGGCGCGAGCCGTCGGTCGAAGCCGATGGAGGCGTTGATCGCCTCCATGATTGCATCGGGACCGGCCGCAAAGCGCCCGCCCCACATCGCGTTCGAGGAATCTGCTGACATGCCGCTACCCGGGAGTTCGTCCATGCGCCTTTCGACCCTCGCCCTCTACACGGCTCTCGCGCTCGGCGCAAACGCCGCCGCGGCCGCCGACACCGACGCCCTTCGGGCGCTCGCCGAGGGCGACATGAAGAAGCTCGCCTTCGCGACAGAAGCGAAGCCCGCCCCCGAGACCGCCTTCGAGACGGCGGAGGGCGCGGCGCGCTCCCTCGCCGATTACCGCGGCAAGCATCTCGTGGTGAATTTCTGGGCCACCTGGTGCGCGCCCTGCCGCAAGGAGATGCCGCAGCTCTCCGAGCTTCAGTCCGAGTTCGGCGGCGAGGATTTCGAGGTCGTGACCATCGCCACCGGGCGCAACGCGCTGCCGGCGATGCGCAACTTCTTCGAGGAGATCGGGGTGGACAACCTGCCGCTCCACCGCGACCCGCGCCAGGCGCTGGCGCGGGAGATGGGCGTCTTCGGCCTGCCCATCACCGTGATCCTCGATCCGCAGGGGCGAGAGATCGCGCGGCTCCAAGGCGATGCCGACTGGGCGTCGGAGAGCGCGAAGGCCATCGTCGCCGCGCTTCTGCCCGGCGCCGGCTGACCCGCGCGGAGGCATCCTCGACGCAAAAACCCCCGGCACGAGGCCGGGGGCTTCGCATCGGGCCGGATGCCGGGTCAGTTCGGCAGCACTTCGCCGGTCGGGCGCGGCGTGTCGGCGGTTTCCGCCGGCAGGATCGGGTAGGTGATCTCCGGCATGTCGCCGGTCAGCGAGCCCAGGAACGCGGTGATCGCGTCGATCTCCTGTTCGTCGAGGTCCGCGCCGAGCTGCGAGCTCGCCATGATGTCGACGGCGGTGCGCAGATCCCAGACCACCCCGGAATGGAAGTAGGGGGCCGTGACCGCGATGTTGCGCAGCGGCGAGGCGCGGAAGACGTATTCGTCCACCGCCGTCTCGGTCACGGTGAAACGGCCCTTGTCGCCCACGGGCAGGATGTCGGCGCCGGGCTTCTCGACGAGGCCGAAGGGATAGTAGCCGTTGCCGCCGAGGTTCACGCCGTTGTGGCAGCTCGCGCAGCCCGCCTCGAGGAAGAGCTCCAGGCCCTGCGTCTCCTCCGCGTCGAGCGCGTTGTCGTCTCCGTTCAGCCAGGCGTCGAAGCGCGACGGCGTGATGAGCGTGGCCTCGAACGCCTCGATCGCCTTCGCGAAATTGTCGAAGGTCACGGGATCGTCCTCGCCCGGGAAGGACGCGTCGAACCAGTCGACGTATTGGGGCATCGAGTTGAGCGTCGCGAGCACGTTGTCGGGCGTGTTCGCCATCTCCACCCCGGCCTGCACCGGCCCCTTCGCCTGCTCGGCGAGATCGGGCGCGCGGCCGTCCCAGAACTGCGCCTCGTTGAACACCGCGTTGAGAACGGTCGGCGAGTTGCGCGGCCCCTTCTGCCAGCCATGCCCGATCGAGACGGGCATGTTGTCGTCCCCGCCCGTTGCGAGGTTGTGGCAGGAGTTGCATGAAAACACGCCTGAGGCCGACATCCGCGGATCGAAGAACAGCGCCTTGCCGAGCTCGATCTTCTCCGGCGTGACGATGTTGTCCTCGAGCGCGGGGATCGTCGCCGGCACCGGGCTGAACATCTCGAGCGCCCAATCACGGAGCTCGTTCTGGGCCAGCGCGGGGCTCGCCACGGCAAGGGCGGCGGTTCCGGCCAGCAGGGCGGTCAGGGATCTCATGGAAGCCTCCTTCTGAGAGTCGCACGTTTCCCGCTTATTCTCGACGACACCGCGCGCGCCGCCTTGATTAAGGTCAACGAAATCCGGAATATCCCGGCATGCCATGGCGTTGCCGCGCCGCAGCAACGCCGGCGCGGCCAAGCGGCGCGCGGCCGCTGGAGGGGGCCGGATATCCCGAAGCCGTCCCGGGTCGGCGCAATGCGGAAAACCGCGCGGCGCCGATGTGTCACATGAACTTGACACATCGGGCGTCAGCGGCGACCCTGCCCGGGACAGCCGGAGCCGCGCATGACCCTTCACTCTCCCGATGTCGCCCCAGCAAAGGGGCTGGACGCGCCAGAGATCGGCGGCGCGCCCCGGCCCGGCCTCTGCACCGACTGCGGCGTCTCGCGCATGGGCGACGGGCGGGCCTGCGGCCGGGCATGCCAGTTCATCCGCCCGGACTACCCCTCCCTCGAACGCGCGGCACACGGCCGCGCCGCGGATCCCGGCCGGGGCGAGGAAGCCTTCTTCGGCGTCTCCCGGCGCATGCTGCGCGCGCGCCTCGACCCGCCCGCGGATGGCGCGCAATGGACGGGGCTGACCACCGCGATCGCCGCGGAGCTGCTGCGCGCGGGCGCCGTGGACGCGGTGCTGACCGTGGCGCCGCATCCGGACGACCGCTGGACGCCGCTGCCGGTGATCGTGACCGAGCCCGAGGCCCTCGCGAACTGCCGCGGCATGCGCATGGGCTACGCGCCCACGCTGGCCCTGCTGGAGCCCGCGCGCGCCGCGGGGCACCGGCGCATCGCGATGATCGGGATCCCGTGCCAGGTCTACGCGCTTCGCGCGCTCGAGGCCGAACTCGGGCTCGAGCGGCTTTACGTCATCGGCACGCCCTGCTCCGACAACACGACGACCGAGAATTTCCACGGCTTCCTGGCGCGGCTCGACGACCGGCCCGAGACGATCAGCTACCTGGAATTCCGCGCGGATTACCGGGTGGAGCTGCGCTTCGACGACGGGCGGAAGCCGCGCTTCATCCCGTTCCTGAAACTGCCGCTCTCGGACCTGCCGGCGGATTTCTTTCCGATGACATGCAAGACCTGCGTCGACTACACCAACCGGCTGGCCGACGTGACGGTAGGCTACATGGGCGGCGACGGCGACCAGTGGGTGATCGCCCGGAACGCGCGCGGCGAGGAGATGCTGGCCGCCCTGGGCGGGCGTCTCGCCACGCGCCCGCTGACCGACAAGGGCAAGCGCGAGGCGGCGGTGAAGGGTTTCCTGGCCAACACGGAGCGCGCGGCGGGCGGGCTGCCGCTGCGCCGGATGCCGAACTGGGTGCGGCCCATCGTGGCGTGGCTCCAGCCGCGCATCGGCCCACGCGGGCTGGAGTTCGCGCGCGCACGCGTCGAGATGAAGGCCATCGAGACGGTGCTGCACCTGCGCCGCGCCCATCCCGCGAAGGTGAAGAACATGGTCCCCGGCCATGTCTGGCGGCTTGCCGCGCGCTACGGCCTCGCGCCCGCGGCCGAAGAACGCCGGGAGGACGGCTAGGCCGCCTCGCGCAGCATGATCCGCGCCTCGGGCCCCGAGAGCGCGCGCCGCGCATGCGGGCCGTACAGCGCCGGATCCTCGGCAATCTCGGGCATCGCCGCCAGAAGCCGCGCCCGGTCCCCGGCGTCGAGCGTTTCGAGCGACGCGCCGGCGGGATGGAAGCTCTCGGTCTCGACGCCGTTGGCCCAGAGCACTTCGTGGCGCGGCAGAAGCAGGTGGATGTAGGTCACCTCCGGCACGTCCAGATCCACGCGCACGCCGCGCCCGCCGACGAGGTCGCGTGCCGCGACCAGGACCTCCGGCTCGTCGTAGAGCGCCCGTGCCACCGGCCCGCGCAGAACCACGCGATGCCCCGGCGAGACCAGCAGCGCGCCGTCCGGACGATCCTCGCCCAGCGCGCCCGGCCCGATCCGGACGGGACGAAGATCCGGCATGGCGAAGAGACGCGCGCCGCTCATCCGGCGGCTGCCCACCCACAGCACCTCCTGCCCGCCGTCGTCCTTGGTCTGCACCCGGTCGCCGGGATGCAACGTCTCGACCCGGCGCGGGCCGTCGGGCGTGGCGATGACGGTGCCCGGGGTGAAGCAGATGACGTTCGTTCCCGCCATCAGCCCCTCGGGCATGGCCGGCCGGGCGAGGCAATGGTCCACGACCCAGAGGTCGGTCCCCCGGGGCGGTGTCGCGCCCGCGAACATCAGAAGCGGTCGCGCGCCCTCGCCCGGTTCGATCAGCGTGACGGTGAAGCGCCGCGCGCCGTCGGTCACGACGAAGCTCTGGTCGGGAAGAAAGCTCTGGTCGGCAAGGCTGCCGGATCGTGCCGCGCCCGCGGGCGCGCCGTCGATCGCCGCCGCGACGAGCCCGCGGACCAGGCGCGCGGCCCGGCGGCGCGCCGCCTCGGGACACCCGTCGCCGCCCGGCGGCAGAAGCCCATCGGGGCTTTCCACGCAGACGGGATCGCCGTGCCATCTCCAGACCGCGCCCACCTCGAGCGCCGCGACCGGCGCGGCGTCGAGCCCGTCGACCTCCGTCTGCGCCCAGGAAATCACGAAGGTTCCGTGAAGATCGGACCTCATGCCTGTCTGCCTGCCCTGCCCGTTTTGCGTTTACACGGAAACTAGCAGGAGACCCGGCCGCGAGAAAGCCGCCGGCGCGAAAACCACGCGAATTCCGCCGCTTGATGTGAAATCCTCACACCACTCACAGGTTTCTGCACGCCTTGGTTGCAGCACATTCCCCGCGCACCAAGCCTTGCGTGCACCACCGTCTCGGGCGGCAACGGTTATCCCGCATAACTTTTTCGAGCGCGGTGCCAGAAAAGGGGGTGCAAGACCGGAGCGACCTGCTAGAAATCCCCCGAGGTCACGCATGATGGGGAGGAGACCACACATGACCATGACACGCAGAACCCTGTTCGGCGCCGCCGGGGCCGCGGCGCTTGCGCTCGGGGTGGCCGGCGCGGCCGCCGCGCAGGAGGTCACGCTGCGCCTGCACCAGTTCCTGCCGCCACAGGCCAACGTGCCCAAGCTCGTGCTCGATGTCTGGGCCGACAGCGTCGAGGAAGACTCCGACGGCCGCATCAAGGTGGAGCGCTACCCGTCCATGCAGCTTGGCGGCAGCCCGCCGGAACTGATCGACCAGGCCATCGACGGCGTCGCCGACGTGGTCTGGACGGTGGTGGGCTACACGCCCGGCCGCTTCCCGCGCACCGAGGTGTTCGAACTGCCCTTCATGATGACGAACGCCCGCGCGGCCAGCCGCGCCTACTGGGAGATGTTCGAGGAGCACATGAAGGACACCGAGTTCCGGAACGTCCACATCCTCGGCACCTGGGTGCACGGCCCCGGCATGCTGCACGTCAACAAGGAGGTGCGCACGCCCGAGGACATGCAGGGCCTGAAGATCCGTGGCGGGTCGCGCACGGTCAACGACCTGCTGGAGCGGATGGGCGCGACCCCGATCGGCATGCCCGTGCCCGCGATCCCCGAGGGCCTCTCCAAGGGCGTGATCGACGGCACGACCATCCCGTGGGAGGTGACCACCGCGCTCAAGGTGCCGGAACTCGTGGAGTATCACACCGAGTTCGAGGGCAATGCGCTTTACACGCTCACCTTCGTGCTGGCGATGAACAAGGACCGCTACGAAGGCCTGCCCGACGACCTGAAGCAGGTGATCGACGAGAATTCGGGCCTCGAGTTCTCGATCTTCGCCGGTGGCACGCAGGCCGATGCCGACGGGCCGGCCCGCCAGGTCGCCGTCGATCGTGGCAACACCATCATCACCGTGTCCGAAGAGGGGACCGAGGAGTGGCGGGCCCTCGCGGACCCGATCTACGAGGCCTGGGTCGCCGACATGGAGAGCAAGGGCATCGACGGCCAGGCACTGCTCGACGAGGCACGCTCCAAGATCGAGGAGTACACGCCCCTCTACGAAACCGGGACGAACTGACCGGCTGACGTCCCCGGCGGCGCCCCGCGCGGGCGCCGCCCTTCGCCCTCGAAACCCCGGAAAAGCGAGACGAGACCACCATGTACGGTATGGTGAACAGGCTTGCGCGCACCATGGCGCTGACAGGCGGCGTGGTGCTGATGGCGCTCGTGATCATGACCTGCGTGTCGATCGCGGGGCGCGTGACGAACGGCGTGCTGCACGCCGACTGGGTGGAGGCCGTCGCGGGCGGCACGGCGCGCTGGCTCATAGACGCGGGCGTGGGGCCCGTGAACGGCGATTTCGAGATCCTCGAGGCGGGCGTCGCCTTCGCGATCTTCTCGTTCCTGCCGATCTGCCAGCTTTACGGGGCGCACGCGACCGTGGACGTCTTCACGTCGTTCCTGTCTGATCGGGCGAACCGCGTCATCGCCGCCTTCTGGGAGGTGGTCCTGACCGGCGCCATCATTCTCATCAGCTGGCGCCTCTTCGAGGGGTTCCTCGACCGGTACGAGAACGGCCAGACCTCCTGGCTGCTCCAGTTCCCGATGTGGTGGTCCTACCTCGCAAGCTGGATCGCCTCGGCGGTGGCTGCCGCGGTCGGCCTCTATTGCGCCGCGGCGCGGGTGGGCGAAAGCCTGACCGGGCGCCGCATCCTGCCGGCCGGAGGGACGGTCGAATGAGCATGCTCGAACTGGGCTTCCTGTCCTTCCCGATCCTGCTTCTGATGATCTTCCTGCGGGCGCCGATCGGGCTCGCCATGCTGCTCTGCGGCATCGGGGGGCTCTGGCTCGCGCTCGGCACGCCGAACATGTTCCTGTCGAAACTGAAGAGCGAGACCTACAGCACCTTCTCGAACTACTCGCTCACGATCATCCCGATGTTCCTGCTGATGGGGCAGTTCGCCACCGTTTCGGGGATGTCGAAGGCGCTTTTCAAGGCGGCCGAGGCGTTCCTCGGCCACAGGAAGGGCGGCGTCGCGATGGCCGCGGTGGGCGCCTGCGCGGGCTTCGGCGCGATCTGCGGCTCCTCGCTCGCCACCGCGGCCACCATGAGCCGCGTCGCCCTGCCCGAACTCAAGCGCTACGGCTACTCGGGCGGCTTCTCCACCGCCACGCTCGCCGCCGGCGGCACGCTCGGCATCCTGATCCCGCCCTCGGTCATCCTCGTGATCTACGCGATCCTGACCGAGCAGAACATCGCCAAGCTTTTCCTCGCCGCCTTCATCCCGGGCGTCCTCGCTGCCGCAGGCTACATGATCGCCATCTCGATCTACGCCCGGCTCCATCCCGATTCGGTCGGCGCGCGCGAACCCGTGCCGTGGGACGAGCGGATGCGCGCGCTGGTCGATGTCTGGCCGGTGCTGATCGTCTTCCTGCTGGTGGTGGGCGGCATCTACCTCGGCTGGTTCACCCCCACCGAGGGCGCCGCGGTGGGCGCCGCCGGAACCGGGGTCATCGCGCTGCTGTCGGGCAACATGAGCTGGGCGCTCTTCCGCGAGAGCATCATCGCCACCGCGACCTCCACCGCGATGATCTTCTTCATCGTGCTCGGCGCCGGGTTCTACAACTCGTTCCTGGCGCTCACGCAGGTGCCGCAGGAGCTGTCCGCGATGGTGCTCGAACAGGGCTTCGCGCCGCTGACGGTGCTCATCGTGATCCTGTTCTTCTATCTGCTCTTCGGCTGCGTGATGGACTCGCTGTCGATGATCCTCCTGACCGTGCCGATCTTCTTCCCCGTCATCACCGCGCTCGATTTCGGGCTCACCCCCGAGCAGGTGGCGATCTGGTTCGGCATCCTCGTGCTGATCGTGGTCGAGGTCGGGCTGATCACGCCACCCGTAGGCATGAACCTTTTCATCATCAACAACATGGACCGCGAGACTCCGATGGCAGCGACCTACCGCAGCGTTCTCTACTTCATCGCGTCCGACGTGGTGCGGGTGGCGATCCTCGTGGCGTTCCCGGCGATCACGCTCTTCCTCATCCCCGCCTGACGGGGCCACCCGCGTGGCCCTACCCGGGCTGCGCCTCTTTGCGCCAAGGTAGTTATCGGTCATAACAGTCACAAAACACGGGAGCCGAACCGCCCATGTCCGAGTCGATCCTCACAGTCGAGACCGACGGCCCCGTCGCCACCCTCACCATGAACCGGCCCGAAAAGCGCAATGCGATGAACGACGCGCTGCTCGACGCGCTCGACGCCTTCTTCGCGGCCCCGCCGCCGGGCGTGCGGGTCGCGGTGCTGGCCGGGCGCGGCGGGCATTACTGCGCGGGCCTCGACCTGTCCGAGCACGCAGAGCGTGACGCCGAGGCGACGCTTCTGCACTCGCGCGGATGGCACGCGGCTCTCGAACGCGTTCAGTTGGGCGGGCTGCCCGTGGTCTCGGCGATGGCCGGCGCGGTGATCGGCGGCGGGCTGGAACTCGCCACGGCAACCCATGTGCGGGTTGCCGACGCCACGGCGCGGTTCCAGCTGCCCGAAGGGCGGCGCGGCATCTTCGTGGGCGGCGGCGCGAGCGTAAGGGTGGGCCGCATCCTCGGCCCCGACCGCATGACCGAGATGATGCTGACCGGGCGGAGCTACGGCGCCGAAGAGGGGCTCTCCCTCGGGCTGGCACACTATGTCGTGGAGGAGGGCGCGGCGCTCGCCCACGCGCAGGAGCTCGCGCACCGGATCGCCGGGAACGCGCAACTCTCGAACTACATCGTGATCCAGGCGCTCGCGCGCATCGGCGACATGTCGCGGGGCGACGGGCTGTTCACGGAAAGCCTCGCCACCGCGATCGCCCAGACCAGCCCCGACGCGCGGGAGGGCCTCGCCGCCTTCCTCGATAAGCGCGCCCCGCGCTTCCGCTGAGGCCCGCCCCGATGCCGCGCCGCGCCGACACGATCCCGCCCCCTGCCGAGACAAGGGTCTCGGATGCGGGCCTGCGCGTCTTCATCGGCTATCACATGCGCCGGGCCATGGCCGCGCTCCAGGCCGACCTTGCCGACACGCTGGCGCCCTTCGGGCTGCGGATGATCCCGTTCTCGGTGCTCGTCCTGATCGTGGACAACCCCGGTCTCCGGCCCTCCCAGATTGCCGAGGCGCTCGCCATCGAGCGGTCCAACCTCGTCTCGCTCATCGACGGGCTGGCGCGCGAGGGGCTCGTGGTCCGTCAGCCGGTCGCGGGCGACCGCCGCGCCCACGCCCTGAGCGCCACGGCGCGCGGCGCCGCGCTTTGCGCCCGGGCGCGCGCGGCCGTCGCCCAGCACGACGCGCGAATGAGCGCGGGCCTCGACGAGACCACCCGCACGCGGCTGATCGGGTTTCTGAACAGGGTGGAAAACTCCGATGGACGCGGCTGACCGCTACCGCCCACACGCCATCGCGCGGGAGGCGCGGTCCGACGACGGCGTGATCCTGCGCTCGCAGGTGCCGCTCGGCCCGGTGGCGCGTCGCAGTCCGGACTGGCTGATGCACTGGGCCGCCGAGGCGCCCGGCCGCGTTTTCGTGGCCGAACGCTCGGGCGCGGGGTGGCGCGCGGAACGCTACGCCGCCGCGCTCGAGAAGGCGCGCGCCATCGCCGCGGCGCTCATCGGGCGGGGGCTATCGACCGAGACGCCGATCCTCATTCTGTCGGGCAACGGGGTGGACCACGCGCTTCTGACGCTTGGCGCGCATTACGCGGGCATCCCGACCGTGCCGGTGGCCGAGCAATACGCGCTCCTGCCGGATGCACACCGGCGGCTGCGCCACGTGATCGAGCTCACGCAGCCGCGGCTCGCCTTCGCGGAGGACGCCGACGCGGTGGCCGAGGCGCTGGCGCTCGACGCCTTCGCGGGCCTCGAGATCGTGGCGTCGCGTCCCGGCGACACTGGCGCCACGCCCTTCGACGCGCTGCTCTCGGGCGACGCCGGCGCGGATGCCGAGGCGGCGCTGGCCGGGGTGGGGCCGGAGACGGTGGCGAAGATCCTGATGACCTCGGGCTCCTCTTCCGCGCCCAAGGGCGTGCCCACCACCCAGCGGATGATGTGCGTGAACCAGGCGCAGATCGCCGCCGTCCTGCCCTTCCTCGCGGCGCGCCCGCCGGTGATCCTGGACTGGCTGCCCTGGAACCACGTCTTCGGCGGCTCGCACAACTTCAACATGATGCTCGCCAACGGCGGCAGCCTCTACATCGACGACGGCAAGCCGCTTCCGGGGCACTTCCCCCGCACGCTCGAGAACATGGCGCTGGTGACCGGCACGATGGCCTTCAACGTGCCCGTGGGCTACGCGATGCTGGCCGAGGCGCTGCGGGCCGACGCCGGGCTGCGGCGGCGCTTCTTCGACGGGCTCGACATGATCTTCTACGCGGGCGCGGCCCTGCCGCCCGAGGTCTGGCGCGCGCTGGAGGAGATGGCGGCCGCCGAGGGCGCGGCGCCGCTCATCACGACGAGCTGGGGACTGACAGAGACGGCCCCCGCGGCACTCATCCGCCACGAGCCGCCCGGGCAGCCGGGGGTCGTCGGCGTGCCCGTGCCGGGGCTCGAGGCGAAGCTCGTGCCGGCCGGGAACGGACGCCACGAGATCCGCGTGCGCGGGCCGAACCTCTTCGCGGGGTATCTCGACGACCCCGACAAGACGGCGGCCGCCTTCGACGCGGAGGGCTTCTTCCGCACCGGCGACGCGGTGCGCTTCGCGGCGGAGAAAGACCCGTCCGTGGGCCTCGCCTTCGACGGGCGGATGTCCGAGGAGTTCAAGCTCGACACCGGGACATGGGTGCGCAGCGCCGAGCTCCGCCTCGCCGCGCTCGGCGCGCTCGCGCCGCTGGCCGCGGACGTGGTGCTCTGCGGCGAGGGCCGCCACGAGCTGGGGCTGATGATCTTCCCCGACCGGGGCGCGCTCGCGCGCGCGGGGCTCGACGCCGAGGAGACGGGGGGCGCCCTCGTCGCGCCCGCGCTCTCGCAGGCCGTGGCCACGCGCCTCGCCGCCCTGTCCGCCACCGGCTCGGCCAACCGGATCGCGCGTGCCGTCGTTCTTTCCGCCCCGCCCGACATGGGCGCGGGCGAGATCACCGCCAAGGGCAACCTGAACCCCCGCGCCGTGCAGGCCGTGCGGGCGGAGATGCTCGACCGGCTTTACGACGACGCCGACCCGGCCTGCATCCTGATCGGAAGGGACATGCCGTGATCGACCTCGACAAGATCCGCGCCATCGACATCCATACCCACGCCGAGGAGCCCTGCGGGAGCCATCCTGACGACGGCTACGACGCGCTGCAGGCGACCATGGCGCAGTATTTCCGCGCACCCTGGTCCCATCCGCCCACCGTGCCCGAGACCGCCGAGCACTACCGCGCGCAGGGAATCGCCGCCGTGATCTTCCCCGTGGATGCCGAGCGGGAGACCGGCTACCGCCGCTACGCAAACGAGGAAGTGGCCGAGATCGCAGCGGAGTACGACGATGTCCTGATCCCCTTCGCCTCGATCGACCCCTGGAAGGGCAAGGCCGGGCTGCGCGAGGCGCGGCGGCTGATCGAGAACTTCGGCATCCGGGGCTTCAAGTTCCATCCCACGATGCAGGGCTTCTACCCCAACGACCGCATGGCCTATCCGCTCTACGAGGCGATCGCCGAGGCCGGGGCCATCGCGCTCTTCCACACCGGCCAGACGGGCGTGGGCTCCGGCATGCGCGGGGGCAACGGGATGCGGCTCAAGTATTCGAACCCGATGCATCTCGACGACGTGGCGGTGGATTTCCCCGAGATGACGATCATCGCCGCGCATCCCTCCTTCCCCTGGCAGGAGGAGGCGCTCGCCGTGGCGCAGCACAAGCCCAACGTCTACATCGACCTTTCCGGTTGGTCGCCGAGGTATTTCCCGGATATCCTCGTGCGCTACTGCAACTCGATCCTGAAGAAGAAGGTGCTCTTCGGGTCGGACTGGCCGATGATCACGCCCGAGCGCTGGCTCGCCGATTTCGAGAAGATCGCCATCAAGGACGAGATCCGGCCCGACATCCTCAAGGGGAACGCCGCGCGCCTCCTCGGGCTGTCCTGAGCCTGTCGCGGCCGGCGCCCTTGCGCCCGCGCGCCCCGCCGCTAGGGTGCGCGCCAGCCTGACAAGGAGACCGCCCCATGAGGATGAGACCGCTCGGCCGCACCGGCCTCGAGGTGAGCGAGCTGTGCCTCGGCACCATGACCTTCGGCACGCAGACCCCGCCCGAGGACGCCCACGCCCAGATGGAGCGCGCCCGCGAGGCCGGCGTCAACTTCCTCGACACCGCCGAGATGTACCCGGTGAACCCGGTCCGCGCCGAGACCGTGGGCCGGAGCGAGGAGATCATCGGAGACTGGTTCGCGAAGACCGGCCGGCGCGGCGAGTGGGTCCTGGCCACCAAGCATTCCGGCGAGGGACTCAAGGCGGTGCGCGACGGCGCGCCGATTTCCTCGAAGACCATCCCGGAGACGGTGGAGGGCTCGCTGCGGCGGCTGCGCACCGACGTGATCGACCTCTACCAGTTCCACTGGCCCAACCGCGGCTCCTACATGTTCCGCCAGAACTGGCGCTACGACCCCTCGGGCCAGGACCGCGCCGAGACGATCGCCCACATGGAGGACGCGCTCGAGGCGCTGGAGCGGCAGGTGGAGAAGGGCAACATCCGCTTCTTCGGCCTCTCGAACGAATCCGCCTGGGGCACCTGCCAGTGGCTCCACCTCGCCGAAGAGCGCAGCTGGCCCCGGGTGCAGACGATCCAGAACGAGTATTCGCTGCTCTGCCGGCTTTACGACACCGACCTCGCGGAGGTCTCCGCCAACGAGGACGTGCATCTCCTGCCCTTCTCGCCCCTGGGTGCCGGGTTCCTCACCGGCAAGTACCAGGGCGGCGCGGTGCCCGAGGGATCGCGCATGTCGCTCAACGCCGGGATGGGCGGGCGGAAGAGCCCGCGCGTCTTCGAGGCGGTCGCCGCCTATCTCGAGATCGCCAGCCGCTTCGGGCTCGACCCGGTGCAGATGGCGCTCGCCTGGGCGGCGCGGCGGCCCTTCGTGGCCTCGGCGATCTTCGGCGCGACGACGCTCGCCCAGCTCGAGCACGCGCTCGGCGCGGCGGAGGTGGAGCTGTCCGACGCGCTGCTGGAGGCGATCGACGAGGCGCACCGCGACCACCCGATGCCCTACTGAGCGTGGCGCTGGAGCTGACATCCCTTGCCGCGCTGGCGGCCCTCGACGTGGACGAGATCATCGACGTCCGCTCGCCCTCGGAATACGCCGAGGATCACCTGCCGGGCGCGGTCAACCTGCCGGTGCTGTCGGACGAGGAGCGCGCGCGCGTCGGCACCATCTACGTGCAGCAGGACCGCTTTCTCGCCCGCAAGGTCGGCGCGGCACTGGTCGCGCGGAACGCCGCGCATCATCTCGAGGGCTCGCTCGCCGGCAAGGATGGCGGCTGGCGGCCGCTCGTCTATTGCTGGCGGGGCGGGCAGCGTTCGGGAAGCTTCGCCTCTATCCTCGAGCAGGTGGGCTGGCGGGTGTCGCTTCTGAAGGGCGGCTACCGAAGCTATCGCCGGCTGGTGGTGCGGGCGCTCTACGACGCCCCCGTCCCCGCCCCGGTGGTGCTGGTGGACGGGATGACCGGCACCGCCAAGACCTGGATGCTCGCCCATCTCGCCGAGGCGGGCGCGCAGGTGATCGACCTCGAGGGGCTGGCCAAGCATCGCGGCTCCGTCTTCGGTGCGCGGCCCGGCGGTCAGCCCTCCCAGAAGATGTTCGAATCGCGCCTGGCCGCAGAGGTCGCGGCGCTCGACCCCGCGCGGCCGGTTTTCGTCGAGGCCGAAAGCGCCAAGGTGGGCGAACGCATCGTGCCGCCCGCCCTCTGGGCGGCGATGAAAGCCGCGCCCCATGTCCGCCTGGAAGCCCCGCTCGCGGCGCGGTCGGATTACCTGACAACGGCCTATGCCGATCTGCTGGAGGACGCCGCGGCGCTCGAGGAGGTGATCGGAAAGCTCGTGCCCTATCACGGGCGCGAGACCTGCGCGCGCTGGCAGGAGATGGCCCGCGCGGGCGCCTTCCGGGATCTCGCCGCCGAGCTCGTCACCCGGCACTACGATCCGCGCTACGCGAAATCGGCCGCGCATCGGGGCGCGCCGCGGGCGGTCATCCCGATGGAGCGGCTCGACGAGGCGCGCCTCGCCGAGGGGGCGCGGCGGATCCTCGCCGCGATCGCCTGAGGCGCGGCGGCGCGGCGGCGCGGGGCTACCCTGCCGCCCCCGCCACGCAGGAGATCGCGGGCCCGCCGTCCACGATCCGCCCGATCCGCACCGCGGGGATGCCCTCTGTCGCAAGGTGATCCAGCAGCGCGCCCGCCTCCTCCGGCGCGAGGGCCGCAAGCAGCCCGCCCGCCGTCTGCGGGTCGTGGAGGAGCGCGCCGCGCGGCCCTTGCGCCCCGGCGACCGGCGCGGCGGCGGCGTTGGCCTCGTGGAGGGTGGACCGATAGCCTGCCGCCGCCAGCCGTTCGGCGCCGCCGTAAAGCGGCACCGCCTCCGGGTCGATCTCCGCGGCGACGCCCGAGGCGCGGCAGATCGCCATCAGGTGCCCGGCGAGCCCGAAGCCGGTGACGTCGGTCATGGCGTGCGCGCGGGAAAGGCGCTCCGCGGCGGCCCCCTGCGGCCGGACCATCGCGTCGAGCAACGCGGCGACCTCGGCGCCCTCGGCCGCCCCGGCCATCTCGGCGGCGAGGATCGTGCCCGAGCCGATGGGCTTCGTCAGGATCAGCGCATCGCCCGGCCGGGCGCCCGCCAGCGTGACGGGCGGGCCATTCAGGATCCCGGTGACCGTGAAACCGATCGTCGCCTCCGCGCCCATGGTCGAATGCCCGCCCGCGATCTCCGCGCCGGCCTCCGCGAAGGCGGCCGACGCCGCCTCCAGCACCTCGGCCAGCGTGCGGGACTGGAGCGCCTCGCTCATGCGCGGCAGGATTACCGTGGCGAGCGCGGCCTGCGGGCGCGCGCCCATCGCCCAGATGTCGCCCATCGCATGCACCGCCGCGATGCGCGCCAGCATCCACGGGTCCTCGGTGAAGGCGCGCAGGTGATCGGTGGTGAGAACCTGCCGCGTGCCGCCCACCTCCAGCACCGCCGCGTCGTCACCCGGCGCGGATAGGATGTCCTCGCGGGCGCGCGCGGGCAGCCGGGCGAGCGCGCCCGACAGCGCGCCCGGGGCGAGCTTGGAGCCGCAGCCGGCGCAAAGCGGCGTCGTCTCGCGCGCCCCCGCCGCGACCTCGCGCGGAGCCTCGACCCGCATCTTCGGCAGGTCGCGGAATTTCTCCATGAAGCCCTGGTCGATCCGGTTCTTCCACCGCCAGAGCCAGCCGCCGGCAAGCGCGATGCCCGCCCTCTCGGCCAGGGCGCGCTGCCCGCCGAGCGAGATCAGCTTCAGGTAGTCGCGCTGCGGATGGAACGGGCGGAGCGACTGGCCGCGCGCCAGCGCGCGCAGGTTGTCGTGCAGAACCGGCGCGGCGCGCACGGCGTAGACGCCGGCCTTGGCGCGCGGCGCGTGCGACAGGTGCGCGCAGTCGCCCACCGCGAAGAGGTCGTCCCGCCCCTCGACCCGCAGGTCCGGGCGCACCCGGACGAAGCCGTTCTCGAGCGGCAGGCCGGTCCCGGCAAGCCAGTCCTGCGCCCGCGCGCCGGCCGCGCCGGTCACGAAGGCGGCGGGCACCGTCTCGCCGCTTTCCAGCGTCACGCCCTCCGGGCCGACCGAGGCCGCGGGCGCGCCCAGCCGCACGGTCACGCCGTTGTCGGAAAGCGCCGCGCGCAGCGCCGCGCCGCCGCGCGGGCCGAGGCCGGTGAGGTTTTCGCCCGCCTCCAGCACCGTGACCTCGGGCGAAGAGCCCGCCGCGCGCAGCGCATGGGCCATGGCCATGGCAAGCTCCGCGCCTGCCACGCCCCCGCCGATGACGGCGACGCGGGGCGCGGCGCGGCCCGCCGCGGCCTCGGCGAGGAAGGCGCGCCAGCGGGTGGCATAGGTGTCGAGCGGCTTGGCGGGCACCGCGTGCTCGGCAAAGCCCGGAAGGCCCGGCATCTCCGCCGTCACGCCGATGTCGAGCGAGGCGATGTCGTAGGCGATGCGCCGCGCGCCCACCTCGATCACCCGTGCGTCGGGGTCGAGCGCCGTGGCGCGGCCGAGCACCAGCCGCGCGCCGGCGAAACGGGCAAGGCGCACGAGGTCGATGTCGAGCGCCGCGCGGTCGTAGTGTCCCGCGACATGGCCGGGCAACATGCCGGAATAGGGCGCCGTGGGGCCGGGATTGATCAGGGTGAGACGCGCACCGGGCAGCGGCCGCATCCCCCAGCGGCGCAGCACGAGGGCATGGGTGTGGCCGCCGCCCACCAGCACGATGTCGCGGGTGAGCGGGATCTGCGGCTCGATCATCGGAAATGCCTCTGGCTCATGGGCCGCGCTCTAGCGGCTCTGCCGCCGCGCGCCAAGCCCGCGTATCAGGACGGGCGGTTGTAGCGGATGAAGGGGGTCAGCACGCCGATCCGGTCGTAGAGCCGGCGCGCAGTGTGGTTGAAGTCCTGCGTGAGCCAGTAGACCGCGGGCGCGCCCGCCGCGTCGGCCTCTGCGTAGACCGCCTCGATCAGCGCACGGCCGAGGCCCGTGCCCCGCGCCCCGGAATCCACGTAGAGATCCTGAAGGTAGCAGACCGGCTCGATCCGCCACATGTGCGCGTGAAAGAGGTAATGGACGAGCCCGCATGGCCGGCCATCCATCTCGGCGATGCGGCCGTGGAAGGTGTGGGGCGCGTCCGAGAGCAACCACGCGAAGCTTTCGCGGTAGACCGCCTCGGGGACGGTCGTCTCGTAGAACTCCAGGTAGGCCCGCCAGAGGCGGCGCCATTCGGGTTCGTCCGCGGGGCGGATCGGGCGGATCAGCGGTTTCGTCATGGCGTTTCGCGCATAGCATGGCGCGCCGCGCGCCGCCATCGCAAGGTTGAGAACAAAAGAAGAACATTATATGGTGCCGTCCATGACGCCCGCCTCCGCCCTGCTCTCCCGCGCGCCCGAGCGCCCTCGCCCCGAAGCGGCGCTTCTGCCCGGCATCGCGCTCGCCCTCGGGCGCGTGCACGAAGCCTGCGGCCGGGCACGGCGCAGCTTCGCCGCCTGGCTCGCCGGGCGCTGCGAGGGGCCCGTGCTCTGGATCGCGCCGGGCTGGGCGGCGGAGGATCTGAACCCCGAGGGGCTGCTGCGCTTCGCCGCGCCCGAGCGGTTCCTCTTCGCCGCGCCCCGCCGCGCCGAGGACGTGCTCTGGTGCGCCGAGGAGGCGTTGCGCGCGGGCTGCGTGGGCCTCGTGGTGGCGGAGTTGCCCGCCCTGCCGGGCCTCACCCCCGTGCGCCGGCTCCAGCTCGCCGCGGAGGCCGGCGCGGCGGAGGCGGGGCCGATGCCCGCGGGGCTGCTGCTCACGCCCGGGGCGGGCGGCGCGCGCGGGGTGGAGACGCGCTGGCGGATGGAGCCCGACCACGCGCCGGGGCGCACCGGCTGGCGGCTGGAGCGCCTGCGCGCCCGGCAGGACCCGCCGCGGGCCTGGCGGGTGGAGGACGGCGCGGCGGGCCTTTCCGCCCATCCCGCGCCCATGGACGGCGCCCCGGCCTGAGCGGTCTTTGCGCCGGATCAATGCGCCGCCCCGCCGGCGCCGCCATCGTCCTGACGAACGCAAAACCGGGAGACGGACATGGACCTTCGATTCGACGGGCGCACCGCCATCGTCACCGGCGCCGGCCAGGGCATCGGCGCCGCCATCGCGCAAGAACTCGGCAAGGGCGGCGCCACCGTGGTGCTGGCCGATCTCGACGAGGACCAGGCGGGCGCGGTCGCCGAGGACATCCGCGCGGCGGGCGGCACGGCGCTTGCCACGGCGGTGGACGTCGCGCAGGCGGAACAGGTGGAGGCCATGATCGACTTCGCCGTGAAGGAGACCGGCGCGCTGCACCTTCTCGTCAACAACGCGGGCATCGGCGGCCCGCGCGCCCCGACCGCCGACTACACGCTCGAGGCCTGGCACGAGGTGATCGGCGTGAACCTGCACGGCGTCTTCTACGGGATGAAATACGCGATCCCGAAGATGCTCGAGGCGGGCGGCGGCGCCATCGTGAACATGTCCTCGATCCTGGGCAGCGTGGGTCTGGCCGAATCGCCGGCCTATGTCGCCACGAAACACGCGCTCGTCGGGCTTACCCGCAACGCCGCGCTGGAATACTCGGCCAGGGGCGTCCGCGTGAACGCGGTCGGGCCCGGTTTCATCGACACGCCGCTTCTGCAGAACCTCGACGAGGAGATGCGCGCGGGCCTGACCGGCCTGCATCCCATCGGGCGCCTCGGCCAACCCGAGGAGGTCGCCGCGCTCACCGCCTTCCTGCTCTCCGACCGGGCGGGTTTCATCACCGGCAGCTACCACCTCGTGGACGGCGGCTACACCGCGCCCTGAGCCCGAGGGGCGAATAACGCCCTGCCCGCGTCGGGAACCGGCTTGCGGGCAGGGCCGGGGCTGTCAGGGTAGGGCGCGTCATGCGCATGCTCCTGTCCTTCGCCGCCCTCTACCTGTCGGTCATCCTGCTGCAGCTTTCCTCGGGGGCGGTGGCGCCGCTCGACGCGCTGTCGGGCCTATCGCTCGACTTCACGACAGAGCAGATCGGCCTTCTGGGCTCGGCGCATTTCGCGGGTTTCTTCATCGGCTGCTGGTGGGCGCCGCGCCTCATGGGCAGCGTCGGCCATTCCCGCGCCTTCGCCGCCTTCACCGCCGCGGGCGCCATCGGCATCCTGCTGCACATGATGGTGATCGACGCGACCGCCTGGGCGCTGATGCGCGTGGCGCAGGGCATGTGCGTCGCGGGCTGCTACACGGTGATCGAGGCGTGGATCCAGGCCAAGGTCACCAACGCCACCCGGGGGCGCACCATGGGCGCCTACCGCGTGGCCGACATGGGCGCCTCCCTCGCCGCGCAGCTGATGATCGGCGTGCTGGAGCCGGCCTCCTACGTCTCCTACAACATCCTCGCGCTGATGTGCTGCGCGGCGCTTCTGCCGCTCACGCTGACCACCGCCAGCCCGCCCGAGACGCCCTCGGCGCCGCGCCTGCGGCCGCGCCTCGCCGTCGCGATATCGCCGCTCGCGGTGGCGGGCGTGCTGGTGGCCGCGGTCTCGAGCGCGGCGTTCCGGATGGTGGGGCCGGTCTACGGCCGCCAGGTCGGGCTCGAGACCGACCAGATCGCCTATTTCCTCGCAGCCTTCGTGGCCGGCGGCGCGCTCGCGCAGTATCCCGTGGGCTGGATGGCCGACAAGATCGACCGGCGCTGGGTGCTGATCTGGCTTTCGGTAGCGGCGATCGTCAGTTGCGGCGTCACCGGGATGACGCAGGGGACAGGCACCCTGGGCATCCTGCTCACGGCCGGCTTCTTCGGCCTCACGACGTTTCCGATCTACTCGGTCGCCGCCTCCCACGCGCACGACTTCGCCGCGAGCGACCAGCGCGTGGAGCTTTCGGCCGCGCTCATGTTCTGGTTCGCCGTGGGCGGCATCGCCGCGCCCTGGCTCTCCGCTGCGCTCATCGAGGGTTTCGGGCCCGGCGCGCTTTTCGCGATGATCGCCGCGGCGCACGCGATCCTCGTCGTCTTCGGCCTCGTGCGGATGCGCGCGCGCCCCGTGGCCCTGCACCGCACGCCCTATGTCTGGGCGCCGCGCACCTCCTTCACCGTGGGCCGGCTGATGGCGGCGATCCGCGAAGGCGCCGGCAACGGCCGGCGCGGCGGGGACGGGCCGGACGAGAGGCGCTAGCACCCTGACCGAGCTTGCGTTATGGGGGCGCGGCACAACGGCACTCGAAGGCGGCAGATGGCACGGCACCTGATTACCTCGGCGATCCCCTACATCAACGGCGTGAAGCACTTGGGCAACCTCGTTGGCTCCCAGCTGCCCGCCGATCTCTACGCGCGCTACCTGCGCGCGCGGGGCCACGAGGTGCTGTTTCTCTGCGCCACGGACGAGCACGGCACCCCCGCCGAGCTCGCCGCCGCGAAGGCCGGCAAGGCGGTTGCCGAATATTGCGCCGAGATGCACCGTGTCCAGGCCGACCTGGCCGCCGGTTTCCGCCTGTCCTTCGACCATTTCGGGCGCTCCTCGTCGGATCACAACCGGCGGCTGACGCAGCACCTCGCCGTGAAGCTCTTCGAGGCCGGGCTGATCGAGGAACGGGCCGAACGGCAGGTCTATTCCGTGGCCGACGGCCGCTTCCTGCCCGACCGCTACATCGAGGGGACCTGCCCCAACTGCGGCTACGAGAAGGCCCGGGGCGACCAGTGCGAGAACTGCACCAAGCAGCTCGACCCCACCGACCTGATCGAGCCCCGATCGGCGATCTCGGGAGCGACCGAGCTCGAGGTGCGCGAGACCAAGCACCTCTACCTGCTGCAATCGACGCTCCGCGACCGGCTGGCCCAGTGGATCGACGGCAAGCGCGACTGGCCGGTGCTGACCACCTCGATCGCGAAGAAGTGGCTCTTCGACGGCGACGGTCTGCAGGACCGCGGCATCACCCGCGACCTCGACTGGGGGATCCCCGCGCAGTTCGAGGGCGCGCCATGGTCGGGCATGGAGGGCAAGGTCTTCTACGTCTGGTTCGACGCGCCCATCGAATACATCGCCTGCGCGGCCGAATGGGCCGAGGCGACCGGCCGGTCGGATGCCGACTGGGAACGCTGGTGGCGCACCGACAAGGGCGCAGAGGACGTGCGCTACACCCAGTTCATGGGCAAGGACAACGTGCCCTTCCACACGCTGAGCTTTCCCGCCACGCTGATCGGCTCCGGCGAGCCGTGGAAGCTCGTCGATTACATCAAGAGCTTCAACTACCTGAACTACGACGGCGGCCAGTTCTCCACCAGCCAGGGCCGGGGCGTGTTCATGGACGACGCGCTCGACCTGCTGCCGGCGGATTACTGGCGCTGGTGGCTGCTGTCGCACGTTCCCGAGACCTCCGACGCCGAGTTCACCTGGGAAAACTTCCAGCTTTCGGTGAACAAGGACCTCGCGGACGTTCTGGGCAACTTCGTCTCCCGCGTGACGAAGTTCTGCCGCTCGAAGTTCGGCGAGGCGGTGCCCGAGGGCGGCGCATGGGGCCCGCAGGAGCAGACGCTGGTCGAGGAGCTGTCCGCAAGGCTCGCCGCCTACGAGCGGCACATGGAAGCGATGGAGATCCGCAAGGCCGCGGCCGAGCTGCGCGCGATCTGGGTGGCCGGCAACGAATACCTCCAGGCCGCGGCGCCCTGGGCCGCCTTCAAGGAGGATCCGGCCCGCGCCGCCGTCATCGTGCGCCTCTCCCTCAACCTCGCGCGGCTTTACGCGGTGCTGTCGGAGCCCTTCATCCCCGACGCCGCCCGGACCCTGCGCGACGCGCTCGGCGCCGAGGACGCGGACTGGCCGACGGATCTCCGCGCGGCGCTCGAGGCGCTGCCCGCGGGCCACGCGTTCCGCGTGCCGGAAAACCTCTTCGCCAAGATCGACGACGCCCAGCGCGAGGACTGGGCGCAGCGTTTCGCGGGCACGCGCGGCTGAGGCGCGCGGCGGCCTCCGCTCTGGACCGCCCGCCCCATGCGCCCTATAACCCGCCGCGATGCAGCGCCCGGTTCCGCATAACCGTCGAATTACCGGCCCGGCGTCCTGACCCTTGGCGGTCGAGGGCGCCGGGACAAAGGCGCATGGGCGCGCCCGCGCCGCCCCGTTCCCGAACACATCCGAGATGAGGACGCTGCGATGTCCACCGAGACGCTCGACTACAAAGACACGCTGAACCTGCCCGAAACCGAATTCCCGATGCGCGCGGGGCTGCCCAGGCGCGAGCCCGGCTGGCTCGCCCGCTGGGAGGAGATCGGCATCTACGACCGGCTGCGTGACAAGGCCGAGGGCCGCGCGCCCTTCACGCTGCATGACGGCCCGCCCTACGCCAACGGGCACCTGCACATCGGCCACGCGCTCAACAAGATCCTGAAGGATTTCGTCGTCCGCTCACAGCAGATGATGGGGCGCGACGCGCGCTACATCCCCGGCTGGGACTGCCACGGCCTGCCCATCGAGTGGAAGATCGAGGAACGCTACCGCGCCAAGGGCCAGGACAAGGACCAGGTCGATGTCGTGGACTTCCGGCAGGAGTGCCGCCGCTTCGCCGAGGGCTGGATCGACGTGCAGAGGGACGAGTTCAAGCGCCTCGGCGTAACCGGCAACTGGGCGGCCCCCTACCTCACCATGGACTTCCACGCCGAGCGCGTGATCGCCGGGGAGTTCATGAAGTTCCTGATGTCGGGCGTGCTCTACCAGGGCTCGAAGCCGGTCATGTGGTCGCCGGTGGAGAAGACGGCGCTCGCCGAGGCGGAGATCGAGTATCACGACCACAAGAGCCACACGATCTGGGTGCCCTTCGCGGTGCGCGAGCGCGGGCTGGCGCCGGAGGATCTGGGCGCGGCGCGTGTCGTGATCTGGACGACGACCCCCTGGACCATCCCCTCCAACCGCGCGGTCGCCTACAATCCGGAGGTCGCCTACGGCCTCTACCGGGTGGACGCCACGCAGGAGGAGTGCTGGGCCGGCGCGGGCGACACCTACGTTCTCGCCGATGCGCTGGCCGAGGACACCCTCTCGCGCGCCCGCGTGACAGGACACACCCGCCTGCGCGACGTGAGCGCGGAGGAACTGGGCGCACTCACCCTCGCCCATCCCTTCGCCGGTCTCGAAGGCGCGGAGGGCTTCTGGGACTACGACGTGCCGATGATCGCCGAGGATTACGTGACCGACGATCAGGGCACCGGCTTCGTGCACACCGCGCCCAGCCACGGCGCGGACGACTACGACGCCTTCGCGCGGCGCGGCTGGCTCGACCGGATGACGCACAACGTGGGCGAGGCGAGTGAATTCCGCGAGCACGTCCCCTTCTTCGCGGGGCTGCGCGTCTTCGACGAGAAGGGCCGCGAGGGCAAGGCCAACGCGGCGGTGATCGAGAAGCTGGTGGAGGCCGGCGGGCTGATCGCCCGCGGCCGGCAGGCGCATTCCTACCCCCATTCCTGGCGCTCCAAGGCGCCGGTGATCTTCCGCAACACGCCGCAGTGGTTCGCCGCCATCGACCGCCCCGTGGGCGACGGGCAGGACGATTACGGCGAGACGATCCGGGCCCGCGCGCTCACCTCGATCGATCGGCTGGTGCAGTGGACGCCGAAGACCGGGCGCAACCGGCTCCACTCCATGATCGAGAACCGCCCCGACTGGGTGCTCTCGCGCCAGCGCGCCTGGGGCGTGCCGCTCACGGCCTTCACGAAAAAGGGCGCACTGCCCACCGACCCGGACTTCCTTTTGAAGGACGAGCCGGTCAACGCCCGCATCCTCGCGGCCTTCGAGGCCGAGGGCGCGGACGCGTGGTACAAGCCCGGCGCCAAGGAGCGCTTCCTCGGCGACGACCACGACCCGGCCGAGTGGGAGAAGGTGGACGACATCCTCGACGTCTGGTTCGATTCCGGCTCCACCCACGCCTTCGTTCTGCGCGACCGGGCGGACGGCAGCGCCGACGGGCTGGCCGACCTCTACCTCGAGGGCACGGACCAGCACCGCGGCTGGTTCCACTCCTCCATGCTCCAGGCCTGCGGCACCATCGGCCGCGCCCCCTATCGCGGCGTTCTGACCCACGGGTTCACGCTCGACGAGAAGGGCAACAAGATGTCCAAGTCGCTCGGCAACACCGTGGCGCCAGAGGACGTGACGAAGCAGTATGGCGCCGACATCCTGCGGCTCTGGGTGGCGCAATCCGACTACACGGGCGACCTGCGCATCGGCCCCGAGATCCTGAAGGGCGTGGCCGACAGCTATCGCCGGCTGCGCAACACGATGCGCTTTCTGCTGGGCAACGTGGCGCATTTCACCGAGGCCGACCGCACCGACCCCGCCGACATGCCCGAGCTGGAGCGCTGGGTGCTGCACCGGCTGGCGGAGCTCGACGCCACCGTGCGCGAGGGCTATGCCGCCTACGACTTCCAGGGCGTTTTCCAGGCGGTCTTCAACTTCTGCACGGTGGAGCTCTCGGCCTTCTACTTCGACATCCGCAAGGACGCGCTCTATTGCGACGGGGACACGCCCCGCCGCCGCGCCGCGCGCACGGTGCTCGACCTGCTGTTCCACCGGCTGACCACCTGGCTCGCGCCGGTGCTCGTCTTCACGATGGAGGAGGTCTGGCTGGAGCGATTCCCGGGCGAGCGCTCCTCCGTCCACCTCGAGGACATGCCCGAAACGCCCGCGGCGTGGCGCGACGAGGCGCTCGCCGCGAAATGGGCGAGGGTCCGCCGCGCCCGCCGCGTGGTGACAGCGGCGCTGGAGGTCAAGCGCACCGAGAAGGCGATCGGTGCCAGCCTCGAGGCCGCGCCGGTGGTGCATGTCGAGGACGCGGAGATGCTGGCCGCGCTTCGCGAGGTCGCCTTCGACGACATCTGCATCACCTCGGATGTGCAACTCACCGCCGACGCGATGCCGCAGGAAGCGTTCCGGCTTCCGGACGCGCCGGGCATCGGCGTCGTGTTCGAGCGCGCCGAGGGAGAGAAGTGCGAACGCTGCTGGAAGATCCTGCCCGACGTGGGCAGCCACGCGCATCCGGGCGTCTGCGCGCGCTGCGACGCAGCCCTCGGCTAGGACGGCGGACGTTCGGAAATGCACGGTCTGCGGCACTCCCGAGCGTTCGGGGCACGGCGCCAGGCGTGTCGCGGATCTCCCGTCGCCTCGTTCATGCCCGGACCGGGCCCTGCGATCCCTGCGAGGGGCGCCGGCGCGGCGCCGTGCGCGTGAGCGACGCCGAGATCGCCGCGGCACTCATGCGCCTTGCACGGGCGCGCGGTCCGGGCAACAGCTTCTGCCCGTCCGAGGCTGCCCGCGCGCTCGGCCCGGACTGGCGGCCGCTCATGCCGGAGGTGCGGCGCGTCGCGGCATCCCTGCCGCTGAAGGCCACGCAGAAGGGGCGTGCCGTGGATCCCACGACCGCCCGCGGCCCGATACGGTTCTCGCTGAAGGAGGAGGCGGCGGACTAGCGCCGGGGCATGCGGACGCGGAGCTCCTCGGTCAGGAGGGCAGGATCGGCACCCGTCTCTTCCGAAAGCCGCATCAGCCCGAACCGCACCACCGCGATCTCCTGGTAGTAGCGGGTATAGGCGTAGTTCGTGGCCGCGCCGGCCGCCGCGCCCAGCACCGGAACCGTCTGCGCCGCGAGCTTCTGGCCCAGAACCGTGGACAGGCGCGGGGCGATGCGCGCGATCATGCCCCGCACGGTGGCGCCGGTCAGCGTCACCCGCGCGGCGAGGAACCCGGTCTCCGACCCGTCGTCATGCGACAGCGGCCCCGCGGCCGAGAACACCTCCAGCGCCTCGCGCCGCACATTCTCGGCGGCCGGGTCGAAGCCCTGCCGATGCGCCTCGGCGAGGATCGCGCGAAAGAGCACCGTGGTGGTGAAGGGAAGCTCCGCGAGCGCGGTGGGCAACCCGCCGAAGCCGCCCGCGGCCCCCATCGCCGTCGTGATCGAGGTGTTCATCCACGGGGACTGGTCCGGCATCGCGCGGCGCGATCGCTGCGCGGCCGCGAGCGCGGCGGCGAGCGCGTGGACGGTGGCGCCCTCGAGCTCCTCCTTCACGCGGTCGGGCAGGCGTTCGAGCAGGTTTTCGGCCTGCGCGCCCAGAAGGTTCAGAAGGCGCAGCGCGGGCCCGTCGGCACGGGCGTAGCGCTGCGCGAGCGCATCGAGGCGCGCACCCATCTCGACGGGAACGATGGTCGTGTCGGTCATGGCTCGGCTTCCGGTCATGGCCTGCAAGAGATCGGGTCGGAGCGCCGGTCTTTCAAGCGTCCCGGCCCACGCGCCCCCTGACGCCGTCCCAGGCCCCGGAGACGAGCGCGACCCCGAGCACCCGCTCGGGATTGGTGGGCGGCGGCATCTCCACGCCGTCGAGCCGGGCGAAGCCGAAGCGTCCGTAATAGGGCACGTCGCCCACGAGGATCACCCGTTCCCAGCCCGCCGCGCGCGCCGCGGCCAGGCTGTCGGCGATCAGCGCGCCGCCGATCCCCTCGCCCTGGTGGGTGGGATGCACCGCCACCGGGCCCAGAAGCAGCGCGGGCCGCCCGCCCACGCGCACCGGCCAGTACCGGATCGCGCCGCCGATCGTGCCGTCCTCGTCGCGCGCCACGCGGCAGAGCTCGGCCACCGGCGCCACGCCCTCGCGCAGCCGGTAGGAGGAAAGCCCCTCGCGCCCCGGACCGAAGGCAAGGTCGTAGAGCGCCTCGACCTCCCACCAATCCCCGGGCTTCTCGCACTCGAGCCGATACACCCCTGCCCCCGCGCACAGAATTCACGGTGGCGCTGCGCGTAGCACGCGGGTAGCACCGGGGCAAACAGGAGGATCCCGCCATGTTCTACCGTCCCGAGGAGGGCCACGGCCTGCCCCACAACCCGTTCGGCGCGATCGTCTCGCCCCGTCCCATCGGCTGGATCTCGAGCCGCGACGCGGCGGGCCGTGACAACCTTGCGCCCTACTCGTTCTTCAACGCGGTGGCCTATGTGCCGCCGCAGGTGATGTTCGCCTCCACCTCCGCCAAGGCCGACCAGGGCGACACCAAGGACAGCGTGGCCAACATCCGCGAGACCGGCGTCTTCTGCGTGAACATCGTCTCGGACGCGCTGCGCGACGCGATGAACGCCAGCTCGAAGGCGCTGCCCCGCGACGAGGACGAATTCGCCCATGCCGGGCTCGAGCGGGAGGAATGCCGCACCATCGCCTGCGCCCGCGTGGCCGCCGCGCCCGCCGCGCTCGAATGCCGCTTGACGCAAATCGTCCAGCTGGAAGGAAAGGCGAACTTCGTCGTATTCGGCGAGGTGACAGGCATTCACCTGCGCGACGCGTGCCTCGTCGACGGGATCTTCGACGTCACGACCTACCGGCCGCTCGCGCGGCTGGGATACCGCGATTACGCGCGCGTCGAGGAGGTCTTCGCGCTGGCGCGCCCCGACGACTGAGCGCTCACTCCGCGCGGCCGGCGCGCGCTTCCAGCGCCTCGATGCGCGCGCGCAGCGCCTCGTTCTCCTCGCGCGCCTTCTGTGCCATGGCGCGCACCGCGTCGAATTCCTCGCGGGTGACGAAATCGCGCTCGGCGAGCCAGCGATCCACCATCGAGTTCATCGCGGTCTGCGCCTCTTCCCGCGCGCCCTGAGCGACGCCCATGGCGTTCGTCATGAGCTGCGAGATGTCGTCCAGCACCTTGTTGCGGCTCTGCATGGGTCTCTCCCCCGTTACACTTCCCTCCTATATGGAGCGCACACGCCGCCGGCTCAAGCTTGACCGGCCCTCGAAAAACCGGGCAGAGAGACGATGATGCAGGCCTCGATCCGTTTTCCGGACATTTCCCCGGAGCTTTTCTCCGTCACGCTCTTCGGCATGGAGTTCGCGCTGCGCTGGTACGCGCTCGCCTACATCGCCGGGATCGTGATCGGCTGGCGCCTCGCCGTGATGGCCGTGAACCGCCCGCGCCTCTGGCCCGGCGGCTCGGCGCCGATGCGCGCGGAACAGGTGGACGACCTGCTCACCTGGGTGATCCTCGGCGTGATCGTCGGCGGGCGGCTCGGCTTCGTTCTGTTCTACCGGCCGGACTACTATCTTCAGAACCCTTGGGAAATCCCGATGCTGTGGCAGGGCGGCATGGCCTTTCACGGCGGGTTCCTCGGCGTCGCCGTGGCCGGCCTGATCTGGTGCCGCCGCAACGGCGTGCCGATCGCGAGCGTCGCCGACATGATGGCGCTCGCCACGCCGCCCGGCCTTCTCCTGGGGCGCATCGCCAACTTCATCAACGCCGAGCTCTGGGGCCGGCCGACCGAACTGCCCTGGGGCGTGGCCTTTCCCGGCGCCGTCGCGCAGTCCTGCGGCCAGCCGCTGGGCGAGCTGTGCTACCGCCACCCCTCGCAGCTCTACGAGGCGGCGCTCGAGGGGCTCGTGCTCATGATCCTGCTGATCTGGATGGTCTGGCGGCGCGGCGCGCTGCGCACGCCATGGCTCGTCACCGGAACCTTTCTCGCCGGCTACGGCATCGGTCGCGGCCTCGTCGAGTTCGTGCGCCAGCCCGACCCGCAATTCATCTCGGAGGGCAATCCGAGCGGGCTCGCGCTGCATCTGTCGGGCTACGGCCTCACCATGGGCCAGCTTCTATCGCTGCCGATGATCGCGGTGGGGCTGGCGCTGGTGGTCTGGGCGCTCAGGCGGGGGCGGGCGGCCCCCACATGAGCGCGCTCGAGGCCCGGCTGCTCGCGCGGATCGCCGCCGACGGGCCGATCTCGGTCGCCGACTACATGGCGGAGTGCCTGCTCGACCCCGAACACGGCTATTACGCCACCCGCGACCCGCTGGGCCGGGCGGGCGACTTCACCACCGCCCCCGAGATCAGCCAGATGTTCGGCGAACTCCTGGGCCTCGCCCTGGGCCAGGCCTGGCTGGAGCAGGGGCGCCCGGCGCCCTTCACCCTGGCCGAGCTGGGGCCCGGCCGCGGCACGCTGATGGCCGACGCGATCCGGGCGCTGCGCGCGGTGCCCGGATGTCTCGACGCGGCGCGGGTGCACCTCGTCGAAGCCTCCCCGGCGCTGCGCGCGCGCCAGCGCGACGCGCTGGAAGGCCACGCCGTCAGCTGGCACGACACAGCCGGCGCCCTGCCCGACGCGCCGCTTTTCCTGGTGGCGAACGAGTTCTTCGATGCCCTGCCGATCCGGCAATTCCAGCGCGCGGGCGATCTATGGCGCGAAAGGCGCGTCGGCGCGCGGGACGGACGGCTGGCGATGGGCCTCGCGGGGCCCGCGCCCCAGCCTGAGCTCGCCGGCCGCCTGGCCGATACCGCGGACGGCGACCTCGTCGAGATCCGCCCTGCCGCCCCGGCGATCGCGGCCGCGATCGGCCGGCGGATCCAGACCTTCGGGGGCGCCGCGCTCATCCTCGACTACGGCGGCTGGGGCGGCAGAGGCGACACGCTCCAGGCCGTGCGCGGACACAGCTACGCCGATCCGCTGCAGGCGCCGGGAGAGGCCGACCTCACCGCCCATGTGGATTTCGCGGAACTGGCGCGGGCGACGCCCTCGGCCCGGTCGCGGCTGACGCCGCAGGGCGTTTTTCTCGAACGTCTGGGCATCACGGCGCGCGCGCAGACGCTCGCCCGCGGACTGTCGGGTCCGGCGCTCGAAAGCCATGTCACCGCCCATCGCCGGTTGACGCACCCCGACGAAATGGGAACGCTGTTCCAATGCCTCGCCTTCCATCCGGAGGGGACGCCGCCGCCCCCGGGAGTGGACCCATGACGCTGGAGATCATCACCGCCCGGTCGCTGTCCGCCTGCCGCCACGGGTTCTTCACGCGGCGGGGCGGCGCCTCCTCCGGCGTGTTCGAGGGCCTGAACTGCGGGCCCGGGTCCTCCGACCAGTCGCAGGCGGTCCAGGTGAACCGGATCCGCGCGGCCGATGCGCTGGAGGTCGACGCGGACCGGCTATTGACGGCGCATCAGGTCCATTCCGCCGAGGTGACCCATGTCACAGGGCCGTTCCTGCAGAAGCCGCGCATCGACGGGCTGGTCACCGCGACGCCGGGACTCGCGCTCGGCGTGCTGACCGCCGACTGCATGCCGGTTCTGATGGCGGACGCCGAGGCCCACGTGATCGGCGCCGCCCATGCCGGCTGGCGCGGCGCCCGGGCGGGCGTTCTGGAGGCGACCATCGACGCGATGGAGGCGCTCGGCGCGCAGCGCAGGCGCATCGCGGCGGCGATCGGCCCCGCGATCAGCCAGGCGGCCTACGAGGTCGGGCCGGAATTCCTCGAAAGCTTTCTCGACGACGATCCGGCGAACGCGCGCTTCTTCGCCGGCGGCACGAACGGGCGGCCCCATTTCGACCTCGTGGGATACGGGCTCATGCGGCTTCGCGACGCGGGTGTCGGTCAGGCGGACTGGACGCGCCACTGCACCTACAGCGACCCCGCACGGTTCTATTCCTACCGCCGCAGCACCCATGCGGCAGAGGCGGATTACGGCCGGCTGTTGTCGGCGATCCGTCTCTAATCGCGCCGCAATCTCGCCGCAATTCACGGAAACAATGCTCAGCGCTGCCCGTCGTTGTCGCAGTGAATCCCTTGATTATTGTTCACCTGCAGTCTCTTGGGCGACAGCGCCTGGTTCCGGCCACCTCTGCCGCGAGTATGGCGGACACGTCCGGTTGTTTCCCGCTTGTGGCCGCGGAAGCGCCGGATTGCGGGTCCAGCCTTGGCGTTGCGCGTCGTGATCGACGGTGCGCCCCGGCCAGCAACGGACGAAGGAGACCCCATGACCGATCGCATCCGCTTTCTCCGCTCGGCGATCCGCATCGCGCGGGCGGACTCCATCGCGCCGCCGTGGCAGCGTGGCGCGCGCCGCGCCGCCTTCATCGCGCGGCGCCAGCCTCTTCGGGCGCGCGCCTGATCGCGGCGGCCGATTCGCCAAGGGCCCCGAGCCGCGGGGCCCGACGCGCCGGTCGGTCGACGCCGGCCGAACAATGACCCGACCGCGCGCTGCATTGGCTCTGGCGACGCGCCATTCGGTCCGGTCGCGTTGACAAGTGACCCGCTCGGCCCGCACTTTCGTGAACGTAATATTAAATCTTGGATCAGTCCTTCTGTCGTCGCCGGTGGGGGCCGGCGCGGATGTGACCAACCTTTCGGGTGATCGCATGAAAAGCCCCCTGGGCCGCGCGGACCGCGCGGCCGCGACGACCACAAAGCTGCCGGCCCTGCACGGCCGGCTTGCCGAGACGCACGGGCGAGACCAGCCTGCGCCTTCCCGGACGCGCCGGATTCAGGTCGCCTGCCGTCTTCCCGACGGCAGCGTGCGCGAGACGCAGCATGCCGTGCCCGACACGCCCCTTTTCCTGGACGCGGTCGGCGCCTTCGCGCGCGGCACGCTGATCCGGACCGAGGCGGGACCCGTCGCGGTGGAGGACCTGATTCCCGGCGACCGGCTGCCATGCGCCGGCGGGGGCACGGAAACGCTCGTCTGGATCGGGTCCACCCTGCTCGCCCCCGGCGCGGGCGCGCTCAGCCGCGTGACCGCCGACGCGTTCGGCCTGGGACGGCCGTCACCCGACGTGCTCGCGGGCCCAGCAGCGCGGCTGCTGCACACGCAACCCCGCCTCGGCGCGGCGCCCGGCGGCGCCCTGCGGGTGCTCAGCCGGGTGAACGAGTTCGTCGACGGGGCCAGCGTGATCGAGATCGCGCCGCCCAGCCCCGTGCGGCTCTATCACATCGCGCTCGCCCGCCATGCGGTCATCTATGCCGGCGGGCTGGAGGTGGAGAGTTTTCACCCCGGCACGCAGGCGCGGCAGGGGCTGGGGCCGAACATGCAGGCGCTTTTCCTGTCGCTCTTCGGCCATGTCGAGACGTTCGACGATTTCGGACCGCTGGCCTGTCCGCGCCTGTCGCGCGAGACGATGGAGCACCTGAAGGAAGCCTGAGCTGCCGCTCAGGCGCTGCGGCCCAGCCGCTCCTCCAGCACGTCGAAGGGCACGCCGGGGTCGTCCTTCGACACGCGGATCACCAGCGAGGTGCGCACGCTCGCCACGTTGGGGGCCGCCGTCAGCTCCCCGGTGAGGAAGCTCTGGAAGGTGGAGAGATCGGGTGCCACGCATTTCAGGATGAAATCCACCTCGCCGTTCAGCATGTGGCACTGCCGCACGAGGGGCCAGGCCCGGCACTGGTCCTCGAAGGCGACGAGATCGGCCTCGGCCTGGCTTTGCAGCCCGACCATCGCGAAGACCTGCACCTCGAATCCCAGTTCGCGCGCATCGACCCGGGCATGGTAGCCACGGATATAGCCCTGCTCTTCCAGCGTGCGGACCCGGCGCAGGCAGGGCGGCGCCGAGATGCCCACGCGGCGCGCGAGTTCCACGTTCGTCATCCGGCCGTCGGCCTGCAATTCGGCGAGAATCTTCCTGTCGATCGGGTCGAGCCGCGTCCCGGGCATCGCTGCCTCCCTCGTATTCGCGGTTGTTATAACAGCCCGCCGCTCGTGCGCAATATTGTTTCAATCAGGCGCAAGATTGTTAAAACGGCCCGGCCGGTCCCGACGGTATGTGCCGGGCCGTTGGCCGCACCGCGCGGGGGTTTCCGACCCGGCGCCGCGGCGATATACCCGAAGAAACACCGCGGTCATATTGCGCGAGGATCCCCGAATGTCCAAAACACGCCACGTCAAGGTTCTGATCATCGGATCCGGCCCCGCCGGATACACCGCCGCCGTCTATGCCGCGCGGGCCATGCTGGAACCCGTGCTGATCCAGGGGATCGAGCCCGGCGGGCAACTCACCACCACGACCGAGGTCGAGAACTGGCCGGGCGACACCGAGGTGCAGGGCCCGGATCTGATGGTGCGAATGGAAGCCCACGCCAGGGAAATGGGCTGCGAGATCGTGTCGGACATCGTCGCAGACCTCGACCTGTCCACGCGCCCCTTCACCGCGGCTTGCGACAGCGGCGCGATCTGGACCTGCGACGCGGTGATCCTGGCCACGGGCGCGCGCGCGAAATGGCTTGGCCTGCCGTCCGAGGACAAGTTCAAGGGTTTCGGCGTCTCCGCCTGCGCGACCTGCGACGGCTTCTTCTACCGCGGGCAGGAGATCGTCGTGGTCGGCGGGGGCAACACGGCCGTGGAGGAGGCGCTCTTTCTCACCAATTTCGCCTCCAAGGTCACGCTGATCCACCGCCGCGACGAGTTGAGGGCGGAGAAGATCCTGCAGGACCGGCTGTTCCGGAACCCCAAGATCGAGACGCTGTGGTTCCACACGCTGGACGAGGTCGTGGGCAGCGAGGATCCGCTCGGCGTCGAGGGCGTGCGGGTGAAACACGTCCAGACCGGAGAGATCACCGAGATCCCGTGCAAGGGCGTCTTCATCGCCATCGGCCACGCGCCCTCCAACGAGCTCGTCAAGGACGTGCTGGAAACCCACCATGGCGGCTACGTCAAGGTCGAGCCCGGCTCCACCCGGACATCGATTCCCGGTGTCTTCGCCGCGGGCGACATCACCGACCACGTCTACCGCCAGGCGGTAACGAGCGCGGGCATGGGCTGCATGGCGGCGCTCGATGCCGAGAAGTATATCGCCACGCTGGACGCGGAGGAGCGGATCCTCGAACAGGCCGGCTGACCCTCTTCCTCGGCAAAATGGCATCTTTCCGCCGCTTCCGCACGGCCGCTGTGTTCCCTCGGGTTGCGCCCGGCGGGGCGAACGGTCTAGCGACTGCGCGAGCCCGCGCGCCGGGCGCCCGTTTCCATTCGCCACCTTCAGCCATTTCGTGAGACAGCCATGATGAGTCCCAACCTCGCCCCGATCCCAGAACTCTTCGTCTCCCACGAGTCGGCCCAGAAGCTGAAGATCGAGGCGGGCGAACTGCCGAGCTGGGACCTCACCCCGCGGCAGGTCTGCGACCTGGAGCTGCTGATGAACGGCGGCTTCTCGCCGCTCAAGGGGTTCCTGTCGCAGGCGGATTACGACAGCGTGGTGGAGCGGATGCGGCTGGCCGACGGAACGCTCTGGCCGATGCCGATCACGCTCGACGTCTCGTCCGGCTTCGCCGAGGGCGTCGAGCCCGGGCAGGACATCGCGCTCCGCGACCAGGAGGGCGTGATCCTCGCCACCATGACCGTCACCGACAAGTGGACGCCCGACAAGGCCCGCGAGGCGGCACGCGTGTTCGGCGCCGACGACATCGCGCATCCGGCCGTCAACTACCTGCACAACAGCGCCGGCCCGGTCTACCTTGGCGGGCCCGTGACCGGCATCCAGCCGCCGGTGCACTACGACTTCAAGGCGCGCCGCGACACGCCGAACGAACTGCGCGCGCTCTTCCGCAAGCTGGGCTGGCGCCGCGTCGTCGCCTTCCAGACGCGCAACCCGCTGCACCGCGCGCACCAGGAACTGACCTTCCGCGCCGCGCGCGAGGCGCAGGCGAACCTGCTCATCCACCCGGTCGTCGGCATGACGAAACCTGGCGACGTGGATCATTTCACGCGCGTGCGCTGCTACGAGGCCGTGCTCGACAAGTACCCGGCCGCCACCACCACGATGAGCCTTCTGAACCTCGCCATGCGCATGGCGGGCCCGCGCGAGGCGGTCTGGCACGGGATCATCCGGCGCAACCATGGCTGCACCCACATGATCGTCGGCCGCGATCACGCGGGGCCGGGCAAGAACAGCGCCGGAGACGACTTCTACGGCCCCTACGACGCGCAGGACCTCTTCCGCGAGCACCAGGCGGAGATCGGTCTCGAAATGGTCGACTTCAAGCAGATGGTCTATGTGCAGGACCGCGCGCAGTACGAGGCCGCCGACGAGATCGAGGAGGGCGCGACGGTCCTCAACATCTCGGGCACGGAATTGCGCCGGCGTCTGCGGGAGGGGCTGGAGATCCCCGACTGGTTCTCCTTCCCCGAGGTGGTCGGCGAACTGCGCCGCCGCTACCCGCCGCGCAGCCAGCAGGGTTTCACCGTGTTCTTCACCGGCCTCTCGGGCTCGGGCAAGTCCACCATCGCCAACGCGCTGATGATCAAGCTGATGGAGATGGGCGACCGGCCCGTCACGCTTCTCGACGGTGACGTGGTGCGCAAGAACCTGTCGTCCGAGCTCGGCTTCTCGAAGGAGCACCGCGACCTAAACATCCGCCGGATCGGCTTCGTCGCCTCCGAGATCACCAAGAACGGCGGCATCGCGATCTGCGCGCCCATCGCGCCCTACGCCGCCACCCGGCGCGCCGTGCGCGAGGAGATCGAGCAGTACGGTGCCTTCGTCGAGGTGCATGTCGCCACCAGCCTCGAGGAATGCGAACGGCGCGACCGCAAGGGTCTCTACAGGCTGGCCCGCGAGGGCAAGATCAAGGAGTTCACCGGCATCTCGGACCCCTATGACGAGCCCGAAGCGCCCGAGCTACGCGTGAACACCGAAGGCGTCGAAGTGGACAACTGCGCCCACCAGGTGCTGCTCAAGCTCGAATCCATGGGTCTGATCGCGGGCTGACCGGGGCGCATGCTCGCCGTCTCGCTCACCTCGATCCCGCCGCGCCTGCCGCGGATCGGGGCGACGCTCGCCTCGATCCAGGGACAATTTCCGCGGCCCGACCGGGTGTTGCTGTGCCTGCCGCGACGCTACCGGCGCTTTCCGGGGCCGGTGGCCCTGCCCCCGCTGCCCGACGGGGTCGAGGTCGTCTGGTCGGACGAGGATTTCGGCCCCGCCACCAAGGCGCTCGCGGCGGCGCGGGCCCTCGAAGGGCAAGGCGCGCGGCTCGTCTACTGCGACGACGACTGGATCTACGGGCCGGGATGGCTTGCCGCGCTCGCCGAGGGGCCGGAAGAGGCCGTGCTGGCCGGCGCGGGGTTCTCCGTGACCGCGCTGCGCCGGCGTGCGGATCGCCCCGCCGCGGGCGAAACCGACATCGCGCAGGGCTTCGCCGGCGTGGCGATCCGGCCGGAAATGCTGCACGGGGACGCCTTCGACATTCCCGACGCGGCCTGGCCGGTCGACGACATATGGCTTTCGGGCCATTACGCCCGCGCGGGTCTCGCCGTTCGGTCGCGCCCCGCCGCGCGGGCCGCCTGCGCGCCGCGCGACCTGCCAGGCCCGGAGCTGCAAGACAGCCACGTCAACGGATTGAGCCGCGCGCAGGCGAATGACGCCTGCGCGCGGCTCATCCATCGCCGTTACGGGATCTGGCCGCCCCGCTGACGCGGGCGGCGCAGTGTCAGTGCACCGTCACCGGGGCGAGGTCGTTCTGCCGGGCCAGCACGAAGGCCATGTCGCGGTCCTGCACTAGCGCGAGGCGCTCACCTTCCATGTTGCACACGGCGTAGAGCGTCTCGAGCCCCTCGGCCTGCTCGCGCAGCTCCTCCGGCAGCTCGGCCACCTTGACCGAGCGCACATAGACGATCGGCCGTTCGCCGGCCTCTGCGAAATCGAACTTGGTATTCATCTGCTTCCCCCTGTCTTGATCTCGATGGTCTGCACCACGGTTTCCGGCCGGGCGCGCGCCAGGTCCACGTGCAAAAGCCCGTTTTCCATCACCGCTTCGCCCACCTCGACACCGTCCGCGAGAACGAAACTTCGCGTGAACTGGCGGGTGGCGATCCCGCGATGCAGGAAGACCCGCGGCTCCGCGTCTTCCTCCTGGCGCCCGCGGATCACGAGCTGGTTGTCCTCCACCGTGATCGAAAGCTGATCCGGTGTGAACCCGGCAACCGCGAGCGTGATCCGGTAGGAGTGCTCGGAGGTCTGCTCGATGTTGTAGGGGGGATAACCGTCATTGCCGGTCTTCGCCGTGCGCTCCAGCAGGCGCTCCAGCTGCTCGAACCCCAGCATGTGGGGATAGGTCCCCAAACTCATCTTCGTCATCGACACGTCCTTCACGAAAGCGACAGTCATGTGGAACGGCCCCGTGGCGGCGACCGTCTGAGGGAAATATGGGGGTGCCACCCACGGGCGGCAAGACCTTTGCGGCATCGCCCCGGGTTTGGTATGTTGCTTCCCTGTCAAGAAGAACGAGGTGCCCGATGAACGCGCCCAGTGACCTGTCCATGCAGACCGAGGAGGTTCTGCGCGTCGAGCTCGAGGTTCTCCGCCGCGAGCACCGCGACCTCGACGACGCGATCTCCGCGCTGTCCGAGAAGGGGACCGGTGACCAGCTCACCCTGCAGCGGCTCAAGCGCAAGAAGCTCCAGCTCAAGGACCGGATCTCCTACATCGCGGACAGACTGCTCCCGGACATCATTGCGTAGGCCGCGCCCGAAGTTATAGTGCCGCTTCCCGAAGCCGAGGAGGCGGCGCATGGCCGAGACGCAGGTGGGTATCATCATGGGCAGCCAGTCCGACTGGCCGACCATGCGCGAGGCGGCGGACATCCTCGACGCGCTCGGCGTGGGCCACGAGACGCGCATCGTCTCCGCCCACCGTACGCCCGACCGGCTCTGGGCCTACGGGCGCGAGGCCGCGGGGCGCGGGCTGAAGGTGATCGTGGCCGGCGCGGGCGGCGCGGCGCATCTGCCGGGCATGATGGCCTCCAAGACGGAGCTTCCGGTGATCGGCGTGCCGGTGCAGACCCGGGCGCTCGCGGGCGTGGACAGCCTCTATTCCATCGTGCAGATGCCCCGCGGCTATCCGGTGGCCACGATGGCGATCGGCGCGGCGGGCGCGGCCAATGCCGGGCTTCTCGCTGCGCAGATCCTGGCCCTTTCCGACTCGGCGCTGGCCGAACGCGTGGCGCGCTGGCGCGCCGATCTGACCGCCTCCATCCCCGAGGAGCCGCAGGATGACTGAGCCGCTCGCCCCCGGATCCGTGATCGGCATCCTTGGCGGCGGGCAGCTTGGCCGGATGCTCTCGGTGGCCGCCGCGCGGCTCTGCTATCGTTGCCACATCTACGATCCCGCCCCCGCCCCGCCCGCGGGCGACGTGGCCCATGCCGTGACCACGGCCGCGTGGGAGGATACGGGCGCCCTTTCCGCCTTTGCCGAGACGGTGGATGCCATCACGCTGGAGTTCGAGAACGTGCCCGCCGCGGCGCTCGACGTGCTGGACCCGCTTCGCCCGGTGCGGCCCGACCGGCGCGCGCTGAGGGTCAGCCAGGACCGGCTGGTGGAAAAGGCGTTCCTGTCGGATCTCGGCCTCGCCACGGCGCCCTTCGCGGCGGTGGATGACGCCGAGGACCTCGCCGAGGCGATGGCGGAGATCGGGCTGCCCGCGATCCTCAAGACGCGGCGCCTGGGCTACGACGGCAAGGGCCAGGCCCGGATCGACCGGCCCGATGACGCGGAGGCGGCGCTCGCCGCGATGCGGGGCGCGCCGGCGATCCTCGAAGGATTCGTCACGTTCTCGCAAGAGGTCTCGGTGATCGCCGCGCGTGGGCTTTCGGGCGAGGTCGTAGCCTATGATCCCGGCGAGAACGTCCACCGCGAAGGCATCCTGCGCACCACGCGCGTCCCCGCGCGGCTGAGCGCCGCCCAGCGCGCCGACGCCGCGCTTCTGGCGGGCAGGATCCTGAACAAGCTCCGCTACGTGGGCGTGATGGGCGTGGAACTTTTCGTCACGCCCGACGGGCTCCTCGTGAACGAGATCGCGCCCCGGGTGCACAACTCCGGCCACTGGACGCAGGCGGGCTGTGCGGTGGACCAGTTCGAACAGCACATCCGCGCCGTGGCCGGCTGGCCTCTGGGCGACGGCTCGCGCCATTCCGACGTGGACATGGAGAACCTGATCGGCGACGATGTGGCCCGCGTGCCCGAGATCGCGCAGGACCCGGCGGCGAGCCTCAACCTCTACGGCAAGGCCGAGGCGCGGCCAGGGCGCAAGATGGGCCATGTCAACCGCGTCACCGGCCCGGCGCAGGGGCGCTGACGGGCGCGGCTCAGTCGAGGAAACGCGCCGCCACGGGGCCGCCCATGAAGGTCAGCGCGCCGCCGGCGAAGGTCGCGGCCACGCGGCCCGTCTCGCGCTCCAGCACGACGAGGTCGGCGCGCAGCCCAGGTGCGATGCGGCCCCGGTCTGCAAGCCCCAGAAGCCCTGCCGGCCCTTCGGAGACGAGGCGCCAAGCCGCAGCGAGCCCCATGGGTTCGGCGAGCGCCAGAGCCGCGGCGCGCAGGGACGGGAAGTGGTAATCGGAGGCGAGCGCCGTCACGAGACCTTCGTCCACCAGCGCCCCGGCGGGCACGTTGCCGTTGTGGGAGCCGCCCCGCATCACGTTGGGCGCGCCCATCACCACCCGGTCGCCCGCCTCGATGGCGGCGAGGGCCGCTTCCCGCGTTTCCGGGAACTCGGCGATCCGCACGCCGATCCCGCGCCAGAAGGCCCGGTCGGCGGCCGTGCGGTCGTCGTGGCTGCCCAGCCGCACGCCGCGTGCCGAAAGCCTTTGCGCAAGGCCGGCAAGCGCCTGGGGCACCTCCGCCTGCCGGGCGTGCAGCGCCTCCATGATGGCGAGATGCGCCTCGGGCGAGCGGCCCGACTTCAAGGCCTGGCCCGTCAGGCGCGACGGCCTGCGCCCCTGGGAAAGCCGATCGTGGGGCAAGTGATCGTTGAAGACGACGTAGCCTGCCCCGTGTCGCGCCACGAGCGCCTCGAAGGCGGGATAGTCGTCCAGCATGTGCGTCTCGAAGCGAAGCTGGATGCGCAGATCCGTCCCGCTGCCGCGTCGCGCCGACCAGCCCTCGAGCACGCGGGCGGCGAAGTCCGGGCCGCGCAGCCCGCCCTCCCAGCTGTAGAACTGCGCCAGCACGGCCGTGGTGATCCCGTTCGCGGCAAGCTCCGCCTCCGCGGCGGCGAGCCCCGCACCCAGGTCGCGCATCGCGCCGCGGCGCGGCGCGAGGTGCCGCTCGAACCCGTCGCCGTGGGCGTCCACGATGCCCGGAAGGACAAGATAGCCCGAGAGATCCACCTGCCGCCCCGGCCCCGGCGGCGCGATCCGCCCGCCCGCGATGCCGACGGGTCCGGGCCCCGCGCCGTCCGGCCACAGCACCTCCGCCCCGTGAAGCGTGAGCGCGAGACTCATGGCCGGCCCCCGGGCTGGCGTGAAGGGGTGTGCGATAACGGCATGTCGCTTGAGATATGCGCCCGCCCGCGGCTAGGAAAGCCCCGACCGTACCGGAGAGCGCGCGCCATGACCGATCCCTCGCCCCGCCTTGCCGTGCGCGCGATCGTGCTGCACGAGGACCGACTTCTGCTCGTGAACGCCTGGCCCTCGGGGCAGTCCGACCTCTGGGCCGCGCCGGGCGGGGGCGTCTCGCGCGGCGAGGCGCTCACCGCCACGCTGCGCCGGGAGGTGCACGAGGAGACGGGTCTCGCCGTCTCGGTCGGCCCGCCCTGCCTCGTCAACGAGTTCCACGACCCCGAAAGCGGCTATCACCAGGTCGAGGTCTTCTTCCGCTGCCGGCTTCTGTCCGGCACGCTCGCGTCCGACTGGCGCGATCCCGAGGGGATCGTGACGGAGCGCCGCTTCGTCACGCGCGCGGAGATGGCCGGCCTGCGCTACAAGCCCGACAGCCTGCCCGAGGCCGCCTGGGGCGACGCGCGGGGGCTTTACGACCCGCTGGAGACGATCTGCCGCTAGCCGGCCGGCGCAGCGAAGAAGCGCGGCCCGACGATCCGCGCGGCGATCGCCCCCGCGCCGGTGAGCGCGAGCGCCAGCACGAAGAGCCAGCCCACGAACGGGATGAGCCCGACGAGCGCGGCCACCACCGCCCCCGTCGACGCGGCGAGCGCGCGCTGGAGAAGCGTCGCGGGCTCGGACCGGCCCGCGGCCCCGAGAAGCCCGACGCCGAGGGCATAGGCGCCGACGACATAGCCAGCGACCCCGCCCAGCACCGCGACGAGGAACGCGACCGGCGTGACCAGCAGCCCGATCAGCGTCAGCGCGACGACCAGCCCGCCGCCGATCAGCACCGACTGCGCCAGAAACCCCTGCCAGAGCGATGCGAAGGGCCGGGCGAGGATGCGCGCGCGCAGCGCCGCCATCGTCGCGGGCGCGAGCGCCGCGGCCAGCGTGGCAAGAAGCGCCACCGCGGCCACGCCAATCAGGAAGCCCGCTACGACCTCGCCCAGCGTGGGGCCCCGGATCGGGCGGGTTTCGGCCTCGAACTCGGACCGGGTGCGGCGCTCGATCCGGTCCTCGGGGGCGACGCTTTCGGGCACCCGGATCCGCCCCGGGCGGCTCTCGTAAAGCACCAGCGGGCCGTCTATGCGCGCGCCCGGCCCGAAACTCGCATCCTTGGCGCTGAGGTGCGCGGGGCCCGAGATCACGCCCTCCACGCGCAGGTCGTCCGCGGCGACGAGCGCGTAGCCGCCGACATCGCCCAGAAGCGACACCCGCGCGCCAGAGGCACGCAGATCGCCCCCGACCGCGCCGAGCGTCACGTCGTAGCCGAAGACCGTGGCATCGCCGCCCACGGCCGCGCGCACCGCGACATCCATCGCCGCGGCATAGAGATCGCCCGCCACGGGGGCGTCGATGTCGAGCCGCCGCGCGGCCAGGAGCGCGTCGCCCGCCACGTCGGCCAGAACGCGCACCGCCTCGCCCGCCATCAGCACGTCGTCGGCCGGCGCGCCTTCGTGAACCGCCACGGCCGCGGCGCGGAACCGGTCGCCGGCAATGTCGAGCCCCACATCGGCGGCCGGGGCGGCCCCCGCCGCGGCGCAGAGCCACAGGGTCAGAATGATCAGATGGCGGCGCATGGACCTCTCCCCGATTCGGCGTTCGCCCGGAGGCTAGGCCAGAGACGGGCCGGCGGAAATGCGTCGCATCAACGATCCCGCCCAACGGAAAAGGGGCCGCACGCCGGCGGCCCCTCCCCTTGCGTTTCCGGTTGCCCGGAAGCTTACATCATGCCGCCCATGTCGGGCATGCCACCGCCGCCACCGGCGCCGGCACCTTCCTTCTGCGGCTTGTCGGCCACCATCGCCTCGGTGGTGATCAGCAGACCTGCCACGGATCCGGCATCCTGAAGCGCGGTGCGGACGACCTTCGCAGGGTCGATGACGCCGAACTTGAACATGTCGCCGTACTCGTCGGTCTGGGCGTTGTAGCCGAACTTGAGGTCGTCGGTCTCGCGGATCTTGCCCGCTACGACCGAGCCGTCGACGCCCGCGTTCTCCGCGATCTGGCGCAGCGGCGCTTCGAGCGCGCGGCGCACGATCGCGATCCCGGCATTCTGGTCGGGGTTCGCGCCGGTGACGCCCTCGAGCGACTTGGCGCCCTGAACGAGGGACACGCCCCCACCCACGACGATGCCTTCCTGCACCGCGGCGCGGGTCGCGTTCAGCGCGTCGTCGACGCGGTCCTTGCGCTCCTTCACCTCGACCTCGGTCATGCCGCCCACGCGGATGACCGCCACGCCGCCGGCGAGCTTGGCCACCCGCTCCTGCAGCTTCTCGCGGTCGTAGTCCGAGGTGGTCTCCTCGATCTGCTGACGGATCTGGGTGACGCGGGCCTCGATCTCGGACTTCTCGCCGTGGCCGTCGACGATGGTGGTCTCGTCCTTGGTGATGTTGACCGTCTTGGCCGAGCCGAGCATGTCCATCGTGACGTTCTCGAGCTTCATGCCGAGATCTTCCGAGATCACCTGGCCGCCGGTCAGGATCGCGATGTCCTGCAGCATGGCCTTGCGGCGATCGCCGAAGCCGGGCGCCTTGACGGCCGCGATCTTCAGGCCGCCGCGCAGCTTGTTGACCACGAGCGTGGCCAGCGCCTCGCCTTCCACGTCCTCGGCGATGATGAGGAGCGGCTTCTGCGACTGGATCACCTGCTCGAGCAGCGGCACCATCGGCTGGAGCGACGAGAGCTTCTTCTCGTGCAGCAGGATGAGGCAGTCGTCGAGCTCCGCGATCATCTTCTCGGAGTTCGTCACGAAGTAGGGCGAGAGATAGCCGCGATCGAACTGCATGCCCTCGACCACGTCCGTCTCGGTCTCGAGGCCCTTGTTCTCCTCGACGGTGATGACGCCCTCGTTGCCGACCTTCTGCATCGCGTCGGCGATCTGGCGGCCGATCTCGGCCTCGCCGTTGGCCGAAATGGTGCCGACCTGCGCGACCTCATCGGAGTTCTCGACCTTGCGGGCGGCGCTCTTGATGTGCGCCACGACCTTCTCGACAGCGAGGTCGATGCCGCGCTTGAGGTCCATCGGGTTCATGCCGGCGGCGACCGCCTTCATGCCTTCCTTGACGATGGCCTGGGCCAGAACAGTGGCCGTGGTGGTGCCGTCGCCGGCTTCGTCATTGGTGCGCGAGGCCACTTCCTTGACCATCTGCGCGCCCATGTTCTCGAACTTGTCCTCGAGCTCGATCTCCTTGGCGACGGTGACGCCGTCCTTGGTGATGCGCGGGGCGCCGAAGGACTTTTCGATCACCACGTTACGGCCCTTCGGACCGAGGGTCACCTTCACGGCGTCGGCGAGGACGTTCACGCCCTTGAGCATCTTGTCGCGGGCATTCGTGTCGAATTTCACGTCTTTTGCAGACATGTGTGCTTCTCCCAGTATTCGGTTGTCAGTCAGACAGGGGCGGGATGGTGGCTCAGGCGGCCTTCGCTTCGGACTTGCCCTCGATGATGCCGAGGATGTCGCTCTCTTTCATGATGAGCAGTTCCTCGCCATCGATCGTCACCTCGGTGCCCGACCACTTGCCGAACAGGATGTGATCGCCTTCCTTGACGTCCATGGCGATCCGGTCGCCATCGTCGTCCCGCGCGCCGGCACCGGCGGCGACAACGACGCCTTCCTGCGGCTTTTCCTTGGCGCTGTCGGGAATGATCAGGCCACCGGCCGTCTTTTCGTCGCTTTCCACGCGGCGGACGAGCACGCGGTCATGAAGCGGTTTGAATGCCATCCTTGAGTCTCCTTGGCTCAAAGTTACGGTTACCCCTCGCTTGGGGCGTTAGCACTCGTCTATCCCGAGTGCTAGCAGCCGGGAAATAGACACAAGCCCGGGCGCTGTCAATCCTGGGCCGGCAGGATTCTTCACGACCCCCTCGCGGTTTTGTCATCGCGACGCCGGGCGCCGTTGTCGCCGGTCCGCGGGGCGGGTATCCGGGACATGAGCAGGATGCAACAACAGCGGCCGACCCGATCATGACACGCCTTCTTGCAAGCCTTCTTCTCGTGCTCTTCAGCGCCGGCGCCGCCTCGGCGCGCTGCGCAGGCGAGGACTTGCGCGGCACACTTTCGCCGGAAGACCGCGCCGCGCTCGCCAGCGCCGTCGCGGCCACCCCCTACCCCGAAGGCAACCGGTGGCGCGCCACCCGCGGCGCGCGGGTGATCGACATCGTGGGCACGATCCACCTGTCCGACCCCCGGCTCGATCCGGTGATGGAACGACTCGCCCCCGCCGTGGCGGCGGCCGATCTCGTGCTGGTCGAGCTGTCGGACGAGGACGAGGCCGCGCTCCAGTCGGAGATCGCGGCCGACCCGGGGCGCCTGCTGCTGCCGGGCACCGAGACGCTTCCGGGGTTCATGGACGACGCGACCTGGCAGACCCTGTCGGACGCGATCCGGGCGCGCGGATTGCCGCCCGCGATGGCGGCGCGGATGCAGCCCTGGTACCTCTCGCTCCAGCTCGCGATCCCGCCTTGCGCCATGCCCGAAATCGTCGCGGGCGCGCGCGGCCTCGACCACCGCGTGATCGAGGCGGCCCGGGCCGGGGGCGTACCGGTGCGCTCGCTCGAACCGGTCGACACGCTCTTCGCGCTTTTCGGCCAGGCTCCGCTCGAGGAGCAGGTGAAGATGCTGCTGCTCGGCATGATGCCCGCCGAGGCGACCGAGGACGCCTTCACCACCACCATCGAAGCCTATTTCGACGAGACCCACGCCGAGGGCTGGCAGATGGCGCGGGTGGTGGCGCGGCGCACGCTCGACCTTCCCGCCGAGGAGATCGACGCCGTTTTCGCCGAGATGGAGACACGGCTTCTAGACGAGCGCAACAGGGCGTGGATCGACGTGATCGAGGCGGCCGAGGGCGACAGGCTCCTCCTCGCCTTCGGTGCGGCCCATCTCTTCGGCGAGGCCGGCGTCCTCGCCCTTCTGCAGAGCGAAGGCTACACCATCGCCCGCCTTCCGTTCTGAGCGGGCGAAGGCGCTTCGAGGCGCCTTGCCCGGTCCGCTTTCGTGGCGCCGGCCCGCGTCACGCGGCAAGCCCCCGGCCCCGCAGCAGGGCGGCGACGCCCGGCATCCGACCGCGAAACCGGGTGTAGAGCGCCTCCGCCTCCGCCGCCCCGCCGGCCGAGAGGATCTCGCGCTCGAGCCGCCGCGCGACCTCCGCGTCGAAGGGGCCGCCGGCCTCGCGGAACGCCTCGAACGCGTCGGCGTCCATCACCTCGGACCACATGTAGCTGTAATAGCCCGCCGAATAGCCGTCGCCGGCGAAGACATGGGCGAAATGGGGCGTGGCGTGGCGCATCCCGATCGCCCGCGGCATCCCGATCCCGCCCAGCACGTCCGCCTGCCGCGCCATCGGATCTGCTGGCGCGTCGCCCGCGTGAAACTCCAGGTCGACGAGCGCCGAGGCGACGTATTCCACCGTTTGGAAGCCCGTGTCGAAATTCGCCGCCTCGAGCATCTTCTCCAGCATCTCGCGCGGCATCGGCGCGCCGGTCTCGGCATGGGTGGCGAAACGCTCCAGAACCTCGGGCACCTCGAGCCAGTGCTCGAAGAGCTGGCTCGGCAGCTCGACGAAGTCACGGGCCACGGACGTGCCCGCCATCGAGCCGTAACGGACGTCCGAGAGGATGTGGTGCAGCGCGTGGCCGAACTCGTGGAACAGCGTGCGCGCGTCGTCATAGCTCAGCAGCGCGGGCGCGCCAGGCGACGGCTTCGCGAAGTTGCAGACATTGACCACCACCGCGCGGCGCGCCTCGGGCCAGTTGCGCTGGCCGTGGATCGTGCTGCACCAGGCGCCGGAGCGTTTCGTCGCCCGCGCGAAATGATCGGCCACGAATAGCGCCATGTGCCGGCCGTCGCGCGTGACCTCCCAGGCCCGGGCATCGGGATGATAGAGCGGCGCGTCGACCTCCCGGAACTCGAGCCCGAAAAGTCGGCCGGCGGTGTCGAAGGCGGCCTCGATCATGCGTTCCAGCCGCAGATACGGCTTGAGCGCCGCCTCGTCGATCTCATGCTCCGCCTGGCGGCGTTTCTCGGCGTAATGGCGCCAGTCCCATGGCTCCAGATCCCCGTTCACCCCTTCCGCGTGCATCATGGCGGTCAGCGCCGCGGCGTCCGCCTCGGCCTGTGCCCGCGCAGGCTCCCACACCTCCATCAGCAGATCGCGGACCCGGTCGGGACTGCCCGCCATCTCCGTCTCGAGCTTCCAGTGGGCGAAGCTCGCATGGCCCAGCAGCCGCGCGCGCTCCTGCCGCAGCGCCAGCACCTCGGCGGCGATGGCGCGGTTGTCGGTCTCCCCGCCATTGGCGCCCCGCGAGGTCCACGCCCGCCACGCCCGCTCGCGCAGGTCGCGCCGGGGCGAGAATTGCAGGAAGGGCACGATCAGCGAGCGCGACAGCGTGACCACCGGCCCGGGCGCGCCCGCCTCGGCCCCCGCCGCCCGCGCCGCGGCGACCACGAACGCCGGCAGCCCCTCGAGATCCGCCTCGGAAAGATCGAGCCGCCATCCCGCCTCTTCCGCCAGCAGGTTCTGCGTGAACTGCGTGCCAAGCACCGCAAGCCGGCTCTTGATCTCGCGCATCCTTCGGGCCGCCGCGCCCTCGAGCGCCGCGCCGGCGCGGACGAAACCGCGATGGCTGAGTTCGAGCAGACGCGCGTCCTGCCCGTCGAGGTCGAGCGTGTCGCGCACCTCCCACACCGCGCGCACCCGCTCCCAGAGCGCGCGGTTGCCGTAGAGATCCGAGGCGAATTCGGCGAGCTTCGGCGAGAAATCGCGCTGAAGCGCCTGACGCGCGGGCGTGGCGTCCGCGCCCGCCACCGCGAAGAAGGCGCCGAGCACCCGGTCCAGCGCCCCGCCCGCGCCCTCGAGAGCCTGCACGGTGTTGGCGAAATCCGGTGGGGCGGGATCCGCCGCGATCGCCTCGATCTCGGAGCGCGCCTCCGCGAGCGCCGCCTCGAGGGCCGGCGCGAAATGCGCATCCTCGATCCGGTCGAAGGGCGGCAGGCCGTAAGGCGTGTCGAACGGCGCGAGCAGCGGATTGGTCATCGCAATCTCCCTTCGGGTCCAGTGTGATCTATGCCGGTCCGCGGCCGGCGCCAGCCCCGCAGACGGCGCAGCCCGGGCGCGGCTTGACCGCCACCTGCCGCGTCTCGCCCCAGAGCGCGTCGTAAAGCGCGAGCCGCCCGCGCAGCGGCGCCCCCGCGCCGGTGACGAGCTTCACCCCCTCCACCGCCATCATCGCGCCTATGACGCCCGGAAGCGGCCCGAGCACGCCCGCCTCCGCGCAGGAGGGCGCAAGGCCCGGCGCCGGGCGCTCCGGAAAGACGCAGGCGTAGCAGGGCGCGCCCTCCGCCGGATCGAAGACCGAAACCTGCCCCTCCCACTGCGAGAGAGCGCCCCAGACGAGCGGCTTTCCCGCCGCCACGGCGGCGCGGTTCACAAGCTCGCGGGTGGCGAAATTGTCCGACCCGTCCAGGATCACGTCGTAGTCTGCGAAAAGCGCCTCCGCGACCTCCCCATCCAGCCGGCGGCGGTAGGGCCGCACCGTGACGAAGGGGTTTTGCGCCTGAACCGCGGCCTGCGCCGAGAACACCTTCGGCATCCCGATATCGGCATCGCGATGGATGACCTGCCGCTGGAGGTTGGCGTTTTCCACCGTATCGTCGTCGATCACGCCCAGCGTGCCCACCCCGGCCGCGCCCAGATACTGAAGCGCCGGCGCGCCCAGGCCGCCCGCGCCCACCACCAGCACCCGCGCCTGGCGCAGCGCCTGCTGTCCCGGCCCGCCGATCTCGCGAAGCACGATGTGGCGGGCATAGCGCTCCAGCTCGGCCTCGCCCATCGGGCCTTCGCCCGGGCGCGCCGGCGAGGCGGCCGTCCCGGCATCCGTGACGCCGCCGCCAGCCCGCGCCCGAAGCCGCGCCAGCACCGCCCGGTACGCGATCGTCAGCGCCACGAAACCGCCGAGAATGAGCCAGAGCGCCGGAGAGCCGCCCGTCGCCTCGCGCAGCCCATGTCCCCGGGGCAGCGCGACCTGCACCATGAGCACCGCGACATAAAGCAGGCCGAGCAAGAGAAACCGCGCCTGGCGCGGCACGCCGAGCGCCTTGCCCGCCCACCATATCGCGGCGCCGAGCGCGAGAACCAGAAGCATCAGCGCTCTCCCGTGGAGCCGAAGCCCCCCGCGCCGCGCGCTGTCGCCGAGAGCGCCGTCGCAAGCTCGAACCGGGCGCGCGTCACCGGCGCCACGACCATCTGCGCGATCCGCGCCCCATGCGCGACGTGGAACGGCGCCTCGCCCGCGTTCATGAGAACCACGCCCAGATCGCCGCGATAATCGCTGTCGATGGTGCCCGGCGCGTTGGGAAGGGTGATGCCGTGACCGAGCGCGAGCCCCGAGCGCGGACGGATCTGCACCTCGTGGCCCTCCGGGATCTCGAGACGAAGGCCCGTCGGCACGAGCGCCCGCGCCCCGGGCGCGAGCGTCACGCCCTCGCGCGCTCCGGGTGGAAAATTGGCCCGAAGATCCGCGCCCGCGGAGCCTTCCGTGGCGTAGGCGGGCAGCGGCACAGCGGGGTCGGCTTCCCCGCTGCGCATCACGCGCAGAACGACCATCGCTTTCCCGATCCTTCTTCTTGGCTCAAACACTCCCGCCGGAGGCACGCGCCGCAGGCGCGTTCCGTCACTCCAGCGCCTCGGCGATGCGTCCCGCGAGACGCCGCGCGACTTCGTCCTTCGACATGCGCGGCCAGCTCTCGGCGCCCGCGTCCGTGATCAGCGTGACCGCATTCTCGGCCCCGCCCATGATGCCCGTGTCCGGCGACACGTCGTTGGCCACGATCCAGTCGCAGCCCTTGCGCGCGCGCTTGGCCGTGGCGTTCGCCACCACATCCGTCGTCTCGGCCGCGAACCCCACCACGAGGCGCGGGCGCCCGGCCGCGCGCCGGGCGACCGCCGCGAGGATGTCGGGGTTCTCCACGAAGGCTAGCGTCGGCGCGTCGCCCCCCGGCGCCTTCTTGATCTTCTGTGCCGCGGCATCGGCCACGCGCCAGTCGGCCACCGCGGCGGCGAAGATCCCGGCATCGACGGGAAGCGCGGCCTCCACCCCCGCCAGCATCTCCCGTGCGGTCTGGACCTCCACCACCTCGACGCCTGCGGGGCGCGGCGCGGTCGCGGGCCCGGTGACGAAGACCACCTCCGCGCCCAGCGCGGCCAGCGCGCGGGCGAGCGCGGCGCCCTGCGCGCCGGACGAGCGGTTGGCGATGTAGCGTACCGGGTCGATGGGCTCGTGGGTGGGCCCCGAAGTCACGACGACCCGCCGTCCGGCGAGCGGCCCCGCCGCGAGTGCGGACCGGACGGCCTCCACGATCCCGGCAGGCTCGGCCATCCGTCCCGGGCCCCATTCACCGCAGGCCATGCCGCCCTCCTCGGGTCCTAGGAGGCGCACCCCGTCCCCGGCAAGCATCTCGGCATTGCGCCGGGTCGCGGGATGCTCCCACATGCGCACGTTCATCGCCGGGGCGATCATCACCGGCGTGTCCGTGGCCAGCAGCAGGGTCGAGGCCAGGTCGTCTGCATGGCCCTGCGCCATCTTCGCCATCAGGTCCGCGGTGGCGGGTGCGACCAGGACGAGGTCGGCCACCCGCGACAGCTGGATGTGGCCCATCTCAGCTTCGTCGGTCAGGTCGAAGAGCTCGGTATAGACCTTCGCGCCGGCCAGCGAGGCCACGGAAAGCGGCGTGACGAATTCGCCCGCCGCCCGCGTCATCACGGGCGTGACCGACGCGCCGGCCTCGCGCAGCCGTCGGATCGTCTCCAGCGCCTTGTAGGCCGCGATGCCGCCGCCGATGATCAGAAGGATGCGCTTGCCCGCCAGCATGTCGTTCCCCGCGCTGCCAGCTTCGTTCTAGGGTGCCGGGAAGACCGAGACAAGGGAGCCGCCGAAAGCCGCTCGGCCTCGCGGCGGCCCCCCTGTGCCGCTTGGTCTTCGACGGTATCGGCGCGGCCGGACGGGGGACGCGCCGTGGCAAGGCCGGCGCCGTTACTCCGCGAAAGCCTCGCACGGGTCCGGCCGGTCGACGGGCTCCGTCACCACCCAGAGATCGTAGGGCGCCTCGCCCTCCGCCGGCGCGGCCTCGAGCTGGCCGAGCGACAGCACCGCGACCCCCGGCGCCGCCCGCGCGATCTTCGACGGCACGCCCCAATCCGTGCGGGCATGACCGTTGCCGGTGATCACCACCACCGGTCCGCCCGTGTCCTCGAGCGCGGCGAGGGCTGCGCGGGCCAGTGCCGCATCGCGCACGCGTTGCGCGCGCACCATGCCGGGCAGGAGTTCTTCGGGCAGCGCGTCGCAGTGGGCCGCCATCTGCATGGCCTCCCGCACGCGCTGCTGATCGTCGGGCAGCGGGCGGTCGAGCCCGAAGCGCGCGGCATCTTCCGGAAGGGGGTCGTCGCCCGCCACGATGCCGCGAAGGTCCTCCCGTGGCACCGCGGCACCGTAGAACGCCGCCTCGGGGGCGGCGGCGAAGATCGGATAATACATCGTGAAATCGGGCCAGCCCGACTGGTCCCAGCCCAGAACGTCTCGCAGGGCGGTCTCGTCGGCCATCAACTCCGGGGTCACCCGCGCGGCCTGCGCGGGCGTCAACATCTCGAAGACGAGCGCGGCGGGGGCCACCTGTGCCACGATCCGGGCCTGCGTTTCATGGTGGCGCGGGTTATCGTGCACCTCGCCCAGGATCAGCAGCTCTGCCGGGGGGAACTGGGCAAGTTGCCCGGGCGTCGCCTCATCGGCGGCGCCCGGAACCGTCCAGGCCGCAAGGGCGAGCGCGGCGAGCGTCAGGCGAGGAATGAGTGCACCTCGCGCGACTGCGTCTCCAGCGCGCGGCGCATCTTCTGGAACGCCGCCGCCTCGAGCTGGCGCACACGCTCCTTCGACAGGCCGAGCTCGTTGCCGAGGCTTTCCAGCGTGCGCGGCTCCTCGCGCAGTTTCCGCTCGCGCACGATGAAGCGCTCCCGCTCGTTCAGACCCTGCAAGGCCTCCACGAGCCAGCCGCGAAGCTGGGCGATGTCGTGGCTGTCCTCGACGAGGTCGGAGGCCTGCGCGCTGTCGTCCTCGATCGTCTCGATCCACTCGCGCCCCTCGTCGTCGGCGGACTGCGTGGCGTTCAGCGAGAAATCGCTTCCGGACAGGCGCCCTTCCATCATTTCCACGTCGGCAAGCGGGACGCCGATCTCCGTGGAGATGAGCTGGTGCAGCTGGTGGCGGTCGAGTTCCACCCCGTTCTGCGCCGCCTCGCGCTCCAGCCGCGCCTGCACACGGCGCATGTTGAAGAACAGCGATTTCTGCGAGGAGGTGGAGCCGGTGCGCACCATCGACCAGTTGCGCATCACGTAATCCTGGATCGAGGCCTTGATCCACCAGACGGCGTAGGTGGAGAACCGCACGCCCCGGTCGGGATCGAACTTGTCGGCGGCCTTCATCAGCCCGAGCCCGGCTTCCTGGATCAGGTCGTTCATCGGGGCGCCGTAGCGGCGGAACTTGGAGGCCATGGAGATCGCGAGGCGCATGTAGGCCGTGATCAGGCGGTGCAGCGCCTTCTCGTCGCGGTGGTCGCGCCATGCATAGGCCAGCTGCAACTCGGTCTCGGCATCGAGCAGTTCGGCCTTCATGGCCTTCCGCGACAGGCTGGTGTCAGTTTCGGTGTGAAGGGACATGATCGCTCCCCTTTCAGTGACGCCTTGGTTGACTTGTCTTTGTTTAGCATTACGCACGCCACTCCGAACCGGATCACGCACGAGTTGCATGCAATTGTCTGGGCCCCGCGCCGGCGGACAGCGCCTCCGCGCGCCCTGACCGCCGCTCAGAGGCGCAGCGGCCTTGTGTTGCAAGGGTCTTTTCCGACCGGCGCGCGGCCGCGTTAACTCTTTTGAAACCGGTCTTCACATATTCGTTAACGAGGATTTCCGGCTTGGAAGGTGCAATGGTGGCCACGGCCCATACGGTCGCGTTCGAAGGCGTGGAGGCGCGGCGCGTGGAGGTGCAGTGCGCCGTGGCGCCCGGGCTGCCCGCCTTTTCGGTGGTGGGGCTGCCCGACAAGGCGGTGAGCGAGGCGCGCGAGCGGGTGCGCGGCGCGCTCGCGGCGATGGCGATCGCGCTGCCGTCCAAACGCATCACCGTGAATCTCGCCCCCGCCGACCTGCCCAAGGAGGGCTCGCATTTCGATCTTCCCATAGCCCTGGCGCTGCTCGCCGCGCTCGAGATCGTGCCGGCCGACGCGGCGGATGGCACGATCGCGCTCGGCGAACTGGCGCTCGACGGGCGGCTCATGGCGGTACCCGGGGCGCTGCCGGCCGCGCTCGCCGCCGCGGAGGATCACCGTGCGCTGCTCTGTCCGCGCGCCTCGGGGGCGGAGGCAGCCTGGGTCGGCGGCGCCCAGGTCATCGGGGCGGCAAGCCTGGGCGACGTCGTGCGCCACTTCACCGGACAGGCGCCGATCAGCCCCGCCGAGCCCGGAGAGATCGCCCGCCCGCCCCCGGGCCGCGATCTTGCAGACGTGAAGGGGCAGGAACGCGCCAAGCGCGCGCTCGAGATCGCCGCCGCGGGACGGCATCACCTCATCATGATCGGCACGCCCGGATCGGGGAAGTCGATGCTGGCCGCGCGCATGCCCGGCCTGCTGCCGCCGCTCTCGGCGGTGGAGGCGCTCGAGACCTCGATGATCCACTCGCTCGCGGGACTTCTGGAGGAAGGCGGCATCTCGCGCACGCGACCCTTCCGCGAGCCGCACCACACCGCATCCATGGCCGCCATCGTCGGCGGCGGGAAAGGCGCGAAGCCCGGCGAGATCAGCCTCGCGCACAACGGCGTGCTCTTCATGGACGAGTTCCCGGAATTCCCGCGCGCCGTGCTGGAGACGCTCCGGCAGCCGATCGAGACGGGCGAGGTGACCGTGTCGCGCGCGAACGCCCATGTGCGCTATCCTTGCCGGTTCCTCCTCGTCGCGGCGGCAAATCCCTGCAAATGCGGGTACATGACCGATCCCGCCCGGGCCTGCGCGCGCGCACCCAATTGCGGAGAGGACTATCTCGGACGGATCTCGGGCCCGCTGATGGACAGGTTCGACCTGCGCGTGGAGGTCCCACCGGTCGCCTTCGCCGACCTCGACCTGCCCGCGCGCGGCGAGCCCACCGCGCCCGTCGCCGCCCGCGTGGCCGAGGCGCGCGCGCGCCAGGCGGCGCGTTTCGATGGCTCCCCGCTGCGGCAGAACGCGGACGCGGAAGGCGCGGCGCTCGAAGAGATCGCCACGCCCGACAGCGAGGGCCGCGCGCTTCTCGTCCGCGTGGCGGAACGCTTCGGGCTATCGGCGCGCGGCTATCACCGCGTCCTTCGCGTGGCGCGCACGCTGGCGGACCTGGAGGGCGCGGCAGACGTGCGCGGGCCGCATGTCGCCGAAGCGGTGAGCTATCGCATCGTCGCGGCGAAGGAACTCTGAACGAAGCGCGCGGCTTTTTTCAGCGCGGCGCGCGCCTCGGGCAGCCAGCCGTCGAAGATCTGCCAGACATGGGGCACGCCCGGCCAGATCTCGGTCTCCACCTCCCCGCCCGCCGCGCGCAGGGCCGCGGCCATGCGCAGGGTATCGTCGCGCAGGATCTCCGTGTCGCCCACCTGGAAGAACGCCGGGGGAGGACGCTCGAACCGCGCGTAGAGCGGCGACAGGCGCGGATCGCGCGGATCCGCCTCCGCGCGCACGATCTCGACGACCTCCTCCATCCGGTGGACCGGCAGCAGCGGATCGGCCCGGGCGTTCTCGGCCAGCGACGGGCCCGTGAGCGCCAGGTCCGTCCAGGGCGAAAAGGCGAGGAGGCCGCGCGGGCGCACGCCTTCGCGCAAAAGCCGCGCCATGAGCGCCAGCGCAAGCCCGCCCCCCGCACTGTCCCCGCCCAGAAGGATGTCATCCGGCGCGTAGCCCAGCGCCGCCAGGGCTTCCCATGCCCCGCAGGCGTCCTCGAAGGCGGCCGGAAACGGCGCCTCCTGCGCGAGACGGTATTCCGGCGCGCAGATCTCGACGCCGGAAAGCGCCGACAGCCAGCCCAGCATTCCTCCATGCGTGCGCGCGCTGCCGGCAATATAGGCGCCGCCGTGAAACCACAGGACGACGCGGCGCGGCACGCAGGGGCCGGCCGAAATCCACGCGAGCCGCGGCGCGCCGCGGCGCAGCAGGCGCAGGTTGGGCGGCTGGCGCAAAAGGGCTGCCGCGCGCTCGAAGTCCCGCTCCGCCTGCTCCGGCGTCGCGGTGCGGGCGAGCCATGGCTTCGCCGTCACGCGAAGCCCGGCCGCAAGAAGGGCGAGCCGCCGGCTCGTCACCGGCCCGCGGCGCGGCGCGCCTCGATCGCCTCCCAGATACGGGCCGCGACGTTCGCCCCGTCGAAACGCTCCAGCTCCTGCAGGCCGGTGGGCGAGGTCACGTTGATCTCGGTCAGATGCCCGCCGATCACGTCGATGCCGACGAAGACCTGGCCGCGCTCGCGCAGGAGCGGGCCGATCGCCGCGCAGATCTCCCGGTCGCGGTCGGAGAGCTCCGCGGGCTCGGCCCGGCCGCCCACATGCATGTTGGAGCGCGTCTCGCCCGCCGCGGGCACGCGGTTGATCGCGCCCGCGGCCTCGCCGTCGACCAGGATCACCCGCTTGTCGCCCTCCGAGACGGCCGGCAGGAACTTCTGCACGATGAGCGGCTCGCGCGAAAAGCCGGTGAAAAGCTCGTAGAGCGCCGAGAGGTTCCGGTCGTTCCTGTCGAGGCGGAAGACGCCCGCCCCGCCATTGCCGTAAAGCGGCTTCAGGATCACGTCGCCATGGCCGTCCTTGAAGGCGCGGATGGTGGCGAGATCCCGTGCGATGGCCGTGGGCGGGGTGAGATCCGGGAAATCCAGCACGAGGAGTTTCTCGGGAAAGTTTCGCACCCAGAACGGGTCGTTCACGACCAGCGTGCCGGGAGCGAGGCGCTGCAGCAAATGGGTCGTGGTGATGTAGTGCATGTCGAAGGGCGGATCCTGGCGCAGCCAGACGACGTCGAACTCATCGAGCGTCACGGTCTCCATCTCGCCCAGCACGGCATGATCGCCGCGGACCCGTCGCACCTTTAGCGTCTGGCCCCGCGCGGTGATCCGACCCTCCTCGTAGGCGAGCGTTCCGGGCGTGTAGTAGAAGAGGTCATGACCCCGCGCCTGCGCCTCCTCGGCGAGGCGGAAGGTGCTGTCGGCGTCGATGTCGATCGCACCGATCGGATCCATCTGGAAGGCGACTCGCATGATGCGCGGCTCCGGCGTTGTGGCGGCGCCCCTTCATGGCGCAGCCCCCGCCGGGGCGCAACGCCCGTGCCGGGCCCCGGTCGCGGTCAGGCCGCGCCGAAGGCGTTCTCGAGCACCGCGACCTCGCCCGTGCCGTTCACCAGCGCCACGTCGAACCGCATCTCGGTGAGCAGGCCGTGCGACATCCGCCCGAGATACTCTTCCGCCGCGGCACAGAGCCGTCCGCGCTGGCGCGCGGTCAGCCGCTCGGCCGCCCGCGCATGGCTCGCCGCACGCTTGACCTCCACGAAGACGATCGTCGCGCCGTCCCGTGCCACCAGATCGATCTCGCCGGCCGCGCCGCGCCAGCGCCGGTCGAGGATCGCGCAGCCCGCGCCCGCATAGCGCCGCGCCGCCGCCTCTTCCGCCGCCTGTCCGGAAAGATGGGCCCGTCCGCCCCGCGTCGCGCGCTGTGCAGCATGGACCGGCCCTGTCATCGTTCGCCCCGCTCCTTCCTGAGCGCCATCTGGTAGACATGCCGGCGCTGCGCGCCGGTTTCGCGCGCGACCGTGTCGGCCGCGTCGCGCACCGACATCGTGCCGAGTGCCGCCTCGAGCTTCTCGTCTAGCACCGAGTCGCTAACGGTTTCCGAACGCCCGCGCCCGACGACGACCACGACCTCGCCCTTCACCGGCGTCGCGGCCATCGTCTCGGCAAGCTCTCCCAATGGCGCGCGACGGCACTCCTCGAACCGCTTGGTGAGTTCCCGGCAGACCGCCGCGGGGCGATCATGCCCCAGCGTCGCCGCCGCGTCGGCCAGCATCGCGGCGAGGCGGCGGGGCGATTCGTAGAAGACGAGGGTCGCGGGAACCGGCGCCAGTTCGCCCAGCGACCGGCGCCGCTGCGCCGCCGCGGGCGGCAGGAAGCCCGCGAAAAGGAAACGGTCCGTCGGCAGGCTCGCCACGGTGAGCGCCGCGAGCGCCGCCGAGGGTCCGGGGGCTGCGGTCACGGCATGGCCCGCGGCCACCGCCTCGCGCACCAGCTGGTAGCCGGGATCGGCCACAAGCGGCGTTCCCGCCTCGCTGGCATAGGCCACCGAGCGGCCCGCCGCGAGCTCGGCAAGCAGCCGCGGACGCATCTTTGCGCCATTGTGGTCGTGGTAGGCGAGGAACGTCCGCCCCCCCGGCGCAAGGCCGTGGATCTCCATCAGCCTGCGCAGGCTCCGGGTGTCCTCGGCCGCCAGCACGTCGGCGTCGCGCAGCACGTCGAGCGCGCGCAGCGTGATGTCGCGCGCGTTCCCTATGGGCGTGGCGACCAGATACAGTCCCGGCGCCAGCCCGCTTTCCCGTCCAATCGACACTGGACCCGCCTTTCCTGGTGGTTATGATCGACCCCGCCACGCCACGCGCGCCGCGACAGGCGCCGCCAAGGGAGCGATCCAATGTTTTCGGTTTTCAGCGCCGCCCGCAAGCCCGCCGCCCGGCTCATCGCCGTCCTGTCGCTGTTCTGGCTCGCCGCCTGCGACGTGACGGCGCCCGGCGCGCCGCTGGCGACGGGGCGTCCCGTCGACCAAGACCGGCCGGTGCCGGTGGCGCTTCTCGTTCCACGAAGCTCGGAGGGCGCATCCGGTGTGGCGCGAAGCCTCGAGGCGGCGGCGCGGCTCGCCGTGGCCGATCTGAGCGGCGTGACGATCGAACTGCGCGTCTACGACACGGCCGGCAGTTCCGCGCGCGCGGCGCAGGTCGCCCAGCAGGCCGCCGACGAGGGCGCGGCCGTGATCCTCGGCCCGCTCTTCGGCGACGCGGCCAATGCCGCGGCGGTGGCGGTGGCCGACGATGGCGTGACGGTGCTGAGCTTCTCCAACAACACCTCCATCGCCGGCGGCAATCTTTTCGTCCTGGGCCCCACCTTCGAGAACACGGCCGAACGGCTCGCCCGTTACGCGTCGCGGCAGGGCAAGCGCAGCCTCGTGACCGTCCACCCCGCGAACGTCGAGGGGCAGTTCGGGCGGAACGCGATACGGTCGGCCGCGGTGTCGAACGGGATCGCCGTTGCGGGCGAGGTGTCCTTTCCCTTCACCGAGCAGGGCGCGATCTCGGCGGCGTCGCAGGTCGCGCAGACCGTGCGCGCGAATGACGCCGACGCGGTGTTTCTCACCTCGAATTCCGCGGGCGCGCTTCCGCTGCTCGCCCAGCTCATCCCCGAACGCGGTATCGATCCGGAGGTGACGCAATACATCGGTCTCGCGCGATGGGACGTGCCGCCCCAGACGCTCGAGCTTCCCGGGCTCGAGGGGGGCTGGTTCGCCCGTCCCGACGAGGCGTTGCAGGCGCAGTTCCGCGCCCGTTACCAGGCCGCGAACGGCGAAGCGCCGCATCCGCTGGCGGGCCTCGCCTATGACGGCATCGCCGCCATTGGCGCGCTTGCCCGAAGCGGCAGCCGCGACGCGCTGAGCCCGCAGAGCTTCACCCGCTCGCGGGGCTTCGCGGGGACCGGCGGTGCCTTCCGCCTGCGCCCCGACGGCACCAACGAGCGCGCCCTTGCCGTGGCGACGATCCGCGACCGGCAGGTCGTCATCCTCGACCCCGCCCCGAGAAGTTTCGCCGGTGCCGGGTCCTGAGGCCGCGCTCGCACCCGCCGCCGAACGGCCCGCACCCGACGCGCTGATCTGTCCGCCCGACGCGATCTTCGACGCGAGGGCGGTGCAGGCGGCGCTTTCCGCGTCCGCGGAGGCGGACGATCGCCGTGCGCAGGCCGTGGCCGTCCTGCGCGAGGCGCGGGCGCGCGGGCGGGACGCGATCGCGGAGGCTCTCGTGGCGCGCCCCTTCGAGGCGCGGGCGGCCGTGCGCGCCTACGCCCACCTCACCGACGAGATCGTGCGGACCACATGGCGGTTCGCCGCGGAGCGGCTGGTGCCCCCGCCCGAAGGGAAGCCCGACACCCCGGGCATGGCCGTGCTCGGCGTCGGTGGCTACGGGCGGGGCGAGATGGCACCCTTCTCGGACGTGGATCTGCTCTTTCTCACGCCCGGCGGGTCCAATCCGTTCTGCGAGCAGGTGATCGAGACCGTTCTCTACATCCTCTGGGACCTGAAGCTGAAAGTGGGCCACGCCACCCGCACGGTGAAGGACTGCCTCAAGCTCGGCGGAGAGGATTTCACGATCCGGACCGCGCTTCTGGAAAGCCGCTTTCTCTGCGGCGAGCGGTCGCTTGCCGCCATCCTGGAAACCCGGCTCGAGGCCGAGCTTTTCGCGGGCAGCGAGCGCGCGTTCATCGAGGCCAAGCTTTCCGAGCGCGACGCGCGCCACAAGAAGCAGGGCCAGCGTTACATGGTCGAGCCCAACGTGAAGGAGGGCAAGGGCGGGCTGCGTGACCTGCAATCGCTCTACTGGATCGCGAAATACGTCCACCACGTCGACAATGCCGCGGATCTCGTGCCCATCGGCGTGTTCCGGCCCGAGGAATACCAGCGCTTCGCCCGTGCCGAGGCCTTCCTCTGGGCGGTGCGCTGCCACATGCACCTGCTTGCCGGACGTGCGGTGGAGCAACTCACCTTCGACCTTCAGGTCGAGGTGGCAGAGCGCCTAGGCTACGCCGACCGCGCCGGACGTCGCGCGGTGGAGCATTTCATGCAGGACTACTTCCTGCACGCCACCGCCGTGGGCGATCTGACGCGGATCTTCCTCACCGCGCTCGAGGCGGACCATTCCCGCGGGACGCCGCTTCTGGAGCGCATCTTCCGCCGCACCCCCAGGACCAAGCCGGGCTACGAGGTGGTCCACGGCCGCCTCGCGATCGCGGACGACGCCACCTTCCTCGACGACAAGCTCAACATCCTGCGGCTTTTCGAGGAAGGGCTGCGCACGGGGCTTCTGATCCACCCGGACGCGATGCGCCTCGTGCGCGCCAACCTCCACCTGATCGACGACGGGATGCGCCGCGACCGGGAGGCCCGGCGCATCTTCGTCGATCTTCTGCTCAAGCACGGCAATCCCGAACGCGCGCTCAGGCGGATGAACGAGCTCGGCGTGCTGGCCGCCTTCATCCCCGAATTCGCCCCCGTGGTGGCGATGATGCAGTTCAACATGTACCACCACTACACGGTGGACGAACACACCATCCAGTGCATCAGCCACCTCGCCCGGATCGAGCGCGGCGAACTCGGCGAGGAGCTTCCCGTCTCCTCCGAGATCATCGAGAAGGGCATAAACCGGCGGGTTCTCTACGTTGCCCTTCTCTGCCACGACATCGGCAAGGGGCGGGAGGAGGATCACTCCGTTCTCGGCGCGCGGCTCGCCCGCAAGATCGCGCCGCGGCTCGGGCTGAAGAAATCCGAATGCGAGACCGTCGAATGGCTGGTGCGCTACCACCTGCTCATGTCCGACATGGCGCAGAAGCGCGACATCGCCGATCCGCGCACGGTGCGCGACTTCGCCAAGGCGGTGAAGACGGTGGAGCGGCTCGACCTTCTGACGGTGCTCACCGTGTGCGACATCCGGGGCGTCGGCCCGGGCACCTGGAACAACTGGAAGGCCGCGCTTCTGCGCGCGCTCTACCGGCAGACGCGCCGCGCGCTCAAGGACGGGATGGAGGCGCTCAACCGCGAGAACCGCGGCGCGGAGGCCAAGAAGCTGCTGCGCAAGCGCCTCAAGGACTGGGACAAGACCGAGATCCGGCGCGAGACGCAGCGCCACTACCCGGCCTACTGGCAGGGCCTGCACGTCACCGCCCACGAGGTCTTCGCGCGGCTTCTGCACGACATCGGCGAAAGCGACATCCGCATCGACCTGCACCCCGACGAGGACCGGGACGCGACGCGGGTCTGCTTCGCGCTCGCCGATCATCCCGGCATCTTCTCGCGCCTCGCGGGCGCGCTGGCGCTCGTGGGCGCGAACGTGGTGGACGCGCGCACCTACACCACCAAGGACGGCTTCGCGACCGCCGCCTTCTGGGTGCAGGACGCCGATGGCAGCCCCTACGAGGCCGACAGGCTGCCCCGGCTCGAGCGGACGATCGAGAAAACCCTCAAGGGCGAGGTCGTGCCCCGCGAGGCGATGAAGCCGCGCGACCGCATGAAGAAGCGTGAAAAGGCGTTCCGGGTGCCGACCTCGATCACCTTCGACAATGACGGGTCGGACATCTACACGATCATCGAGGTGGACACGCGCGACCGGCCGGGGCTTCTCTATGACCTGACGCGGGTTCTGGCCGACAACCACGTCTACATCGCCTCGGCGGTGATCGCGACCTATGGCGAGCAGGTGGTCGACAGCTTCTACGTCAAGGACATGTTCGGGCTGAAGTTCCATTCCGAGGCGCGGCAGAAGGCGCTGGAGAAGAAGCTGCGCCAGGCGATCACGGCGGGCGTCGAGAGGGCCAATTCTTGAAGCCCATCCGGCTGATGGCGGGGTTCCTGACGGTCGGCGTGTGGACGTTGGCAAGCCGCGTCCTCGGTTTCCTGCGCGACGTCCTGATCCTGGGTTTTCTCGGCACCGGCCCGCTTTACGAGGCCTATGTCGTCGCCTTCCGCCTGCCCAACATGTTCCGCCGCTTCTTCGCCGAGGGCGCCTTCAACATGGCCTTCGTGCCGATGTTCTCGAAGAAGCTCGAGGGCGAGGAAGACGCGCGGGCCTTCGCGCGAGAGGCCTTCGCGGGGCTCGCCAGCGTGCTGATCGCCCTCACCCTGATCGCGCAACTCGCCATGCCCTGGCTCATCCTGGCCATGGCCAGCGGCTTCGCGGGGCGGGAGGAATTCGGTCTGTCGGTCGAGTTCGGGCGTATCGCCTTTCCCTACATCCTCTTCATCTCGCTGGCCGCGCTGCTCTCGGGCGTGCTGAACGCGACGGGGCGCTTCGCCGCCGCCGCGGCGGCGCCGGTGCTGCTCAACGTCATCCTCGTCTCGGCGATGGCGGGGGCGCACTGGCTGGGCGGCGATGTCGCGCGCGCGCTCATCTGGGCCATCCCGGCGGCGGGCGTCGCGCAACTGCTGCTGGTGGGCTGGGCCGCCCGCGGCGCGGGCTTCACCATGACCTTCCAGCGCCCGCGCCTTTCACCGGAACTCCGCCGCCTGGTGAAGATCGCGATCCCCGCCGCGCTCGCCGGGGGCGTGGTGCAGGTCAATCTGCTCGTGGGCCAGCAGGTGGCAAGCTACTTCGACCGCGCGGTGGGCTGGCTCTACGCGGCGGACCGGCTTTACCAGCTGCCGCTCGGCGTGGTGGGCATCGCCATCGGCATCGTGCTCCTGCCGGACCTCTCGCGGCGGCTCAAGGCCGGCGACGACACGGGCGGGCGGCACGCGCTGTCGCGGGCGGGCGAGATCTCGCTCGCACTCACCGTGCCCTGCGCCGTGGCGCTGGTGGCGGTGCCGCTGCCCATCGTCTCGGTTCTGTTCGAGCGCGGCGCGACCCGTCCCGAGGACAGCGCGGCCATCGCCCTCGCCGTGGCGATCTACGGGCTGGGCCTGCCCGCCTTCGTGCTCCAGAAGGTGCTCCAGCCGCTCTATTTCGCGCGCGAGGACACGCGCACGCCCTTCCGCTACGCGGTCTGGGCCATGGTGGTGAACGCCGTCGTCGCGGTCGGGCTCGCGCCCTTCATCGGCTGGATCGCCTCGGCGATCGCCACCTCGGCAGCGGCCTGGGTGATGGTGGCGCTGCTCGTCGCGGGCACGCGCCCGATGGGCGAGGTCGCGCGCTTCGACGCGCGGTTCGCCACGCGGCTCTGGCGCATCCTGCTGGCCTCGGGCGTGATGGGCGCGGCCCTCGTCGCCGGGGATCGCGCGCTCGGCGCGGCGCTCTACCTGCCGGGCTGGCGCTACGCGGCGCTGGCCGCGCTGGTGGCGGGCGGCGCGCTCGTCTACCTCGCCGCGGCCCACGTCACCGGCGCGCTGCGCCTGTCGGAGATGCGCACCGCGCTGCGCCGGGGCGGCTGACCGCCCGCGTCAGTCGTGCCGGAGCCGCGCCCGGATCCGCGACCATCCCCCCGGGCTCACGAAGAACGACATGACGAACCCTGCGACGAACCCCGCCACGTCCGCCAGCCAGTCGGTGCGCATTCCGAAGAAGACGCCGAAGACGAGCTGCAGCAGCAGCAGCACCCCGATCAGGGTGAAGGCGCGCACCTGCCGCTCGCCCAGCTGCCCGAGCCGCATCCAGAGGAGATAGGTGAAGGCGCCGATCAGCCCGTAGACGCCCGGGAACGCGCCGATGAGCCAGTTCGATCCCGGCACGAACAGGCTGAAGGCCAGCGCGCCCACAAGCCCCGACACGAAGAACACGCCGAGCGTCGCCGCGGCGCCGAAGACCTCGCCCACCATCTTGCCCAGCGCGAGCAGCATCACCGCGGCGAAGAGCGCGTGGGTGAAGCTGCCGTGAACGAACTGGTAGGTCACGAACCGCTTGAGGAAATCGGCAGGCCAGTTCCCGGTGGCCATCATCCAGCCCAGCATCTCGCTGTTGAGGCCGTAGCTCTCGAACGCCGCGAGGCGCCAGCCCACCGCGCCGGGTCCGCCCAGCAGTCCGCGCGCCCCGAGCGTGAAGGCGGCCTCGATGCCGACCACGAGAAGGAAGAGCGCCACCACGAAAGGCGGAAGCGGGTTCACGGGCGCGTTGGGGTCGGGGCTGCTCATGGGCTCTCCGGCGGGCTTCTTGACGGCTCTCGCCCCCATGGGTAAGCGACCGCGGACGCCAACGCCAGACGGAGAATTCCGATGCCCGACGCGGACCCCCTCGCCGGTTTCACGCCCCGCGTGTTCTCGGGCATCCAGCCCTCGGGCGGGCTCACGCTCGGAAACTACCTGGGCGCGATGAAGCGTTTCGTGGACATGCAGGACCAGGGGATCGAGACGATCTACTGCATGGTGGACATGCACGCGATCACCGTCTGGCAGGATCCCGGAAAGCTCACCCGCGCCACCCGCGAGCTTTGCGCGGGCTTCATCGCCGCGGGGCTCGACCCGAAGAAATCGGTCCTTTTCAACCAGAGCCAGGTACCCGAGCACGCGCAGCTTGCCTGGATCTTCAACTGCGTCGCGCGCATGGGCTGGATGAAGCGCATGACCCAGTGGAAGGACAAGGCCGGCAAGAACCAGGAGGAGGCGAGCCTGGGCCTCTTCGCCTACCCCGCGCTGATGGCGGCCGACATCCTCGTCTACCACGCGACCCATGTGCCCGTGGGCGAGGACCAGAAGCAGCATCTCGAACTCACCCGCGACATCGCGGCGAAGTTCAACCATGATTACGGGGTGGAATTCTTCCCGCTCACCGAGCCGGTGATCGAGGGCGCGGCGACGCGGGTGATGTCGCTGCGGGACGGCACGAAGAAGATGTCGAAGTCCGATCCCTCCGACATGTCCCGGATCAACCTCACCGACGACGCCGACGCGATCTCGCAGAAGATCCGCAAGGCGCGGACGGATCCGCAGCCCCTGCCCTCGGACCATGCCGGGCTCGAGGAGCGGCCCGAGGCGCGCAACCTCGTGAACATCTACGCGGCGCTCGCCGACATGGAGGTCGAGACGGTCCTGGCCGAACACGGCGGCAGGCAGTTTTCCGAGTTCAAGCCGGCGCTCGCCGAACTCGCCGTCGAGACGCTCGCACCCATCTCCGGCGAGATGGCGCGGCTCATGGAAGCGCCCGAGGAGATCGACGCCATTCTTGCCCAGGGCGCTGCCCACGCCCGCGTCATCGCGGCGCCGATCCTGAAACGCACCTACGAGATCGTTGGGATGGTCGGGGCCTGAGATGCGCCGCGCGCTCCGGACCGGTCTCGGGGCTCTTCTGATCGTATCGCTCTGCTGGAGCGCGGTCTCGACCGCGCAGCTCTTCGAGGGCGGGGTCGCGCGCCTCTGGGTGGATCGCCAGGCAGACCGTATCGCCGCCGAGCTGGATCGGCAGATCGCGCGGCACGCCACCACCGAAGCCGTCGCATCGCGCGTGGAAGCCCATCTCGCCGCCGGCCCGCGCAACTGGCTTGCGCTCGATGCGCTGCTCGAGGAAGCCCGGCGGGCGGAAATCGCGCTTCCCCCCGGGCTGACGGACCGGATCGACGCCGCGCACGACGCGGATTTCTCGTGGATGGCCCGGACGGAGCGGTGCCTGGCCTGCACATGGTCCGCCGAGGCGTGCGGCTTCGACCTCGCGATGCTCTGCCGCGCGCCCGTGGAGATCTCGCCGCTCGGTGACCTCACCGGACTGGTCCGCGCGGGCACGGCCTATGTGCGCGGCGGCGACGTGGACGATGTGGACCTCGCGCTCTCCGCCATCGGCCTGAGCGCCACGGCGCTCGTCGTCGCGACCGGAGGCAGTTCCATGGCGGTCAAGGGCGGCGCGGGCCTCGGGAAGCTCGCCCGGCGCATGGGCGCGATGCCGGGCTGGATGGCGCGCACCCTCTCGGACGCGGCGCGGCATGGCTACGACTGGGCCGGCCTGCCTAGGGTGCGTGGGTTCGACGACCTCGCCGCGCTCGCTCGGCCCGCACTGCTGCGCCCCGCCGTGATCATGCTCGACGACGCGGGGCGCGTGGTGAAGAATGCGGGGCCGGCGGGCGGTCTCTACCTTATCAGCAAGACCGCCGACGCGCGCGACCTGTCGCGGATGGCGCGCATCTCCGATGCCGTGGACGACCGGTCGGTCGGGCTGGCGGAACTCGTCGGCCGGAGCCGCCTTCTGCGCGCCGCGGTGCGCCTTTCGGACGAGGCCGTCGCGCTGGCGATATCGCTGGCGACTGCGCTCGCCGCGCTGGCGGGGCTCGTCCTCTCGGCAGGCACGAATGCGTCGATCCGGGCCGCGAGGCGCGCACTCCGCTGAGATCCGGCCCGGGGCCGCTGCGGCGCGGCGCTGTCACAAAACCGACTCCTGCTTGACCTAACGTCCGATGCTGGCGACTCGTTCGCCCCCGGTGCCGGTCTCCCTGTCGCACCGCGGTCCGGTGCCGCCCTCTTCGCCCGGCGCCCGATCGCCCTCGGCTGCCCTCGGCCGGGGGTGATTACGGTCTGGACCTCCTCCGGCGCCGCCCCTAGGGTCGCGCGCGATCCGAACGAGGGGAGGCGTTTTCGGCCATGGCCACCGGCACGAATATCAGGACTTACTTCGACGGGCGCTGGCATGACGGCGACATCCCCGTGATGAAGGCCGCCGACCACGGTTCCTGGCTCGGCACGACGGTTTTCGACGGGGCGCGCTACGTGAACGGGATCGCGCCCGATCTCGACGCGCATTGCGCGCGGGTGAACCGCTCCGCCGAGGCGCTGATGATCGAGCCCACGGTCACCGCCGAGGACATGGTGGAAATCGTGCGCGACGGGTTGAGGGCCTACCCGAAGGAGGCCGCCATCTACATCCGCCCGATGTACTGGGCGCTCGAGGGCGATTATCTGGGCATCGTGCCGAAGAAGGGCGCGACGGGTTTCGCGATCTCGCTGGAGGAGATCCCCATGGCCGCACCCGACGCGGCCACCACGCTCACCACCACCCGCTTCCGCCGCCCGGTGCTGGAGGACGCCGTGGTGAACGCCAAGGCCGGCTGCCTCTATCCGAACAATGCACGGATGCTGGCTGAGGCGCGGGCGAAAGGCTTCGGCAACGCGCTCGTGGCCGACGCGCTCGGTAACGTGGCCGAGGCCGCCACCGCGAACGTCTTCATGGTCCGGGACGGCGTGGCCTTCACCCCCATCGCCAACGGCACCTTCCTCGCGGGGATCACCCGCGCGCGGCACATGGCCAACATGCGCGCCGACGGGATCGAGGTTCGCGAGGCGGTGCTGAGCTTCGACGATTTCCGCAATGCGGACGAGGTATTCCTGTCGGGTAACCTGATGAAGGTGACGCCCGTGACGGCCTTCGACGACACGCGGTACCAGGTGGGGCCGGTCACCCGCCGGGTGCGCGAGCTCTACTGGGACTGGGCGGCGTCCTCTGCATGAGGGGCGCGCGCCGGGACAGACGCATTGCCTGACCCCGGCGCAGCCGTCATGATGCCGGTCACAGCGAGGAGAGCCTGGCCATGCGCAAGTTCCTTGTCGTTCTGGACGACAGCCAAGAGTGCCTGAACGCGATGCGCTTCGCGGCCATGCGCGCGGCGAACACCGGCGGCGGCGTCGAGGTCCTGGCCGTCATCGCTCCCGACGAGTTCAACCACTGGATCGGCGTGGGCGAGGTCATGCGGGAGGAGGCGCGCGAGCGCATTCACGCCCATTTCGAGGTGTTCGCCAAGTGGATGCGCGACAAGCAGAACGTGGATCCGGAACTGGTGATCCGCGAAGGCGAGCAGGTGCCCGAGATCCTCGCGCAGGTCAGGGATGACCCCGACGTCGGCGTCGTCGTGCTGGGTGCGGCGACGGGCGCCAAGGGGCCGGGGCCACTGGTCACGCAGCTGACCAAGAATGCAGGCTCGCTTCCCGTTCCGATCACCATCGTGCCGGGCGACATGTCGAAGGACCGGCTGCAGGCGATCACGTGAACCGCGCCTCGGCGAACTTAGAACCGTTCCAAACCTTGACACCCCGGCGGCCGAAGCGCATTTCTCATTCAAAGATCGAGAGGGCTTCGCCATGTTCATCCAGACCGAGTCGACACCGAACCCGGCCACGCTCAAATTCCTGCCCGGCCAGACCGTGCTGGAGACGGGCACGGCGGATTTCCCCTCGCCGGAGGGCGCGGACGCGTCCCCGCTCGCCAAGCGCATCTTCGGCGTGCCGGGCGTCTCCGGCGTTTTCTTCGGGTCCGATTTCGTCACCGTCACCAAGGGCGAGGACGTGGAATGGGACCACATCAAGCCCGCCGTTCTCGGCGCGATCATGGATCACTTCCAGTCCGGACAGCCGGTCATGGCGGGGGCGGCGCAGGCCCCTTCGGGCCATGCCGTGCACGAGGGCGAGGATTCCGAGATCGTCGGGCAGATCGTCCAGCTTCTCGACACGCGGGTGCGCCCGGCCGTGGCGCAGGACGGCGGCGACATCACCTTCCACGGTTTCGAGAAGGGCGTCGTCTACCTGCACATGCAGGGCGCCTGCGCGGGCTGCCCGTCTTCGACCCTCACGCTGAAAATGGGCATCGAGAACCTGCTGCGCCACTACATCCCCGAAGTGACCGAGGTGCGGCCCGTCGGGGTGTGACCGTGTGAGCGACCTCGCGATCGGTTTCGACTGCTCGGCCGCGCATTGCGCGGCCGCGCTCGTCTCGGAGGGGCGCGTCCTGGACGCCGCCGCCGAGGAGATGGGCCGCGGCCAGGCGGAGCGGCTCATGCCGCTGCTGGAGGAATTGCTCGCGCGCCACGGCCGGGCATGGCGCGACCTTGCGGTCATCGGGGTGGGCGTGGGACCGGGCAACTTCACCGGCATCCGCATCGCCGTCGCCGCCGCCCGGGGCCTTGCGCTGGCGCTCGACATCCCCGCGATCGGCGTGACCGGTTTCGAGGCGATCGGGCTCGATCGGTGCGACGCCCATCTCGCCGTGCTGCCCGCACCGCGCGACCAGCTCTACGCGGCCGCGCCGGGCGGGATGCCGCGGCTGATCCCGTCCGAAACGCCCGAGGATCCGGCCCGCCCGTTCGCATTTCCGCCACCCGCGGCCGAGCTCGCCGCCGCGATCGCCCGAATCGCCGCCGCGAAGGCGCATGGCGCCGCGCCGCCCCCCGCGCCCCTCTACGTGCGGCCGGCGGACGCGGCGCCGGCGCGCGACGCACCGCCCCGGCTGCTCGATGACGCCTGAGGCCTGCGCGGCGCTTCATGCCCGCGGCTTCGACACCGGGCGCCCCTGGCGCGCGGCGGAGTTCGCTGCCCTGCTCGACAGCCCCCACGTCTTCGTGGTGGGCGACGGCACCGCCTTCGCCCTCGGCCGCGCGCTCGCCGGCGAGGCCGAGCTTCTCACCATCGTCACCGATCCCGGCCACAGGCGCCGGGGCCTCGCGCGCGACCGGCTCGAACGCTTCGAGGCCGAGGCACGGGCACGCGGCGCCGCGACGGCCTTTCTGGAGGTCGCCGAGGACAATCCGGCCGCGCGCGCGCTCTACATCGCGGCGGGCTATGCCGAGGCCGGGCGGCGGCCCGCCTACTACCCGCGCGGCACGGCCGCGCCGGCGGCCGCGCTTGTGCTGACCAGATGCCTCGGAACCGCGGCCGGGAGCGTGTGAAAAACGGTTGACCGTGCTCGCGCGCTGCGGCCTAAACTGCACGCGATCAACAAAGATCGAGACGGCCCGCGCCAGGCGTCCCCCGCGCCCCGAAGAGCCGCGCGCCACCTGACTGGGAGACCGAGATGACCCTGATGAAGCCCCTCTCCGGCGCCGCCGCGGCGCTTGCGCTTACCGCCGGCGCGGCGCTCGCCGAACCCGCGCTGATCTTCGACCTCGGCGGCAAGTTCGACAAGAGCTTCAACGAGGCCGCCCACACCGGCGCGCAGCGCTGGGCCGAGGAGACGGGCGGCAGCTACCGCGAGGTGGAGATGCAGTCCGAAGCCCAGCGCGAGCAGGCGCTGCGCCGCTTCGCGGAGGCCGGTCTCAACCCCATCGTGATGACCGGCTTCGCTTTCGGCAACGTCCTCTCCGAGGTGGCGCCGGACTACCCGGACACGAAATTCGCCATCATCGACGCCGTCGTCGACGAGCCGAACGTGCGGTCGGTGATCTTCAAGGAGCACGAGGGAAGCTACCTCGTGGGCATGCTGGCCGCGATGGCCTCCGAAAGCGGCACGGTGGGCTTCATCGGCGGGATGGACATCCCGCTCATCCGCAAGTTCGCCTGCGGCTACGCGCAGGGCGTGAAGGCCGTGGACGCCGACGCCGAGGTCCTGTCCAACATGACGGGGACGACGCCGGCGGCCTGGAACGATCCGGTCAAGGGATCCGAACTCGCTCAGGCGCAGATCAGCCAGGGCGCGGACGTGATCTATGCCGCGGCGGGCGGTACCGGCGTGGGGGTGCTGCAGACGGCCGCCGACGAGGGCATCCTGTCCATCGGCGTGGACAGCAACCAGAACTACCTGCACCCGGGCCAGGTGCTGACCTCCATGGTCAAGCGCGTGGACAACGCCGTCGAGGACGCCATGGCACAGGGCGAGGATCTCGAGACCGGCATCGTCGTGATGGGCGTGGACAACGAGGGCGTCGGCTACGCCATGGACGAGTTCAACGCCGAGCTCGTGACCGACGAGATGCAGGCCCGGGTCGAGGAGGCGAAGGCCGCCATCGCCAGCGGCGATCTCGAGGTGCACGACTATACCGAAACCGACAGCTGCCCGGCCCTCAGCTTCTGAGGACCGCGCGCCGCCCACCGTCCAGAAGGCCGCGCCGTGGGCGCGGCCTTTCCGCAGCCGAGAGGGCCTGATGACAGACGCGCCGCCCGCTATCGAACTTCGCGGCATCTCCAAGGCCTTCGGCCCGGTGCAGGCCAACAGGGACATCGACATCGCCGTCGCGCCCGGAACGATCCACGGGATCATCGGCGAGAACGGGGCGGGCAAGTCCACGCTCATGTCGATCCTCTACGGCTTCTACAAGGCCGATGCCGGAGAGATCTTCATACACGGCGAGCGGACCGAGATCCCCGACAGCCAGGCCGCGATCGCGGCCGGCATCGGAATGGTGTTCCAGCACTTCAAGCTGGTGCCCAACTTCACCGTGCTCGAGAACGTCATCCTCGGCGCCGAGGAGGGCGGGCTGCTGAAACCCTCGCTCGCGAAGGCCCGCGCGGCGCTCAGGCAGCTCGCGGCGGATTACGAGCTCAACGTCGATCCCGACGCCATCGTGGAAACGCTTTCGGTCGGCCACCAGCAACGGGTGGAGATCCTGAAGGCGCTCTACCGCCAGGCCGACATCCTGATCCTCGACGAGCCCACGGGCGTGCTCACGCCCGCCGAGGCGGACCACCTCTTCCGCATCCTCGCCGGGCTCAGGCGCGAGGGGAAGACCATCGTTCTGATCACCCACAAGCTGCGCGAGATCATGGAAATCACCGACACGGTGAGCGTGATGCGGCGCGGCGAGATGACCGCCACGGTCAAGACATCCGGAACCAGCCCCGAGGCGCTCGCCGAGCTGATGGTCGGGCGCAAGGTGCTCTTGCGGGTGGACAAGACGCCCGCCCGGCCGGGCGCAGTCGTCCTGGAGGCCGAGAAGCTGCGCGTCGTGGACGAGAAGGGTGTCGAACGGCTCAAGGGCGTCGATCTCTCGGTGCGCGCGGGCGAGATCGTGGGGATCGCGGGCGTGGCCGGCAACGGCCAGTCCGAGTTGCTCGAGGTGCTGGGCGGCATGCGGGAGGCCGCCGGCCGCGTGCGCGTCAACGGAACCGACATCGCGCTTGCCGGACGCCGCGCCGATGCCGGGTCGCGCCGCGCCCGCGGCATCAGCCACGTCCCCGAGGATCGCCAGCGCGCCGGGCTCATCATGGAGTTCACCGCCTGGGAGGACAGCGTCTTCGGCTATCACCGGGCGCCCGAATACAATCGCGGACCGTTCATGGACAACGACGCGATCCGCCGCGACGCGGAAGGCAAGATCGAACGTTTCGACATCCGCCCGACCGACTGCCGGCTCAAGGCGCGCAACTTCTCGGGCGGCAACCAGCAGAAGATCGTGCTGGCCCGCGAGATGGACCGCAACCCCGACCTCCTCCTCGTCGGGCAGCCCACCCGGGGCGTGGACATCGGCGCGATCGAGTTCATCCACCAGGAGATCGTGCGCCTGCGCGACGCGGGCAAGGCGATCCTGCTCGTCTCGGTGGAGCTCGACGAGATCTTCTCGCTCTCCGATCGGATCGTCGTGATGTTCGACGGCCGGATCATGGGCGAGCGCGATCCGCAGGCCACCGACGAGCGCGAGCTGGGCCTGCTGATGGCCGGTATCGAGGGCGAGCCCGACAAGCCGGACTGGCAGGCGGTGGACGAGCAGATCGAGAAGGTCGAGGCCGAGGAGGAGGCCGCACGCCATGGATAGGATGCCGGCCTGGGCCGATGCCGTGCTCGTGCCGCTGGTGTCGCTGCTGCTCGCGGGGGCGCTTTCGGCGCTCGTCATCCTCGCCATCGGCGAAAGCCCGTTGGCGGCATTTCGCCTGATGGTCGACGGCGCGCTGATGCGAAGCGCGGGCTGGGGCTACACGCTCTACTACGCCACCAACTTCGTCTTCACCGGCCTCGCGGTGGCAGTCGCCTTCCACGCGCGGCTCTTCAACATCGGCGGCGAAGGCCAGGCCATGCTGGGCGGGCTCGGTGTCGCGCTCGTCTGCCTGTCCATCCCATGGCCGCACTGGACCCTGGCGCTGGCCGCGGCGAGCCTGGGCGCGGCGGCCTTCGGCGCGCTCTGGGCGGTCGTCCCGGCCTGGCTGCAAGCCACGCGCGGCAGCCACATCGTGATCACCACGATCATGTTCAACTTCATCGCCGCGGCCTTGCTCAACTACCTGCTGGTGAACGTGCTGAAGCCCGCGGGCTCGATGGACCCGGCCTCGGCGCGCTTCCCCGAAGCGGTGCACCTGCCAACCTTCGAGGACATGTTTTCCACCGCCGGGACGGCGCTCTTCCGCGGCGCCCCGGCCAACGTGACGTTCTTCGTCGCAATCGCTGCCTGCATCGCCGTCTGGCTTCTGATCTGGCGCACGCGTCTCGGCTACGAGATCCGGGCGCTGGGCTTTTCGGAGACGGGCGCGCGCTATGCCGGGATCAACCCGGTGCGCGTGGTCGTGGTGACGATGCTGATCTCGGGCGCGCTGGCGGGGCTGATGGGCATCAACGCCACCATGGGCGAGGCCGAGCGGCTGATCCTGAACTCGACCGAAGGGGCGGGCTTCATCGGGATCGCCGTGGCGCTGATGGGCCGCAACCACCCGCTGGGCGTGTTCCTGGCGGCGTTGCTGTTCGGCTTTCTCTACCAGGGCGGCGCGGAACTCGCGCTCTGGACCGACATTCCGCGCGAACTCATCGTGGTGATCCAGGCGCTCGTGATCCTCTTCACCGGCGCGCTCGACAACATGGTGCGGATGCCGCTCGAGCGGGCCTTCGCCGGGCGCCGGAGGCGCTGCTGAGATGGATTTCGCGACCGTCCTGCAAGTGCTCGACAGCACCCTGCGCCTTGCCACGCCGTTGCTGCTGGCCTGTCTCGCCGGGCTCTTCTCCGAGCGCGCGGGGATCTTCGACATCGGGCTGGAGGGCAAGATGCTGGCCGCGGCCTTCTTCTCGGCCGCGGTGGCCTTCGCCACCGGATCGGTGTGGCTGGGGCTGCTGGCGGGCATGGCGGCCTCGATCGCGCTGTCGGCCCTGCACGGGCTCGCCGCGATCACCTTTCGCGGCAACCAGCTCATCTCGGGGGTGGCAATCAATTTCCTCGCCGCGGGGCTGACCGTGCTGATCGCGCAGAACTGGTTCAGCCAGGGCGGGCGCACCCCGTCGCTGGTGGGCGGCGCGCGGTTCGAGGCGGTCAGCCTGCCCCTGGCCGAGACGCTGGCGGGCGTGCCGGTGCTGGGGCCGATCTACGCCGAGCTCGTCTCGGGCCACTCCGTTCTCGTCTATGTCGCGCTCCTGATGGTGCCGCTCACCTGGTGGGTGCTGTTCCGCACACGGTTCGGGCTGCGGCTGCGCGCGGTGGGCGAGGCGCCCGAGGCGGTGGACACGGCCGGCATCTCGGTGATCGGGCTGCGCTACGCCGCGGTCGCGATCTGCGGTGTGCTGTGCGGGATCGCCGGCGCCTATCTGGCCACCGGGCTCCAGGCCGGCTTCGTGAAGGACATGACGGCGGGCCGCGGCTACATCGCGCTCGCCGCGCTCATCTTCGCCAAGTGGCGGCCCTGGCACGCGCTCGGCGCCTGCCTGCTCTTCGGCTTCCTGCAGGCCGTCGCCCTGCGCTACCAGAATATCGACCTCGGCGTCTTCGTGGTGCCGGTGCAACTGATGGACGCGCTGCCCTACATCCTCACGGTCGTGATCCTGGCCGGCTTCGTCGGTCGTGCGATCCCCCCGCGGGCGGGCGGAGAGCCATACGTGAAGGAAAGATGAGGCATCGGGGCCGCATCCGGGGCGCCCGCGCGCAGCCTCGCACCGGCCGCCGCGGCAGCGTCCCCGGCAACGCCCTGCCGGCAAGACCAGCGCCCCGCTGCCCCGCGTCGCCACGCGCCAGCAACTTGCCAAGCCGCCAGCGGGAGGGCTAGGAAAGGTCATGATGATCTACCTCCCCATCGCCGAGGTTTCGGTGAACGCCTTCCTGCTTCTGGGGCTCGGCGGGCTGGTGGGGGTGCTCTCGGGCATGTTCGGCGTGGGCGGCGGCTTCCTGATGACGCCGCTTCTGTTCTTCATCGGCATCCCGCCGGCCGTCGCGGTCGCCACCGAAGCCAACCAGATCGTCGCCTCCTCCTTTTCCGGCGTGCTCGCGCATCTGCGGCGGCGCACCGTGGACCTGCGGATGGGGGTGGTGCTGCTCGTGGGCGGCCTTTTCGGGGCCGCGCTCGGGGTCTGGATCTTCAACATCCTGAAGGCGCAGGGGCAGGTCGATCTGCTGGTGCGGCTCTGCTATGTCCTGTTTCTCGGCGTCGTGGGTGGCCTGATGTTCGTCGAAAGCCTCGGCGCGATGCGCAAGGCGCGCACCGGCAGCCCGCCACCGCGACGGAAACGGCAACGCGGCTGGGTGCACATCCTGCCCTTCAAGATGCGGTTTCGGACCTCGGGCCTTTACATCTCGGTCATTCCACCGCTCATCGTGGGCGTTCTCGTGGGCATTCTCGCGGCCATCATGGGCGTCGGCGGCGGTTTCATCATGGTGCCGGCGATGATCTACCTGCTCGGCATGCCGACCAAGGTCGTGGTGGGCACGTCGCTCTTCCAGATCATCTTCGTCACCGCCTTCACCACGCTTCTGCACGCGGTCACCAACTTCACGGTGGACATGGTGCTTGCCGTGCTGCTGCTCGTGGGCGGCGTGATCGGCGCGCAGGTGGGCGCGCAGCTCGGCACGCGGCTCAAGGCAGAGCAGCTTCGCGTCCTGCTGGCGCTCATGGTGCTCGCGGTCTGCGGCAAGCTTGCGCTCGACCTGCTGATCCAGCCCTCGGAGCTCTATTCCGTCGCCGTGCCGGAGGGTCACTGATGCTGCGCCTCGTGCTCGCGCTCGTGCTGCTCGCCCTGCCCGTCCGGGCCGAGGAAGTCGTGCTGGGGCTGAGCCGCGACACCGTTTCCATCAGCACCAACTTCGAAGGCTCGGAGATCCTGATCTTCGGCGCCGTGAAGCGCGAGACGCCCGCCCCCACCTCCCCTCCGCTCGAGGTCGCGATCACCGTCTCGGGGCCGACCGCACCCGTCACGGTGCGCCGGAAGGAGCGCGTTCTGGGGATCTGGGCCAACACCGCGTCGGTCACGATCGACAGCGCGCCATCCTTCTACGCGGTGGCGACGAGCGCCCCGCTCGAGGAGGTGCTCACCGAGACCGAAGATCTGCGCCGCAAGGTCTCGGTGCCGCGCGCGATCCGGTCGGTGGGCGCGCCGCCCGACGTGCAGGACGCGCAGACCTTCACCGACGCGCTGATCCGGATCCGGACGCGCGAGGGTCTCTACCAGCTTCTGGAGGGCGCGGTGGAGGTGACGGACCAGACGCTCTTCTCGACCGCCATCGCGATGCCCGCGGACCTGACCGAAGGCGCCTACGCCACGCGGATCTTCCTGACGCGCGGGGGCGAGGTCGTCGCCGCGTTCGAAACCCAGATCGAGGTGCGCAAGGTCGGGCTGGAGCGCTTTCTCTACACGCTCTCGCGCCAGCAGCCGCTGGTCTACGGGCTTATGTCGCTGGCCATCGCCATCGCCGCGGGCTGGGGCGCCTCCGCGGCGTTCCGCATCTTCAGGCCGGGCTAGGGCTCATTCCACGGGGTTCTGCGCCCCGGCGAAGAACAGCAGCGCCCCGTCCTGGTCGTAGATCGGCCGGATCCGCAGCCGGTTGAGGAAGGGTGTCCCGTCCTTGCGGTAGTTCAGGATATCGATCGAGAACCGAGTCTCGGCCCGGAGCGCGTGGCTGATCGCCGCGATCGCGTTCGGATCCGTGTTCGGTCCCTGCAGCAGGCGGCAGTTGCGGCCGATCACCTCCTCGGGCGCATAGCCGGTCTGGCGCTCGAATTCCTCGCTCACGAAGATCATCGGGTTCTGCGGCTGGAACGGGTCGGAGAAGACGACGCTCATTTCATGCTCGTCCTCTTCCAGAAGCGAGCGCAGATAGGCGTCGTCGAACGCAGGATCGTTCATCGGGCGTTTTCCCTGGCGGCATCACGGACAGGATCGGGCCGCGGACCTTCGCGCACGACCGCAACCCCGGTCGTATCAGGGGCGGGAGATTCCTTCCAGCGCCAAGCCGCCGCCTTGCCGATACGTCAACCAGTCCAGCACGTCGCGGGCATTCCGGTCGGGCGGGAAGACCGGGTAGAAGACCTTCACGATGCGCCCGGCCTCGGCGATGAGGGCGAGGCGTTTCCACAAGAGCGCGCCCTCGACCTCGAAGGAGGGCAGCCGGAGCGCGGCGCCGAACAGGTGATCTACGTCCGAAAGCAGCGGGAACGGCAGGTCGAGCCGCGCCGCGGCTTCGCGCTGGTATTCCGTATCCTGGGTGGACAGGCCGAAAACGTGGTCCGCCCCGGCCGCGCGCAACTCCCGGAAATGATCGCGGAAGGCGCAGGTCTGCGGCGTGCATCCCCGCGCACCGGGGATCTCGTCCCAGCCTTCGGGCAGCGCCCGGCCCGGCCGTCCGGTCCGCGGGTAGACGTAGAGAACGACCCGCCCCTCGAGCCGCGAAGGATCGACCGTTCCGCCCGAGGTCGCGGGCAACGCGACCGCCGGCAAAGCCATGCCCTCGAGATGCGCCGCGGCGCCGTCGTCCTCGGGCGCGGGGATGGCGGACCAGTCGACCTCGGTCAGGGACATCAGGCGGCCTCGGTGGCAGGCATGCGCAGCCCGAGGATCTCGCGCGCCTCGCGCCATGTCGCCACGGGCCGTTCGTGCTTTTCGCAAAGCTCCACGGTGCGCTGGACCAGCGCGGCGTTCGACGGGGCGAGCCTGTCGCGATCGAGGCGCACGTTGTCCTCGAGCCCCGTGCGCGTGTGCCCGCCCGCGGCGATGCACCACTCGTTCACCTCGAGCTGGTGCCGCCCGATCCCGGCCGCGCACCATTCCGCGTCGGGTGCAAGGCGCTTCACCGTGTGGATGTAGTAGTCGAAGACGTCCCGGTCGGCCGGCATGGCGTTCTTCACCCCCATGACGAACTGGACGTAAAGCTGCCCGGGGATCCTTCCCTCGCGGTTCATCTTCGCGGCCTGGAAGATGTGGGAGAGGTCGAAGGCTTCGATTTCCGGCTTGATGTCGTACTCCCGCATCTCGGCGGCGAGCCAGTCCACCAGATCGGGCGGGTTCTCGTAGACGCGGGTGGGGAAGTTGTTGGAGCCCACCGAGAGCGAGGCCATGTCGGGCCGCAGCGGCAGCATCCCGCCCCGGGCCTTGCCCGCGCCCGAGCGCCCGCCCGTGGAGAACTGGAGGATCATGCCGGGGCAGTGCTTCTCCAGACCCTCCTTCAGGCGCGCAAATTTCTCGGGGTCGGAGCTCGGCGTCTCGTCGTCGTTGCGCACATGCGCATGGCAGATCGCGGCGCCCGCCTCGAAGGCCGCCTGAGTCGATTCGATCTGCTCCTCGACGGTGATCGGCACGGCCGGGTTGTTGGCCTTGGTGGGCACGGAGCCCGTGATCGCCACGCAGATGATGCAGGGTTTGGTCATGATGTTCTCAGATATCCAGGAAGACGGTCTCGTGCGCGCCGGCAAGGCGGATGTCGAAGCGGTAGAGCGGCTGGCCGTCGCGCTCTTCGCGCTTGGCGACCATCGTGTCGCGGCGATGCGCCTGCTCCACGAGCCCCAGCACCGGGTCGGCGGCGTTCGCGTCGCCCTCGTCGGAGAAATAGGCGCGGGTGTTGAGCCCGAGATTGATGCCCCGCGCCACGATCCAGAGCGACAGATGCGGCGCCTGCACCCGGCCCGAGCGCCCTGGCACCGGGCCGGGCTTCACCGTCTCGAAGGAGAAGAGACCGGTCTCGAAATCGGTGATGACGCGCCCCCAGCCGCGAAAGCCCGGCTCCACCTCGCCGTGGCGGGGATCTTCCGGGTGGGCGTAGATGCCCGCGGCGTTGGCCTGCCAGACCTCGATCAGCGCGTCGCGCACGGGCGCGCCCGTCCCGTCGAGGATGAGGCCCTCGACCCGGATGCGCTCGCCCGCCGCCTCGGGGCCGGCGATGTCGTGGCCGAGCTCGCGTTCGTAGATGTCGAAGCCCGCCGCGCCGGGGGCGAGGCCGATATGGACGTAGGGCCCCGCGGTCTGCGACGGGCTTTCCCGCAGGTAATGAAGCTTCTGCACCATCTCAATTGCCCTCCAGCCGGTTCTCGAAAAGCGTGGAGCGCCGCCCGCGGAGCACGATGTCGAAGCGGTAGGCGAGGCAGTCGAAGGGCACCGAGGCGTTCATGTCGAGCGCGGCGACGAGCTGCTCGATGGCCGCGGGATCCGGGATCGTCTGCACGATCGGGCATTTCGGGATGAGCGGGTCGCCCTCGAAATACATCTGCGTGATGAGCCGCTGCGCCCAGCCCGTGCCGAACACCGAGAAATGGATGTGCGCGGGGCGCCAGTTGTTCTCCCAGTTGCGCCACGGGTAGGCCCCGGGCTTCACGGTCCGGAAGAAATAGTAGCCCTCCGCATCGGTGAGCGTGCGCCCGCAGCCCCCGAAATTGGGGTCGATGGGCGCGAGGTAGCTGTCGTTCCGGTGGCGGTAGCGCCCGCCGGCGTTCGCCTGCCAGATCTCGACCAGCGTGTTCGGGACGGGCCGCGCCTCCTCGTCGAGGACGCGGCCATGCACGATGATGCGCTCGCCCACCGGCTCGCCGTCCTTGGCGTAGTTCAGGATCAGGTCGCGGTCGATCTCCTGGACGTCGTCGGGCCGGAAGATCGGGCCGGTGATCTCGCTCCGCGTGTTCTCGATGGCGAGAGCGGCCAGACGCGGGCTGCGCGCCACGGAGGACTTGTATCGCGGCGCGTGGGCGGGCGGGTGCCGCTGCCGGTCGCGCTGGAAGAATTCTCCGTCGTGGCGCCTCATGTCTCCACCCCCATCTCGGCGTAGGTCTCCTTCACGATGCGGATTGCGTGGTTGGCGCGCGGAACGCCCGCGTAGATCGCCACGTGCAGCATCGCCTCCATCACCTCTTCGGGGCGTGCGCCGGTGCGCGCCGTGGCACGCACATGCATCGCAAGCTCCGCGTCGTTGCCGAGCGCGGCCAGCAGCGCCAGCGTCAGAAGCGACCGGTCGCGGCGTGCGAGGCCTTCGCGGGACCACACATGGCCCCAGGCCGCCTCGGTAATTAGATCCTGAAACGGCGCGTCGAAGGACGTCCTGGCCGCTTCGGCGCGGTCCACATGTGCGTCGCCCAGCACCTCGCGCCGGGTCGCCATGCCCTGATCGTAGCGTTCGCTCACCCTTTCCTCCCCATGGCAACAGCTAGGCCGGAACGGCATCGGAAGTCCACCGGACGGGCGCGGTCAGCCGCCCTCGGGCCGTTCGGCGATCCGTGCGCCGTCCTCCAGCCCCGCGGCCGGGTAAAGCACGACCCGGTCGCCTTGCGCCAGCCCCTGCGTCACCTCGGCCGCCTCTGCGTTCCTGCGGCCGATGCCCACCGGCCGAAGCGTGGCGCGGCCGTCGCGCGCCACCAACACCGCCCAGCCGTCGCCGTCGCGGAACAGCGCCGCGGCGGGCACGCGCACCACGTCCTCGCCCCGCCAGACGACGATGTTGACCTCGACGCGGTAGCCGTGGGCCAGCGATGCCTCCCGCGCCTCCGGATCGTCGAAGGCGATGCGGACACGCACGCGCTGCTCCTCCACGCCGAGGGCGGACACCTTCGTCACGCCGAAGGGGGCGATCCGCCGCACCTGGCCGGCAAGCGGCGCACCGCCCCAGTCGTCGATCACCACGGGATCGCCCACCTCGACCTGCACGGCGTCGGCCGACAGAAGCTCCGCCTCGACCTCGAGGTCGCGGCGGATATCGCCGATCTCCAGGATGGGCGCACCGGCGCCGAGGGTGGTCTCGCTCTCCTCGAAGACCTGCAGAACCACCCCGTCGATGGGCGCGTAAAGGGGGATGTCATCCTCGCGGTCGGTGGCACTTTCCCGGAGATCGCCCGCGATACCGTCGAACCCGATGAGTTGCGCCCGCGCGGTGCCGAGTTCGGCCTCGCGCATGGCGATGGCGGCGAGCGCGGTCTCCAGCCGCGCGGCGGCCGCGCGCGCCTCTGCCACGGCGCGCTGGACGGCCTGCTCGCTCGCGTTGCCCTGCTCGGCAAGGCGCTCCGCGCGCGTCCGCTCGGCTTCGGCGAGTTCCAGCGCGGCCTCTGCGGCACGGCGCTCGCCCTCGGCGACGCGAAGCGCGGCCCGCGCGGCGTCGAGCGCCGCGACGGCCTGCTCGCGGCTGCGCAGATCATAGGCCGCGGGGTTGACCGGGCTCATCCGCGCGACGACGGTCGCGCCGCGCTCGACCGGGTCGCCCGGCTCGACCGAAACGCGGGAGAGCCTGCCCCCGACCGGGGCGGAGACCACGTAGCTGTCGCGCACCCGTGTGCGGCCCTCCTCGGTGATCCGCACCTCCAGGGGGCCGCGTGTCACGCGATCCAGATCGACGAGCATGGGCCGAGGCCAGAACGCGGCGGCCAGAAGCCCGCCGACGACCAGCGCCGCCGCGAGTGCCAGGACGCCCCGGCCGATCCTTCGTTTCGCCATGCGCTCACTCCCGCGTCTTGAGCACCGCCAGGATGTCGGCCCGGGCGATGTCGCGCCGTACCAGCAGGCCGGACACCAGCAATGCGGCGAGAACCACAAGCGCGGCATAGCCATGACTGGCGGCGCTGAACAGGGCCTGCACCTGGTAAAGCTCGTTCGAGAAGGCCGCCGCGATCACCAGCGTGAGCCCGTAGCCCACCGCCGATCCGATCGGCAAGGCAAGGAGCGTCACGACGACGAGCTCGCCCAGGAGCACGAAGGTCACCTCGCCGCGCGAGAACCCCATGACACTCAGCGAGGCGAGGTCGCGCGCGCGCTCGGCATAGGCGATGCGGGCCGCGTTGTAGACCACGCCGAAGGCCACGATGAAGGCGAGCGCCATGTTGATGAAGCGCATGGTGCCCATGCCCGAGTCCATCAGCTCCTGAAGCGCGGCGCGCGCCTCCGCCTTGCTGCTCGCCCCGGCCACGAAAGGCATCTCCGCGAGCGCCTGCACGAGTGCGTCCGACTGCGCCGCGTCCACGGTGAGCAGCGCATCGCTTGCCCGGAACCCCTCGCCCAGCGCGCGGTTTAGCGCCGAGAGTTCGAGATAGGCCGGCGTCCCGATGGCCGACGCGGCCACCGCCGCCACCGGCAGGCGCAGCACCGGCCGCGCCCCCTCGCGCAGTTCGGCCTCGATCACGTCGCCGGGCGCCGCGCCGAGGATATCGGCGAGCGCGTCGCCGAGAACGAGGCCGTCGGCGCGCAGCGCGACGGCGCGTTCCTCCTCGTCGAGCGCGCGGAACAGCTCGGGCCGCTCCACGAGGCCCGAGATGGCGCCGCGATGCGTCTCGAGCCCGTGCCGGAACGCCACGGGGACATGCCGCTGGGGCTCGACCGCCCGCACCCCCTCCATCCGGTCGATCCGGTAAAGGGCCGCTTCGGAAAGCGGGTGGGTGAAGGTGACCGTCACGTCGCTGCGGTTCACCACCTCGAAGCCGAGGCGCACCGTGCGCTCGAAGCCCGCGTGGATGGTGATCATGGCGGCGCAGAGCCCCATGCCCACGGCGATGCCGGCGACCGCGCCGCCCATGCGCAGCGGCTGGCGGGTGAGCCGGCGCAGCACCATGCGCGTGGGCTGGTCGAGGCGCGCAGCGAGGCCGGCCCCGATCCGTCCCGAGCGGCTGTAGTCGGGCGGCGCAGGCGGGCGCATGGCCTCGGCGGGCTGAAGCCGGAAGACGCGGCGCAGCACGACGAGCCCGCCCGCCGCCGCCGCGGCCACGCTGACGCTTCCGCCGAGCACGACCGCCGCCGGGTCGAGGCGGAAGACGAGGAACGGGAACTTGAAGTACTGGATGTAGAGCGACACCGTCGCCCGCCCGAGCGCCAGACCGGCCAGCGCGCCGAGAAGCGCGCCCGCGAGCGCGATGGCGAGCACGAACTTGGCGTAGTGTCCCGCCACTTCGGCGTCGGTGTAGCCGAACGCCTTCAGCAGGCCGATCTCCTCGCGCTCGGCCTGCACCATGCGCCAGACGACGATGTAGAGAAGGAAGGCGGCGATTGCGAGGAAGGCCGGCGGCACGGCCCGCGACATCATCTCCAGCCCGCGAATCTCCTCGCTGACGAAGCGGTTCGACGTCTGCTCGGCCAGCGGATAGGCGCCCTGCCCGCCATAGGGCTCGAGAAGCCGGTCCACCGCGTCCAGCACCGGTGGCGCCCGCGCGCCGCGCTGCAGGCTCAGGATGGCCTCGTTTAACGCGCCTTCCATGTCGTAGAGCGCCGCGACCGCCTTGTGCGGCATCCAGATGACCCCGAAGCGCGCGTCGTCCGGCGCCAGCTCTCCGGGCGGGGTCGTGTAGAGGAACTCGGGCGACTGCGCGAGCCCGGCGATGACGAAGCTGCGGCGCGTGCCGTTCATGGTGGCGGAGAGCCGGTCGCCGGGGCCGAGGCCGTTCGCCCGCGCGAAGCTTTCCAGCACCAGCACCTCGTCGTTGCGCCCCGGCGCGGGGCGGCCGCCTTCGGCCAGGCGCAGGCCGTTCAGCGCGGCCGGCGTGTCCTGCGGCAGCGAAAGCGCCACCGCCTGCACCGGCAGCGCCCGGCCCGGCAGGTCGATGCGCGCCGCGCCGCGGATCCGTCCCTCGGCGCGCGCGACGCCCGGCAGCTCCGCGAGATCGTCGAGGACGGCGCGCGGCGCGCGCTCGAGCGGCGCGAACACGTCGGCCAGCCCGTGACGTTCGTAATAGGCGCGCCGCGTCTCGTCGAGCGACAGCACGAGCCCGGTGAACATCACCAGCACCATGACCCCCACCGCGATCACCGCGGCGATGGCGGCCACCTGGCCCTTCGCGGCCCAGAGATCGCGCAGGAGCTTTCGGTCGAGGGGGCTCACCACTCGATCTCCTCGGGGTCCGCCTTTTCGGCGTTGCGGGTCCGCTCGGCGATGCGGCCATCGTGGAAATGCAGCACCAGGTCCGCCATGGCGGCCGTCGCCGCGGCGTGAGTGACGATCAGCACCGTCGTGCCGAGGCGCGCGTTCACGTCGCGCAGGACTCGCAGGACGGCGCGCCCGGTGGTGCTGTCGAGCGCGCCGGTGGGCTCGTCACAGAAGAGCACGTCGGGCCGCTTCGCCACGGCGCGCGCGATCGCCACCCGCTGCTGCTCCCCGCCGGAGAGCTGGCTGATGAAATGCTCCCGCCGCTCCGAAAGCCCGACAAGGCCCAGCGCCTCGCCCGGATCGAGCGGATTCCGGGCGATCTCGGTCACGAGTTCCACGTTCTCCTCCGCCGTGAGGCTCGGCATCAGGTTGTAGAACTGGAACACGAAGCCCACGTGATCGCGCCGGTAGCGTGTCAGGTCGCGGTCGGACATCTCGTGCAGCGCGCGGCCTTCGAAGAACACCTCGCCCTCGCTGGGCCGGTCGAGGCCGCCGAGGATGTTGAGAAGCGTGGACTTGCCGCTGCCCGACGGGCCGAGAAGGACGGCCATCTCGCCCTTCGGGATTTCGAGGTCGACACCGCGCAACGCGTGCACCGCCGCGCGGCCCTCGCCGTAGACACGCGTCACCCCGCGTGCGTCGTAGGCCAGTTCCGGATCTGCGCCCACGGATCCCGCCCCCAGTTCTGCGCTGCGGCTGCAGGATATCACCGACGGGCGGGCCCGAACAATGCCGCCCGCAGCGGCCGGCGCTACCGTGGCGCCATCCGGATCGCCCCGTCGAGGCGGATCACCTCGCCGTTCAGCATCGGGTTCTCGACGATGTGCCGGGCGAGCGCGGCAAACTCCACCGGATCGCCCAGCCGCGGGGGAAAGGGCACCTGCCGGCCGAGGCTGTCCTGGACCTCCTGCGGCAGCCCCTTGAGAAGCGGCGTCAGGAACAGTCCCGGCGCGATGGTGCAGACCCGGATGCCGTGGCCGGCGAGATCGCGCGCCATGGGCAGGGTCATGCCGACGATGCCACCCTTCGACGCGGCGTAGGCCACCTGCCCCACCTGCCCCTCGTAGGCGGCCACGGAGGCGGTGTTGACGATCACGCCGCGCTCGCCGTCGGCGCCGAGGGGCGCGAGTTCTGCCATCAGCGCCGCCGCCTGCGAGGCGCACTGGAAGCTGCCCACGAGGTTCACCCCGATCACCTGCGCGAAGAGCGCGGGATCGTGCGCCGCGCCCTTCGAGACCGTCTTCGCCGCCGGGCCGATGCCCGCGCAATTGACCAGGATGCGCGGCGCGCCCGCGCCGTCCACAACGGCCGCGAAGCCCGCGCGGACGCTCTCGGCGTCACTCACGTCCACCGCGTGGAAGCGGCCGGCGATCTCGGCGGCGACCCGTTCGCCCTTCTCCGCGTCGCGGTCGAAAAGCGCGACCCGCGCGCCGGCGGCCGCGAGCCCCCGCGCCACCGCCTCGCCGAGGCCCGAGGCCCCGCCGGTGACGACCGCCACCGTGTCCTGTCCGATCTGCATGGCACCCTCCTCGCTCCGGCGCCTGTTTTCCGTCCCGGCATGGCGGTGTCAACCGGCGAGGCCCGGCGCGTTGACCCTTCCCGACCCCCCGGCTACCGTCTCGCCGCATCGAGCGGGGAGGCGGGACATGAGCGAAATCGAGGCGGTCAACGACGTGATCACGGTGGAACGCGCGGGGCCGGTCGCGCTCGTGTGCATCGACAACCCGCCCGTGAACGCCGCGGGCCACGCCGTACGCGAGGGGCTGACGACCGCCATCGCCGCGCTGGAGGCCGACATGGACGTGCGCGCCATCGCGCTTTATGCCGCCGGGCGCACCTTCATCGCCGGCGCCGACATCCGCGAGTTCGGCCGCCCGCCCGAGGACCCCTGGCTGCCGGCCGTGTGCAACGCGCTCGAAGCCTGCGCGAAGCCCGTGGTCGCGGTGCTGCACGGCACCACGCTCGGCGGCGGGCTCGAGGTGGCGCTCGGCTGCCACTACCGGATCGGCGTTCCGGGCCTCAAGGTCGGGCTGCCGGAGGTGACGCTCGGCATCCTGCCGGGCGCCGGCGGCACCCAGCGCGCGCCGCGGCTTGCCGGCATCGCCTTCGCGCTCGAGATGATCACCTCGGGCCGCCAGGTTCCCGCCGAGGAGGCGCTGGAGGCCGGGCTCATCGACGAGATCCGCGCAGGCGAGCCGCGCGACATCGCCCTCGCGGCGGGCGCCGAGGCGCTCGAGGGGCGGATCGAAACGCGGCGCACCGGCACGCTCGAGGTGGCGCCCGACGACGCCGCCATCGCCGAGATGCGCGCGCGCATGGCCCGGCGCCATCCCCTGCTCTTCTCGCCGCACAAATGCGTGGACGCCGTGGCCGCCTGCACGAAGCCCATCGAGGAGGGGCTCGCGATCGAGCGCGCGCTTTACGAGGAATGCCAGGCGAGCCCGCAGCGCGCCGGGCTGGTGCACGCCTTCTTCGCCGAACGCGCGGTGGCCAAGGTGCCGGAAGCCGCCCACTCCGCCCGCGAGATCGGCCGCGTGGGCGTGATCGGCGCTGGCACCATGGGCTCGGGCATCGCCACGGCGCTGCTGCTCGCGGGCTGTCCCGTCACGCTGGCGGAGGTGAACCCCGAGGCGCTCGCGCGCGGGCGCGGGACGGTGGAGAAGAACCTCGCCGGCGCGGTGACGCGCGGCAAGCTGACCGAGGCGGGGCGGGACGAGGCGCTGACCCGGCTCGAGACGGCGACGGACCTCTCCGCGCTCGCCGATGCGGATCTCGTCGTCGAGGCCGCCTTCGAGGAGATGGGCGTCAAGACCGAGATCTTCGGCACGCTCGACCGCGTGCTGAAGCCGGGCGCGGTGATGGCCACGAACACCTCCTACCTCGACATCGACGAGATCGCCGCGGCGACCTCGCGGCCGGAGGACGTGCTCGGCCTGCACTTCTTCTCGCCCGCCCATGTCATGAAGCTTCTGGAGGTGGTCGTCGCGGCGAAGACCGCCCCCGAGGTCGCCGCCACGGGCTTCGCGCTCGGCAAGACGCTTCGCAAGGTCGCGGTGCGCAGCGGCGTCTGCGACGGCTTCATCGGCAATCGCATCATGCAGCACTACCGCAAGGCCGCCGATCACATGCTGCTCGACGGCGCGGATTTCGACCGGATCGACGCCGCGCTCGAGGCGTTCGGCTTCGCCATGGGGCCCTTCCGCGTGCAGGATCTCGCTGGGCTCGACATCGGCTGGACCTACCGCAAGCGCCACGCCGCCACGCGCCCGCCCGAAGAGCGCTACGTCGCCATCGGGGACCGGCTTTGCCAGGAGGGCTGGTTCGGCCGCAAGGCGGGCCGGGGCTACTACCTTCACGAGGACGGCGACACCCGTCCGAACCCCGACGCGCAGGCGATCGTGGCCGGGGAGCGCGCCCGCGCCGGGATCGCCCCGCGCAGCTTCACCGACGAGGAGATCGTCGCCCGCTACATGGCCGCGATGATCGCCGAGGCCGCGCGCGTGGTCGAGGACGGCACGGCGCTACGCCCCATCGACGTGGATGCCGTGCTGCTCTTCGGCTACGGCTTCCCGCGCTTCCGGGGCGGACCGATGCACTACGCCGACAGCGTGGGCCTGCCGGAGCTGGTTCGGCGCATCGAGGGCTACGCCGCCCAGGACGCGCATTTCTGGCAGGTGCCGCCACTTCTGCGGAAGCTCGCGGACGAGGATGGGCGCTTCGCCGATCTGAACTCCTAAGCGCCGGCTTCCCCGGGACGCCGGAGGGTGAGGCCGGCCCGCGCGGCCGGCCGATCAATCCGGGCCGGTGGCGGCTTCCTCCTCGAACCAGTCGAGAAAGGCGCGGGAGGCCGGCGTGTCGGCGTGGCTTGGCGGCGGCAGCAGGAAATAGCCCTCGCTGAGCGGCGGCGCATGGTCGAAGGGCCGCACCAGGCGCCCTTCGGCGATCAGATCGCGGACCAGCGTGTCGTGGCCCATGGCGACGCCGGCCCCGCAGAGCGCCGCGTTGATCGCGATGACGTAGGTAGAGGCGCGGTTGACCTCTTCGCTTCGGGAGAACGGCCGGCCCTGCGTGGCGAACCAGGCCTCCCAGCTGCCCGTGACGCCGGCGCAGTCGAAGAGCGCCGCCGTGTCGAGCGTCACCGCGCCCTCCTGGTAGCCCGGGGCGCAGACCGGGTAGAAGCGATCCTGCGTCAGCCGCCTTGCATGGGCCGACATGTCGCCCGCCCGCCCGAAGCGGATCTCGAGCGCGGCCTGCGCCGCGTTGCGTTCCGGGTCCCAGATGGGCGTCACGATGTTGAGCACGAGCCAGGGATGCGCCGCGTAGAGCCGCGGCAAGCGCGGGGCGAGCCAGAACACCGAGAAGCCCATGTTGCACTGCACCACGAGATGCCGGCCCCGGTCGCCGCCGGTGAAGGCCCGCGTGCCGTGGGCGAGCAGGTCGAACGCCTCGCGCACGATCGGCAGGTAGTTCGCGCCCGCCTCCGTAAGCTCGAGCGCCCGGGTCTTGCGGACGAAAAGCTCCCGCCCGAGGAAGGATTCCAGGCTCCGGACATGCTGGCTCACGGCCGACTGGGTCAGGTGTAGCTCCCCCGCCGCGCGGGTGAAGGAGAGATGCCGCGCCGCCGCCTCGAAGGCGCGCAGCCAGGTGAGCGGAGGCAGGCCGGGGGTTGTCATGGCGGCGCACAACCCATGCATTAATCCTGCTAATGCAATGACCCCGAATTCATCTCTTGTAAAGCGCCGGCCCGCGTTTTCTCGTCCGGATGAAGTCCGCCGACGGAGAGAACGCATGCTGCATCACGCCCCTGCCCGCCCCGAAGCCGAGCGCGCCCATCGGGCCGAACGGGTAGACCTCGCCGCGGCCTTCCGCTGGACCGCGCGGCTCGGAATGCACGAGGCGGTGGCCAACCATTTCAGCCTCGCCGTGAACGAGACGGGGACGCGGTTCCTGATGAACCCGAACCAGATGCATTTCGCGCGCATCCGCGCCTCGGACCTTCTCCTGCTCGACGCGAACGACCGCGACACGATGGCCCGCCCGGCCGCGCCGGATCCCACCGCCTGGGGGCTGCACGGCGCGATCCACCGCCTGGTGCCGCATGCCCGCTGCGTGATGCATGTCCACGCGATCCACGCCACCGTGCTCGCCTGCCTGAAGGATGCGCGCCTGCCGCCCATCGACCAGAACACCGCCACCTTCTACCAGCGCGTCGTGATCGACGAGCAGTTCGGCGGGCTCGCCTTCGAGGAGGAGGGAACGCGCTGCGCGGGGCTGCTCTCCGACCCCAAGTGCAAGGTGATGGTCATGGGCAATCACGGCGTCCTCGTGATCGGCGAGAGCGTCGCCGACACCTTCAACCGCCTCTACTACTTCGAGCGCGCCGCCGAGACCTATATCCGCGCGCTCCAGACCGGCCAGCCGCTTCGCGTCCTCTCCCACGAGGTGGCCGAGAAGACCGCGCAGGAGCTCGAGGATTACCCCGGCCAGGCCGACGCCCATCTCGGCGAGCTGAAGGCGATCCTCGACGCCGAGGGCAGCGATTACGCCAGCTGATATCCGGGAGAGTCCCACGATGACATCGACAGACGCGCCCCGCCTCGGCCCGCAGGGCCTTCACCTTCCCCTGCCCGGCGGCGAAGCCTACTTCAACTACCACTGGCTGCGCGACGCCGACCCGACCTGCATCGACCCGGTGACGCGCGAGCGGGTCTTCGACATCTCCGCGCTGGATGCGGCCCCGCGCGCCCGCGCCGCCCGGATCGAAGACGGCGCCCTCGTGGTCGATTGGGAGGGCGAGGCGCTGGTGACGCGCCTTCCGCTCGAAGCACTCGCCCATGTCGCCGAGCGCGGCCACGCGCCCGACCCGGCGGAACTGCCCCGCCGGCTCTGGCAGGGCGATCACTATCCGAGTTTCCTGCGCGTGCCGCAGGCGGAGGTGCTGAGCTCCCCCGACGCCCGCGCGCGCCTCGCCCACGCCCTCATCGAGGAGGGCATCGCCCTCGTCACGGGGATGGAGGACAGCGACGAGAGCCTCACCCGGCTCGTCGAGACGCTGGGCCCCGTCACCCCCTCGGCCGAGGGGCTCTACTTCGACGTCCGGCTGGAGATCGCGCCCACCAACCTCGCCTTCACCGCGGGCGCGCTCGAGATGCACACCGACCTGCCCGGCGAGGAGGCCGCGCCCGGCGTCCAGTTCCTGCACTGCCGCGCCAATTCGGTCGAGGGCGGGCGGAGCCTCTTCCTTGACGGGGCCGCGGTGGCGGAGGCCTTCCGCGCCGAGCATCCGGAGGATTTCGCGCTGCTCGCCGGGCACGACGTGCCCTTCTTCTACCGCCACGAGACCTGGGACTACCGCGCCCACCAGCGCATCATCGAGCTCGACCACAAGGGGCGGGTCACCGGGCTCACCATCTCCCAGCACCTTCAGGACGACATGGACCTGCCGCAGGAGCTGCTCGACAGCTTCTACCCCGCCTTCTGCCGCTTCCTCCGGATGCTGCGCGAGGATCGCTTCCTCGCCCGCTTCCGGCTGAACGCGGGAGAGTGCATCGTTTTCGACAATCACCGCGTGGTGCACGGCCGCGAGGCGTTCTCGGCCGAGAGCGGCGCGCGCCACCTGCGCGGCTGCTACACGGACCGGGGCGCGCTGCGCTCCACCTACCGCGTGCTCGCCCGGCGCGGCCATGACGGGCGCCGCGCCGAGACCGCCGGGCAGCCCGTCGGCGCGCCCTTGGCGCAGACAGGCTGACCGCCCGCGCCGGATCGCTTGACCGGGAGGGCAAACCCGCTCATATCCCCCCGCATGACCGAGCTTTCCCGCATTCGCAACTTCTCCATCGTCGCCCATATCGACCACGGGAAATCCACCCTGGCCGACCGGCTGATCCAGCTTACCGGCACCGTGGCCGAACGCGACATGAAGGAGCAGCTCCTCGATGCGATGGACATCGAGCGCGAGCGCGGGATCACCATCAAGGCCAACACCGTCCGCATCGACTACCCCGCCAAGGACGGGCACACCTATGTCCTGAACCTCATCGACACGCCCGGGCACGTCGACTTCTCCTACGAGGTCAGCCGCTCCATGCAGGCGGTCGAGGGCTCGCTTCTCGTGGTGGACGCGACCCAGGGCGTGGAGGCGCAGACGCTCGCCAACGTCTACCAGGCGATCGACGCGGATCATGAGATCGTCCCCGTCCTCAACAAGATCGACCTGCCCGCCGCGGACGTGGACCGCGTGGCCGAGCAGATCGAGGACGTGATCGGCATCGACGCCACCGACGCGGTGCGGATCTCCGCCAAGACCGGCATCGGCATCCCCGACGTGCTGGAGGCGATCGTGACCCGCCTGCCCCCGCCGAAGGAAGGGAGCACCGAGGCGCCGCTCAAGGCGATGCTGGTGGACTCGAAATACGACCCCTATCTCGGCGTCGTCGTCATCGTCCGCGTCATCGACGGGGTGCTGAAGAAGGGCCAGCGCATCCGCATGATGAAGACGGGCGGCACCTACGACGTGGACCGCGTGGGCGTCTACCGCCCCGCCATGGTGGACGTGGGAGAGCTCGGCCCGGGCGAGATCGGCTACATCACCGCCTCGATCAAGCAGGTGCGCGACACCCGCGTGGGCGACACGATCACCACCGAGAAGAAGGGTTGCGAAACACCGCTGCCGGGCTTCAAGCCATCGATCCCGGTGGTGTTCTGCGGCCTCTTCCCGGTGGACTCCGCCCAGTTCGAGGATCTGCGCGACGCCATCGAGAAGCTCGCGCTCAACGACGCCTCCTTCACCTACGAGATGGAGACCTCGGCCGCGCTCGGCTTCGGCTTCCGCTGCGGGTTCCTGGGGCTGCTCCACCTCGAGGTGATCCGCGACCGGCTGGAGCGGGAATACGCCATCGAGCTCATCACCACCGCGCCCTCGGTGGTCTATCACCTCTACATGAAGGACGGGGAGATGAAGGAGCTTCACAACCCCGCCGACATGCCCGACCTCACCCATGTCGAGCGGATCGAGGAGCCGCGGATCAAGGCCACGATCCTCGTGCCCGACGAGTACCTGGGCGACGTGCTCAAGCTCTGCCAGGACCGCCGCGGCATCCAGCTCGACCTCACCTATGCCGGCTCGCGCGCGATGGTGGTCTACGACCTGCCCTTGAACGAGGTGGTGTTCGACTTCTACGACCGGCTGAAATCGGTGACGAAGGGCTATGCGAGCTTCGACTACGAGATCATCGGCTACCGCGAGGACCGGCTGGTGAAGATGCAGATCCTCGTGAACGACGAGCCGGTGGACGCGCTCTCCACCATGGTCCATCGCGACCGGGCGGAAAGCCGGGGCCGGGCGATGTGCGAGAAGCTGAAGGACCTCATCCCCCGCCACATGTTCAAGATCCCGATCCAGGCGGCGATCGGCGGCAAGGTCATCGCGCGCGAGACGCTGGCGGCACTCCGCAAGGACGTGACGGCCAAGTGCTACGGCGGGGACGTGACGCGGAAGAAGAAGCTTCTGGAGAAGCAGAAGGCCGGCAAGAAGAAGATGCGCCAGTTCGGCAAGGTCGAGATCCCGCAGGAGGCGTTCATCTCGGCGTTGAAGATGGATGGGTGACGTTTTGCAAACGACTGAAATTCTTAGATCAAGACGCTCTGCGCAAATTTATATTTATTGACGTCCCATCACTTAGTTTCCAAGCCTTGCTGCGATAATTGCAGCCCCGTATCAGAGGCGTTGTGTTCTCATTACGGCGGGCACGCATTCTCACGCCAACAGCACAAATCACCAGATCATCTGCCTGCGGACGCTACATGGACTCCACAAACAAGCTGGGCATATGCTTTCGGTAGTTCTTAAGAATTTCAGCAAGGTTTTCATCGCAAACATCCACGCACTCCTGAATCAGGTAAGCAAAATAGTCGACGTCCAACTCATCGCCCTTGATAATTAATTCAGTTACGAACTTCATCTTTTGCATGGCACTATCTATATCGGCCGGCGCAAGCTCCAAAATTTGGTGCTCAAGCGATCTAAGATGATAACGCCAAAGACTGAGTTTCGCATCCAGATCTTCCAGTTCCTCGACTTCAGGATCCACGGTTGGCGCCGTTCTTGCAGCGTGAAGTGGGCGCGAAAAAACATTGAGCGGGAGACGGAAACGGCGCGCTAGTTCGGCACGACGCCGAGCAGTCGAAAGATCAACGTTGTATTTCCGGATAGACACTCCCTGATTTTTGGAGCCTCGACATTCCGGAAGGAGCGGATTGGTTTCTTCTTTCGCCTCAATTAGTAAATTTCCAACTTCATATTCGTATATGTCAGGTTCCGGCTTCCTGCGGCACGCGAAATCGCGAGCCTTCGCCTCGATTTCTTCCGTAGCAACTTCAATTGTTCGCTCAAAAAATCTATATTGATTTATTAGATCGATTATTTTTTCTTCTTTCTCCTCTGCTTTTTGCAAGGATGCACCATTCTTTTTTCCTTTTCTCCAAAACGTCATCACATATTCCCCTCAGTTCACACCTGTTTTCTATCCAGCGACTCTTCTTCTGGTAGCATGGTGAAAACTGCAATCCACTTTAAGATGTTTTTTGGGTAAGTTTCCAGCATCATTATGGCGATCAGCCATCTTGATTAACAAAATCTTAACGCAATTTGCCTCGCGTTAGTCCGTGGCATTCGGACAACTTTCCAATTTCCGCTTCGACAGGCTCCTTGAGTCGTATGCTTCCTCTTCAACTGGTCCAGATACTCCCTCACAGGGGGTATGAGTAAGCCTAATATCACTCCTTAGGTTGCACAAGCCCGCGACCTGACCCAGATCAAGGCCGGCTCGCGCCTCCGTCAGCTACCAACGCTTCGGAAACGCCATAGCCGAAGGACGCACACATGCTGGCCCTCACCCTGATGCTTCACATCTTCATCGGCGCCACCGTGGCGGGCGCCGCGATCATCGCCGTGCTGGTGGCCGGGTTCGGCACCACCTGGCCCATCGTCATCGCCGGGATCGCGGGCTTCGTGCTCTCCTTCCCGGTCTCCTGGCTGGTGGCCAAGCAGCTCTACGAGCGCGACGAGGGCTGAGCGCCGCCCGTGCCGCGCGTCGTCGTCCTCACCGGGGCCGGGATCTCGGCCGAGTCCGGGCTCGGCACCTTCCGCGACGCGGGCGGGCTCTGGGCGCAGCACCGGATCGAGGACGTGGCCACGCCCGAGCGCTTCGCCCGCGACCCGGCCCGCGTGCACGCCTTCTACAACGCCCGCCGCGCCCAGGCCCGCGCCGCGCGGCCGAACCCCGCGCACCTGGCGCTGGCCCGGCTGGAGGCGGCGCTCGGGGCGGCGTTCCTGCTGGTCACGCAGAACGTGGACGGGCTTCACGAGGCGGCGGGCGCGCGCAACCCGCGCCACATGCACGGCGCGCTCGACCGGGCGCTCTGCGCCGCCTGCGCCCATGACTGGGACGCGCCCGAGGCGATGGCGCCCGAGGATCCCTGCCCCGCCTGCGGCGCGCCGGCCACGCGGCCCGACGTCGTCTGGTTCGGCGAGATCCCCCACCACATGGACGAGATCGGCCGCGCGCTCGCCGCCTGCGATCTCTTCGTCTCCATCGGCACCTCCGGAGAGGTCTACCCGGCCGCGGGCTTCGTGCAGGAGGCGGCGCTCAATGGCGCGCGCACGCTGGAGCTGAACCTGGAGCCCTCGGCAGGCTCGGCCTTCTTCGACGAGGCGCGGCACGGACCCGCCTCGCGGATCGTGCCGGCCTGGGTGGAGGAGGTGCTGGCGGCCGGGGGCTGAGCCCCGGCCGGCCGTCATCAGTTGGTGGTCTGGCCCATGCCGTGGCCCGCGCCGTGCCCCATGCCGTGGCGCGGCTTGCGCTCGAGGTCCACCGGCACCTCGACGGTCACCTCGCCCGCCTCCTCGAACTCGAGGGTGAGGGTGACGCTGTCGCCCTGCTCCATCGGCCCGGAGAGGCCGAGGAACATGACGTGGTGCCCGCCACGCGCCATCATCAGCGTGCCGCCCGCGGGGATCGCGAAGCCTTCCTCCACGTGGATCATGCGCATCACGCCCATCTCGTCTTCCTCGTGGGTGTGAAGCTCGGTCCTTTCGGCCACGTCGGAGGACGCGCCGATCAGCCGGTCATCGGTGTCCGAGCGGTTCTCGATCACCATGAAGGCGGCGCCGGAATTGGCCATCATGCCCGAACTCCGGGCGTAGGGGTCGGTCACCGCGATGCTGTCCTGGGCGGCGGCGGGAAGGGCCGTGGCCAGCGCGCAGGCGGCGGCCAGAAGGGTCGTCCTGAAGGTCATGTCTGTCTCTTTTCGGTCTCGGTGCGTGTTTCCTGGTGCTCTCGATCACGCCGCGCGGGGCGGATCGCGGGCCGAGACCGGAGAGTGCCGCGCCGCGACGGGCGCGGGCACGGCCGTCCGGGCGAACCGAACCGTCAGAAGATCGGGCGCCCGCGCGCGCGCCCGCGGCGCGGCCGGCGCCGCCGCGATCAGGGAGAGCGCGCAGTCAGGACAGATATGGGCGGGCCCTTCCGGGTTTCCCTCGGCATCGACGGCCACGGTGACGAGCCCCGCGCCGGTGCAGATCACCATCTCCCCCGCGGCCGACGACTGCCCGCGCGCAAGCGCCATCGCCTGTGCCGTCAGAACGACGCAGAGGGCCAGAAGAAGGGCTGCCAGGGGACGCAGGCGGTCGCTCATCGGCCGGCATCTACACACATTCGCCCGCCGCCGGCAACTGCGTCAAACGCGACGCGGCCCCGCCCGTTTCCGGGCAGGGCCGCCTGCGAGGGATGCGCCGTGGCGTTCAGGCCTTTTCGGCCAGCGCCTTCTCGACGTCGCGCTTGATCTTCAGCGCGTTGGCCGACAGGTCGGCCTCGCGCGCCTTCATCAGATAGGCGTCGATCCCGCCACGATGATCCACGGTGCGCAGCGCCGCGGCGGAGATGCGCATCTTCACCGGGCGGCCCAGCGCCTCGGACTGCAGCGAGACGTCGTTCAGGTTCGGCAGGAACCGGCGCTTCGTCTTGTTGTTGGCGTGGCTGACATTGTTGCCGACCATCGGCCCTTTTCCGGTCAATTCGCAACGGCGCGACATGGCATCCTCGTGCATTAAACGAAATGGGGCGCCACCCTGCCCAGCGCGGGGGCGCCCGAAAACTGATTGGCGCGTTGAACATCAGCGGGGGCGGGGTGTCAAGGCGGAATCACCACCGGCCCGGCATGGCGGGCGCGGCGCCGGCCCGCCGCTCAGAACTCGTCGAGCAGGCGCGCCGCCGCGCCTTCGGGCGTGGCCTCGCCCGCGCGGACCTTGCGGGTCATCTCCTCCATCCGGGCGCGCATGCCGGGTTCGGATGCGAGGCGCGCCAGCAGGCCCTCGCGCACCTCGGCAGCGAACCATTCCGACGCCTGTTCGGCGCGGCGACGATCGAAGTGCCCGGCCTCCCGCCGCCAGCGCGCGAGCGCCTGCATCTCTTCCCAGGCGGCCACGAGCCCGGTGCCTTCATGGGCCGACACGGTCAGCGCCTTTGGGAAGCCCTCGGGGTCCTGCGGGCGCTTGCGCAGGAGCCGCAGCGCGCCCGCGTAATCCGCGCAGGTCCGGGTGGCCGCGGCCTTCAGTTCCCTGTCGGCCTTGTTGACGAGAATCAGGTCCGCGATCTCCATGATGCCGCGCTTCACCCCCTGCAACTCGTCGCCGCCCGCCGGGGCGAGGAGCAGCACGAAAAGGTCGGTCATCTCGGCCACCACGGTCTCGGACTGGCCCACGCCCACCGTCTCGACCAGCACCACGTCGAAGCCCGCCGCCTCGCAGAGCGCCACCGCCTCGCGCGTGCGACGGGCGACGCCGCCAAGCTGCGACTGCGCCGGCGACGGGCGGATGAAGGCGCGGGGCTCCCGCGAAAGCCGCTCCATCCGCGTCTTGTCGCCCAGGATGGACCCCCCCGAGCGGGCGCTGGAGGGGTCGACCGCCAGCACGGCGACGCGCAGCCCCTGTTCGGTCAGCATGAGGCCGAACGCCTCGATGAAACTCGACTTGCCGACGCCGGGCGTGCCCGAAAGCCCGATGCGCAGCGCCTGCCGGCCGTCGCGCCGGAGCGCCTCCAGCAGGGCGACGGCGTCGGACCGGTGATCCGCGCGGCGGCTCTCGATCAGCGTGATCGCGCGGGCGAGCGCCCGCCGGTCTCCGGCGGCGACGTCGCGGGCGAGGGTCTCGATGTCCATGATGGGCTCCGCTGCTGTCCCGGACGCGCACTTGACCGCAGCGCGCGCGGCGTGTCCAGCCCGTCACCGTGCGGTGGACGCGCGGAGTTCCCTGACCGATAACCGGGCCATGCCAACGCTCCCCGCCCCTCGCGATCCGCTGCCCATCGACGCCGCGCTGCCAGAGCTTCTGGAGGCGCTCCGCAAGCGCGGCCGCGCCGTGCTGGAAGCGCCGCCCGGCGCGGGCAAGACCACCCGCGTGCCGCTGGCGATGCTGGAGGCCGGCATCCCCCGGGCGGGGCGCATCGTCATGCTGGAGCCCCGCCGCCTGGCCGCGCGCGCCGCGGCGGAGCGGATGGCCGAGACGCTGGACGAACGGCCCGGCCAGACCGTGGGGTACCGCATCCGCGGAGACACGAAGGTTTCCGCCGCCACCCGCGTGGAGGTGGTCACGGAAGGTGTGCTGACACGGATGATCCAGTCCGACCCCGGGCTCGAGGGCGTGGGCGCGGTGATCTTCGACGAGTTCCACGAACGCTCGCTCAACGCGGACCTGGGCCTCGCGCTCTGCCTCGAGATCGCGGGCGCGCTGCGCGAGGACCTCGTGCTTCTCGCCATGTCCGCCACGCTCGACGCCGCGCCGGTCGCCGCGCTGATCGAGGCGCCCGCCCTCCGGTCCGAGGGCCGCGGCTTCCCGGTGGAGACGCGCTGGCTCGAGGCGCCGGTGCCGAAAGGCCGGCGGCTCGAGGAGGCGACGGCCGACCTCGTCGCCCGGGCCGTCGGCGAGACCGAGGGCGGCGTTCTGGTTTTCCTGCCGGGCGAGGGAGAGATCCGCCGCACCGAGGCGCTGCTGCGCGGCCGGCTGCCCGCGGACTGCGTGCTGCGGCCGCTTTTCGGCGCGATGCCGTTCTCCGCCCAGCGCGCCGCCATCCGCCCCGAGACCGGGGGCCGGAAGATCGTGCTCGCCACGTCGATCGCCGAGACCTCGCTCACGATCGAGGACATCCGCGTCGTGGTGGACGCGGGCCGGGCGCGCCGGGCGCGCTTCGATCCGGGGTCGGGCATGTCGCGGCTCGTGACCGAGCGGGTGACCCGCGCCGAGGCCGCCCAGCGCGCCGGACGCGCGGGCCGGGTCGCGCCGGGCGTGGCCTACCGGCTCTGGACGAAGGGCGAGGAGGGCGCGCTCGCCGCGCACCCGCCGGCCGAGATCGAGGCCGCCGACCTCGCCGGCCTCGCCCTCGAGCTGAAGCTCTGGGGCGCGGACCCTGCCGCGCTCCCGTTTCTCACGCCGCCGCCCGAGGGCGCCCACGCCGAGGCGCTGGCGCTTCTGGGCATGCTGGGCGCGCTCGATGATCGGGGCGCGATCACCGCGCATGGCCGCCGCCTCGCGCATCTGCCGCTGCACCCTCGGCTCGGGCACATGCTGGCGGTGGCCGGGCCGGGGGCGGCGACCCTCGCCGCGCTCCTGGCCGAGCGCGACCCCCTGCCCCGCGCCGCCCCAGTGGACCTCGCGCTGCGCCTGGAGGCCGTCGCCGATCCACGCCGTTTCGCGGAGCGCCGTCCCTGGACGCCGAACCGCGCCGCGGTGGACCGCATCCGCACCGAGGCGGCGCGGCTTGCGAAAGCCGCAGGCGATCCCGCGGACGAGGCGCTTTCGACCGCCGCCATGGCCGCGCTGGCCTACCCCGACCGGATCGGGCTTCGGCGCAGGGGCGCGGCGCCGCGCTTCCTTCTGTCGGGCGGCAAGGGCGCGGTCATGGCCGAGGAGGATCCGCTCGCCGCGCAGCGTCTGATCGTCGTCACCGACCTCGACGGCGATCCGCGCGAGGCGCGCATCCGGCAGGCCATTCCCATCGCGGAGTCCGAACTGCGCCAGCTCTTTGCCGACCGCATCCGATGGCAGAATGTCTGCGACTGGTCGCGGCGCGACCGTCGCGTGCTCGCGCGTCAGCAGGAGCGGCTCGGCGCGATCGCCCTCGACGACCGGCTGTGGCGCGATGCGCCGCAGGAGGACGTGGCGCGCGCGATGCTCGACGGCGTGCGCGAGCTCGGCCTGCCGTTTTCGGACGCGGCGCGGCGGTTCCAGGCCCGGGTCGCGCTCGGCCGAGACGCGGGGCTCGACCTGCCCGACCTTTCCGACGCCGCGCTGATGGCCACGCTTGAGGCCTGGCTGCTGCCCCATCTCGGCGACATCCGCACCGCGGAGGCATGGCGCGGCTTCGACCTGCTGCCCGCGCTGCGGGCCCGGCTCGACTGGGCGCAGGGCCAGGCGCTCGACCGCGAGGTGCCGGGGGCCTTCACCACGCCGCTCGGGCGCAAGGTGCCCATAGACTATTCCGGCGAGGCGCCGGAAATCGCGCTGCGCCTGCAGGAAATGTTCGGCCAGACCGCCCATCCCACGGTCGCCGGCCGGCCGCTTCGCGTGACGCTCCTGTCCCCCGCCGGCCGGCCGGTTCAGACGACCATGGACCTGCCAGGTTTCTGGACCACCTCCTATGCCGAGGTTCGAAAGGAGATGCGCGGGCGCTACCCCAAACACCCCTGGCCCGAGGATCCCAGGGTGGCAGATCCGACCCTGCGCGCCAAACGCCGAAAAACGTAGGCCATTTACAAAACCGTCACACAACGTATATACATAACGATGAACCGTGGCGTGGATATGCCCGCGGACGATAAAAGAGCAGGATCGACATCGCATGACCCTTGTTCCGGGCCAGAACTGGACAGGATACTCGGACGCCGCGGCGGACGGGATGCTGCATCGCCAGGTCGCGGCGCTGTGCCACCGGAACGGCGGCGCGGAGCGCGAGGTGCTGCTCGTGACCAGCCGTGACACGAAGCGCTGGATCCTGCCGAAGGGCTGGCCGGTCGAGGGCTGCGACGCCGCCGAAAGCGCGCTTCAGGAAGCCTGGGAAGAGGCCGGGGTCATCCCCGAACCGTCCGCGCCCGTGGCCCCCGTCGGAATCTATCACTACCTCAAGCGCAAGCGCGTCTGGCCGCACCCTTTCTGGATCGAGGCGCAGGTCTTCGCCGTATCGGTGGCCTCCCTGGCGAACCGCTTTCCCGAAGCGGGCCAGCGGGACCGCCGCTGGGTTCCGACCGGGGTTGCCGCGCGCATGGTGGGCGAACCCGGCCTCAGGGAACTGATCGCCCGGTTCTGAGGCGCGCCGGCCGGGCGGCCGCTACGTGCCCAGGCACCAGCGCATGATCGCTTTTTGCGCGTGCAGCCGGTTCTCCGCCTCGTCGAAGATCACCGAGTGCGGGCCGTCCATGACCTCCGAGGTCGCCTCGTCGTCGCGGTGCGCGGGCAGGCAATGCATGAAAAGCGCGTCGGGCTTGGCGCGCGCCATCAGCGCGGCGTTGACCTGGTAGGGCCGAAGCTGGTTGTGCCGCCGCTCGCGGGCCGATTGCGGATCGTGCATCGAGACCCAGGTGTCGGTCACGATCAGGTCGGCGTCGGCCGCGGCCTCCTGGGGATCGCGCACTGTCGTGTAGAGGCCATCGAGCGACGGATCGGGGTCGAGCGTGGCGGGCCCCGTGAACACGAGATCGAAGCCGAACTGGCGCGCGGCATGCGCGAAACTGGCGAAGACGTTGTTGCCGTCTCCCGACCAGACCACCTTGCGTCCCGCGATCGGGCCGCGATGCTCTTCGTAGGTCATCACGTCGGCCATGATCTGGCAGGGATGGCTGCTGTTCGTCAGCCCGTTGATCACCGGGATCGTCGCGTGTTCGGCCATCTCGCGCAGCACCGCCTCTTCGAAGGTGCGGATCATGATGAGATCGACGTAGCGGCTCATCACCCGCGCGGTGTCGGCAATCGTCTCGCCATGGCCGAGCTGCATGTCGGCGCCCGAAAGCACCAGCGTCTCGCCGCCCATCTGCCGCACGCCCACGTCGAAGGAGACGCGGGTGCGCGTGGACGGCTTCTCGAAGATGAGGGCGACCATGCGCCCGGCGAGCGGTTGCTCGTCGTCGGGCGCGCCCCTGGGGCGGCCGGCACGCGCGCCCTTCATGCGGCGTGCATCGTCGATCATCTGCCGCAACGCGTCGGGATCCGTGGTGTGGATGTCGAGGAAATGCGTCATGGATCTGCGTCCGTGGCTGGCGGGGTCGGGGCGCTGCCCCATCGGCTGCGCCGATGTCCCCGGGATATTGCGACAGGGAGACTTCGGCGTCAGGCGGCCTTCGCAGCGGCGCGCGCGGCGCTCGCCGCGCGATCGAGGCGGCGGAGCGCCTCCTGCGCCTCCTCCGCGCCGAGGTTGAGCGGCGGAAGCAGGCGCACCACGTTGTCGGCCGCGGGAACCGTGACGAGCGCCTCGTCATAGCCCGCGCGCACCAGCTCCGCGGCCGGCAGCCGGCATTTCAGGCCGAGCATCAGGCCCGCGCCGCGCACCTCCTCGAAGACGTCCGGGTGGGCGGCGACGAGCCCCTCGAGCCCCTGGCGCAGCGTGCCGCCCGTGGCGCGGACGCCGGACAGGAACGCGGGGTCGGCCAGGATCTCCATCACGCGCAGCCCCACCGCGCAGGCGAGCGGGTTGCCGCCATAGGTGGAGCCGTGGGTGCCCGCCGTCATGCCCGAGGCGGCGGTCTCGGTCGCCAGCACCGCGCCCAGCGGAAAGCCCCCGCCGATGCCCTTCGCCACCATCATGATGTCCGGCGCGACACCGGCCCATTCATGGGCGAAAAGCTTGCCCGTCCGGCCCATGCCGCATTGCACCTCGTCGAGGACGAGCAGCGTGCCGGTCTCGTCGCAGAGCTCCCGCAGACCGCGGAGGCAGACGTCCGGCAGCGGGCGGATGCCGCCCTCGCCCTGGATGGGCTCGATCAGGATCGCGGCGGTCTTCTCCGTCACCGCGGCGCGCAGCGCGTCGTGATCGCCCCAGGGCAGCTGGGTGAAGCCCGGCAGGAGGGGGCCAAACCCCTTCGTCATCTTCTCGGAGCCGGCCGCGGCGATCGCCGCCGAGGACCGCCCGTGGAAGGCACCCTCGAAGGCGATGATCTCGCTGCGCTCGGGCGCGCCGCGGTCGTGCCAGTACTTCCGCGCCATCTTGACGGCGAGTTCGCAGGACTCGGTGCCCGAATTGGTGAAGAACACCGTGTCGGCGAAGGTCTCCGCGACCAGCCGGTCGGCGAGCGCCTCCTGCTCGGGGATGCGGTAGAGGTTCGAGACATGCCAGAGCTTGGCGGCCTGCGCCGTGAGCGCCTCGACCAGCGCCGGATGGGCATGGCCGAGCGCGTTCACCGCGATCCCCGCGCCCATGTCGAGGAAGCGGCGGCCGTCGGCCTCGGCGAGCCAGGCGCCCTCCCCCTTCACGAAGGTCAGCGGTGCGCGCGCGTAGGTCGGCAGAACGGACGGGATCATGGGCATGGTCCTTCGGGTTCGAAGCCCCTTGAGTGCCGCAGCGGCAGGGGCAAGTCAATCTGCAGGGGGGAAGAGCGCCACGCGTCGGGCGCCCGGCGCGTCAGGCGCGGCGGGGGCGTCGTCGGGTACGAAGGGCGGCAGCGTGGCTCATGGGGTCTTCCTTAGCCCGGATGCGCCCCGGCCGGAAGCGAAAACCCGCCCCGCGCAGGGTCACGCAAAGGGATCCTCGGGGTAGCCGGCCCCGGCGAGGTAGAGGCCGTGGGGCGGACAGACCGGCCCGCAGGCCGCCCGGTCGCGCGCTTCGAGCGCGGCCTTCACGTCCTCGGGCGCCCAGGCGCCGGCGCCCACGCGCTCCAGCGTGCCCACGATGGAGCGCACCTGGTTGTGCAGGAAGGACCGCGCACGGAGATGGAACCGCAGCTCGGGGCCGGACGGGCCCTCCACCCGCTCCACCGACAGCGCGTCGAGCGTCTTGACCGGGCTCTTCGCCTGGCAGATGGAACTGCGGAAAGTGGTGAAGTCGTGCCGTCCCACCAGATGCGCGGCGCCCGCGCGCACCGCCTCGAGATCGAGCTCGCGCGGCACCTGCCAGACAAGCCCGGCGTCGATGGTGGCCGGCGCGCGGCGCATCAGGAGCCGGAAGAGGTAGCGCCGCTCCACCGCCGAGAAGCGCGCGTGCCAGTCCTGCGCCACGCGGGCCGCGGAGAGCACGGCGACCGGCGCGGGCTTCAGATGGTGGTTGAGCGCCTGCGACAGGCGGAACGGATCCCAGTCCTTGGCGGTGTCGCAATGGGCGACCTGGCCCAGCGCGTGCACGCCGGCATCGGTGCGTCCGGCGCCGGCGATGGTGTGGGGGCCCGGTTCCAGCTTCGCAAGCGCCTCTTCCAGCGCGCCCTGCACCGAAGGCTGGTCGGCCTGGCGCTGCCAGCCCGCAAAGGGGCCGCCGTGATACTCGATGCGAAGGGCGTAGCGAGGCATGGCGAGGCGCATAGGCAAGGATGCCGGCGCGGGCAATCCCCGCGGGCCGTTTCAGGAAAAGACCCCGCGCGGGTCAACCGGCGCGGGGTCCTGATGGTCACATGAGCCTGACTGTCGCCCGGTCAGGTGGGTTCCGGTTCCGGCTCCGGTCCGATCCCCTCGGGCGGACGCTTGCGCGGCTTCGTCTTGGGGATCGCCGTCACGCTCGGGGCGCTCGGCTTGCCGGAACTGTCGTCCTCGTCCTCGCCGAGATTGGGCGGCTCGCCCTTGATGACGCGCTTGATCTCCTCGCCGGTGAGCGTCTCGTACTCGAGCAGCCCCTCGGCCAGGCGCTCCCACTCGTCCTTGCGCTCGGTCAGGATGGCGTGGGCCCGCTCATAAGCCTCGGAGATGAAGCGCTTCACCTCGGACTCGATGAGTTCCTTGGTGTGGGCGGACACGGAGAAGCCCGCCGTGTTGCCCTGGTAGCCTTCATGCGCCTCGGCATAGTCGATGTTGCCGACCTTGTCGGACATGCCCCAGCGCATGATCATCGCCCGCGCCAGCGCCGAGGCCTGCTGGATGTCGCCCGCCGGGCCGTTGGAGACCATGCCCTCGCCGTAATGGATGATCTCGGCCGCCTTGCCGGCCATGGTCATGGCGAGCTTTTCCTCGCACTCGGACTTGTGCCAGTTGAGACGGTCGATCTCGGGAAGCGAGACCACCATGCCGAGCGCGCCGCCGCGCGGGATGATCGTGGCCTTGTAGACGGGATCGCATTGCGGCAGCGTCAGCCCCACAATGGCGTGTCCCGCCTCGTGATAGGCCGTCTTTTCCTTCTGCTCCGGCGTCAGGACCATGGAGCGCCGCTCCGCGCCCATCATCACCTTGTCCTTGGCGTTGTCGAAATCCTCCATCGTCACGAAGCGCCGGCCGACTCGGGCGGCCATGAGCGCCGCCTCGTTCACGAGGTTGGCGAGATCCGCCCCCGAGAACCCAGGCGTGCCGCGCGCGATGATGCGCAGGTCCACATCCGGGCCGAGCGGGGTCTTGCGGGCATGCACCCCCAGGATCTTCTCGCGGCCCTTGATGTCGGGGTTGGGCACCGTGACCTGCCGGTCGAAGCGGCCCGGGCGGAGAAGCGCGGGATCGAGCACGTCCTTGCGGTTCGTGGCGGCGACGATGATCACGCCCTCGTTCGACTCGAAGCCGTCCATCTCGACGAGAAGCTGGTTCAGCGTCTGCTCGCGCTCGTCGTTGCCGCCGCCGTAGCCCGCGCCACGCGACCGGCCCACCGCGTCGATCTCGTCGATGAAGACGATGCAGGGCGCGTTCTTCTTCGCCTGCTCGAACATGTCGCGCACGCGGGAGGCCCCGACGCCCACGAACATCTCGACGAAGTCGGAACCCGAGATGGTGAAGAAGGGCACGCCCGCCTCGCCCGCGATCGCGCGCGCGAGGAGCGTCTTGCCGGTGCCCGGCGGGCCCACCAGAAGCGCGCCCTTGGGAATCTTCCCGCCAAGGCGCGAGAACTTCTGCGGATTGCGCAGGAACTCGACGATCTCTTCCAGTTCTTCCTTGGCCTCGTCGATGCCCGCCACGTCGTCGAACGTGACGCGGCCGTGCTTTTCGGTCAGCATCTTGGCCTTCGACTTGCCGAAGCCCATGGCGCCGCCGCGCCCGCCGCCCTGCATCCGGTTCATGAAGTAGATCCAGACGCCGATCAGCAGCAGGAAGGGCAGAAGCGAAAGAAGGAAGGTCTGGAAGCCGGACTGCTCCTGCACCTCGGCGCGCACTTCGATGCCGTTGTCGAGCAGAAGCTCCGTTACCTGGGCGTCTTCCGGCTTCACGGTGACGTAATCGTTACCGTCGGTCCCGCGATACCGGATGCGCTCGCCATCGAGCGTGACCGCGCTGACGGTGTCGTTCTCGACCGCCTCGACGAACTGCGTGTAGCTGATCTCACGGCTTTGCAGGGTCGAGTTGCCGCCGGAAAACAGGTTGAAGAGCGCCAGGATCAGAAGGAACAGGACGACCCAGAAGGCGATGTTGCGTGCGTTGCCCAAGGGGGAAACTCCTATGTCAGGTGCGCGCATGGTTAGCACGGGTGGCTGACGCATTAAATAGACATCCCCCGCCGGGGATCAATGCAAAGGGGCGCGGCGCAGGCGCGCGGCACGCGCAATTTCAGAACGCGATGCCCGCCGGCGCACGCGGCGGGCGCAGCGACAGCGCCTCCGGCGCGCCGATCCCGAGCGCCGGGCAGGCCGCGAGATGCGTGCCGTCGAACAGGGCGGGCAGCGCATGGGCGGCCCGGGCGGGCGGCGCACCGGGCGGCTTCGTCTCCACCTGCGCCCAGCCCTCGGGGCCGAGCGCGCGGATGACGTGGGTCTCGCAGGGATGAACGACCTGCCAGCGCGCATCCCAGCGCCGCCCCGCGTGGGCCGGCGTCTCCATCCCGCGAACGGTCGAATGCTCGCGGAAGACGCGGATCGCCGCGCCCTCCACGCGCAGTTCGCAGCCGTGCAACGTGCCCCCTCCCCCCGAGAGCAGACGGTCGAGCAGCGCCTCGAGCGGGCGCGCGCGCGGCCTGTAGGGCGCGGACGCCACCCATTGCAGCGCCGCGGCCAGCACCCGCAGCTGCGTGTCCGTCTCCACCTTCGCCAAGCCGTCCCGGTCGAGAAGCAGGTCGCCCGTGGGCACCCCGCAGCATTCGGCCCGGCGCGCGATTCGCGACGCAACGTCGGCCGCCCGCGCCTCGAGCGCGGCCCGCGCGCGCGCCAGCCGCGCTGCGGTCTCCGCGATGGGTTCCACGCCCAGCCCCTCCGCCTCGAGATCGGCAAGCAGACGCCGGATGCGCGCGCGCCCGAAGGCCGGGTCCTCGTTGCCGGGATCCTCGACCCAGCGCCCCTTGAGGACACCGAGGTAGAAGCGCAGATCCTTCCGCCGCTCGCCCAGCAGGGGGCGGACGACCTCGAAGCCGGGCGGCGCGCCCGGCGCCGCCCCGGGCGGGCGCGTCCGCGCCGCGATCTCCCCTTCCGAGAGGGGCGCAGGTGCCTCTCCGTGCGGGACGACACGGCGCCGCGGCGCCATCGCCGACAGCCCTTCCACACCGGATCCCCGGGCGAGCCGCATCACGAAGGTCTCGGCGGTGTCGTCGAGCGTGTGCGCGAAAAGCACATGGCGGATGCTGCCGCGCCAGCGGTCGATCAGCGCCAGGCGCGCGCGGCGCGCGGCATCCTGAAGATTGCCCGCGCCGTCCCAGTGCCAGCGCAGCGTGGCATGGGGCCAGCCCAGATCGCGGCAGGTTCCGGCCACCATCCGGGCCTCGGCGGCGCTTTCGGGTCGCAGGCCGTGATCGACGGTCACCACCCAGAGCCGCACGCCCCAGCTGCGGGTCCAGTTATGGGCGAGATACAGCATCGCCATGCTGTCCCCCCCGCCCGAGACGGCGAGCGCGATGTCGGACGGGAACTCTGGCCCGAGCAGGCTGCCCATGGATGCGGCGAAACGCGCATCCGGGCCGGCTTCGCTCACGGGCAGCCGAGCCCGCCCTGACGCTCCGCCGCATCGTCCGCGGCCTGCGAGCCGGGAAAACGGACGCCGACATCGGCGAGGATCTGGCAGGCCGCGTCGATCCGGTCGAGCGCGGCCAGCGCCGCGCCGAGACGATAGAGCGTTTCGGGCGCCGCACCGGCGTCGGGATGCGCGCTGAACCCGTCGAGATAGACCTGCGCGGCGCCGCGCATGTCCTCCTGCGCCTCGAGCGCGCGGCCGAGACCCAGGTAGACCTGCGGTTCCAGCGGGCTGCCGGGATAGGTTTCCCGGAAGCGCCCGAACGCCTCCGCCGCCTCTTCGTGGCGTCCCTCCGCCAGCGCGGCCTCCGCGCGCTCGAAATCGGACCGCTCGCTCACGGCGAGCTGGGGGGTGTCCGTCCCGCCCTGTCCCGCGGGGGACGCTGGCGCCGGGCCGGGCAGCGGGTCCGCCGGCAGGCCGCCCAGGGTGGGCGTCTCGCCCAGCGCGCTCACGTCGCCGCCCTCGAGTTCCACGAGGCGGAACTCCAGGTCGCCGATGCGGTTCGTGCCGTCCTCGACGATGCGCGCGATGCGGTATTCCAGCTCCTCGGTGCGCGCGGTGAGGCGCTGCAGCGCGCTTTCGATGGAATCGAGCCGTTCCAGCGACGACCCGCCCGCGACGCTCATGTCCGGGCTGCCCGTCGTGGCAAGCTCGCGCCGCAGGCGCTGGATCTCGACGTTCAGGACGGTGAGATCCTGGCGGATGTCGGCCAGCGTGCGCGCGCGATCGGCCTCCTGCGCGGCCGCGGCCACCGGCACGAGCAGAAGGGCCGCCGCGAGAATCGCCGCGAAACGCATGACGGCCTCAGGCCCCCGTCCCGATCGCCAGCACCGTCACCGCGCGGCGGTTCCGGCTGTAGCAGCTCTCGTCCGAGCAGACCGCCACCGGGCGCTCCTTGCCGAAGCTCACGGTGCTCAGGCGGCTGCCCGCCACGCCGCGGCTGACGAGGTAGTCGCGCACGGCGTTCGCGCGGCGGTCGCCCAGCGCGATGTTGTATTCGCGGGTGCCCTGCTCGTCGGCGTGGCCCTCGATCACGGCGCTGTAGTCGGGGTTCCGGCTCAGCCAGTCGGCCTGCGCGTCGAGCACGGCGCGCGCCTCCGATCCCAGGGTGGACTGGTCGACCGCGAAGAAGACCCGGTCGCCCACGGCTTCCTGGAAGTAGGCCCGGCTCGTGGGGTCGCTCGCCGACCCCGCCGCACCGGTGCCCGCGCTGGCGCCTGCACCGGTGCCGGATGCGGCCATGTCGTCGAAACGTCCGGCGTCGGTGCAGGCGCCCAGCGCCAGCCCCGCCGCGAGTAGTGCCGCCTTGCCGAAAAGTGTCATCTCAGTTTTCCCGCTCGATGGTTGTTGTTTGGTCCTGATTACCATATCGCCCCGCGCTTGGGAACGCGGGTTGCGTCACTGCTGCAAGGGCCCCCAGGACGGGTCCGAGGCGCCGGCGGGCGTCGGAACCCGCTTCAGGTTGCGGCCCGACACGTCCACGGAATAAAGCGCGGCGGAGCCCTGGGCTCCCTGCGTTTCCCGGGTGAACATGATCACCCGGCCATTGGGCGACCATGTCGGCCCCTCGTCGAGGAAGCTTGCCGTCAGCAACCGCTCTTCCGAGCCGTCGGTGCGCATCACGCCGATGTGAAAGCGCCCCTCGGCCTGCTTCGTGAACGCGATGAGATCACCGCGGGGCGACCAGACCGGCGTGCCGTAGCGGCCCGGCCCGAAGCTGATCCGGGTGGCCTCGCCCCCGCTTGCGGGCATTATGTAGATCTGCTGCGTGCCCGAGCGGTCGCTTTCGAAGACGATCCGCCGCCCGTCGGGCGAGAAGCTCGGCGCCGTCTCGATCGAGGGCGCCGATGTCAGCCGCCGGCTCTGTCCGCTGGCGATCTCGGTGACGTAGATGTCGGTGTTGCCGCCCTGGGCGAGGGAAAAGACCACCTGCCGCGCATCCGGCGAGAAGCGCGGGGAAAAGGTGTTGGCGCCGTCCGGAGTCGGCAGCACGCGCCGGCTTACCGACCCGACGTCGAGCAGGTAGACCCGCGGCGATCCGGTCTCGTAGCTGGTATAGAGGACGCGCTGCCCGTCGGGCGAGAAGCGCGGGTTCAGCACGATGGCGGAACTGTCGGTCAGGTACTGCACGTTCGCGCCGTCGTAATCCATGATGCCGAGGCGCTTGCGCCGGTCGTCCTTGGGCCCGGTCTCGGCCACGAAGACCACGCGGCTGTCGAAATAGCCGTCCTCGCCCGTGATGCGCGAATAGACGGCGTCGGAGACCTTGTGCGCCATGCGCCGCCAGCCCTCCGTCGTGCCGGAGAATTGCAGCCCCTGCCCGAGTTCCCGGTCGGCGAAGACGTCCCAGACCCGGAACTTCACGGTCAGGCGGTCGCCCTGCTGGGCCACCGCCCCGGTGACGAGCGCCTGCGCGTTCACCGCCTTCCAGTCGGCGAACTGCACCGGGCTCGCGAAGCTGGTGATCGCGGAGATATGCGCCTCGCGCGGGACCTCGCGGAACAGTCCGGTTCCGGTCAGATCCGCGGCGACCACGCGGGCGAGCCGCTCGCCCCACTCCGCCGCGCCGGGCGTCTCGGCGACGAAATCGGGCACGGCGTAGGGCAACGGCTCCACCACGCCTTCGGTAATCTCGATCCGCAGTGGACCGTCCTGCGCCGCAACGGGCGTGGCGAACGCCCAGAGCGCCGCAAGAGCCATGGCCAGTCGTCCGATCATCGCACCCTCATGTTCTCAGGATTGAACGTCATTTCAATATCACGCCACTGGTCGTATTTCTCGGGCGGAAGGTCGTAGCCGCCCCGCTCGCAGCGCAGCACCGCGCGCCGGGCCGCCTGGTAGGCGGTGTCCACCGCGCGACCCTCCCCGCCCTCGGACGAGACGAGGCGCAGCGAGTCCTGCATGACGGTGCCGTCCCGGCTCAGCGACATCGCCAGCGTCACCGTCACGTTCGCGGCCTGGCTGCCCACGTCCACCACCCAGCACTCCTGCACCGCCACCCGGAGCGCGTCGCGCTCCGCGCCCGTCAGCGGCGGCCCGCCCGCACCCGAACCGCCGCCGCCGAGCGCCTCGGCGAGCATCTCGTCAACCGCGCTTCGGTTCACGTCGTCCGGCGCGGGGCTCGGCGCGTCTTCGGTCTCCTCGGCAGGGGCCTCCGGCGCCGCCGGTGCCGCCGGCTCGGGCGGCGGAGCGGCGGCCAGACGTTCGGGGCGCGCGCGGGGGCGCGGCGTGGCGTCGGGCGCGGCGTCGCGCTCTTCCGCCTCGGTGACGATCTCGGTCGTGGCCTCCTCCGGCGCGGTGGGCTCCGGCTCCGGCTCCGGCGCGGGCTCGGGCACAGGCTCGGGCGCGACCTGCGCGGGCGGAACCGTGTCGGGTGCGGTCTCGGCCCCGGGCGGGGGCGGCGGCGCGGGGGTCGGGGCGACCCGGTCGGCCGGGCGCGGTTCGGGCCGGGGCGTCGCATCGGGCAACAGAATCGCGGTGTCCTCCGGCTGGGCGAGCTCGGGCACGCTGTCGGCGACCTCGGCCTCGGGCGCCGGCGCCTCGGGCGGAGCCTCGGGGGCCCTGTCCGGCTGCGGTTCCGCGGTCTCGGGCGGCGCCTGGGGCCGCACCGGCGGCGGCTCGGGCGCGGGCGCCTCGGGCACCGGTGCGGACTCGGGGGCCGGCTCTGCAAGGCCGTCGACGCCCGGCGCGGCCTCCGGCGGAGCCTGCGCCGCCATGATCGCGGCGTATTCCTCTCCGGTGATGACCGAGACCTCCGTCACCTCGAAGGGCAACGGCTCGGTGCGGAACGCACCGCCGAGAAAGGCCCAGGCGATCAGCAGGACGTGCCCGGCTCCGGAGATATAGTGGCCCGCATGCACCGGCCGTCCTCACTCCTCTCCGCCGTCGAAGGCGGGTCCGCCGGCATCGGTGACAAGCCCGATATCCGAGAAGCCGCCCGCGTTCAGCGCACCCATCACCTGCACCACGCGCTCGTAGGGCACGGCCCCGTCGGCGCGCAGGAAGACGCGGCGGCTGTCGCGCTCGGCGGCGATGGCGCGCAGCCGCGGCAGGAGGTCGCCCGGCGCGACCTCGGTGGTCTGGATGGCGATCCCGCCGTCGGCGGTCACGGTCACGGTAAGCGGCTCCTCCTGCTCGGCGGGCAGCGAGCGCGCTGCGGTTTCCGGCAGCTGGACCGGAACGCCCACCGTCATGAGCGGCGCGGCCACCATGAAGATGATCAGCAGCACCAGCATCACGTCGACGAAGGGCGTGACGTTGATCTCGGCCATGGGCACCGCGCGGCGGCGGCGCCGACTGCGCCGGCCTCCGCCGCCTCCGGCCCCGGGCATGAGCCCCGCGCCCATCGGCTCAGCCGTCCAGCTGGCGGCTGAGGATGGTGGCGAACTCGTCCGTGAAGGCCTCGTAGCCCGCCACGATGCGGTCGCTCGCCGCGCTCAGCGTGTTGTAGAAGATGACCGCGGGGATCGCCGCCAGAAGGCCGAGCCCGGTGGCCAGCAGCGCCTCGGCGATGCCCGGCGCCACCACGGCGAGGTTGGTGTTCTGCGCCTCGGCGATCTGGATGAAGGAATGCATGATCCCCCAGACCGTGCCGAAAAGCCCGATGAAGGGCGAGGTCGCGCCCACGGTGGCGAGCACCTGCAGGCCCTTCTGCAGATCCTCGGCCTCCCGCGCGATGGCCACGTCCATCGAGCGCTGGATCCGCGCCTGCACGCCGGGGATGAGCCCGCCATCCTCGCGGTGGCTGCGCTGCCATTCCGCCATGCCGGCGGCGAAGACCCGCTCGGCCCGGCCCGCGGGCTCCGGCCCGAGCGCGCCGTAGAGTTCGTCCAGCGGCTCGCCCGACCAGAAGGCGCGGTCGAAGCGCGCCGCCTCGGCGCGCGCGGCGCGGTAGGCCATCAGTTTCTGGATGATGATCGCCCAGGCCCAGAACGAGGCCAGCACGAGGACGACCATCACCAGCTTCACCGTGAAGGTGGCGCGCGCAAAGAGGCCCCACATGGAGAAATCCATCTCCTGCGCGGCGGCCAGGGTTTCCATTTCCATTGTCTGCCTGCTCGTTTCTGCCCGGGGCCGTTCGGTGCGGCCCTCTTGCGTCAGACCCTAGCGGATTTGAAGGGGGATGGCCAACACAACCGCGTGCGCGGCGGCGTCAGGCGAGCAGACGGCGGAGTTCCGCCGGAAGCCGCGCGGGTCGCCCCGACGCCCCGAGCGCCACCAGCGTGACGCGCGCGTCGAAGAGCCGCTCCGCGCCGCGCAGCACCGTCTGGCGCAGCACGATCCTCGCGGGCGTCAGCTGTTCCGCCGCGGTCTCCACGGTCAGCAGATCGTCGAAGCGCGCGGGCGAGAGGTAATCCGCCTCGACACGGCGCACCGCGAAGACGATCCCCGCCTCGGCCTTCAGCCGCGCCTGGTCGATCCCGAGCCCGCGCACCCACTCGGTCCGGGCGCGCTCGATGAACTTCAGGTAATTGGCGTAATAGACGATGCCGGCGAGGTCGGTATCCTCATAGTAGACGCGGCACTGGAACGCATGAGGCATGGCGCGGACCTTCCGTGGGACATCCGCCGCCCTCCTAGCGGCGGCGCGCCCGCGGGGCAACGGGCTGGACAGGCCGCGCCCGGGGGCTTCAGGGTATGCCATGGCATACGCTGGCGGGAAAATCCCGGTTGCCGCACCGCCCGCCGCTGCGTAAACCGCACGGAAACGCGCGGCACGAACGCTGGAGGAGGGACGACCATGGGCTACGCCGAGACCTACGCGCGCTGGAAGCAGGATCCGGAAGGCTTCTGGATGGAGGCCGCGCGCGCCATCGACTGGGAGCGGTTCCCGACGAAGGCGCTCTGGGACGACGAGGCGCCGTTTTACGAATGGTTCTCGGACGGCATGGTGAACGGCTGCTGGAACGCGGTGGACCGCCATGTCGAGGCCGGCCACGGCGATCGTGTGGCGATCATCCACGACAGCCCCGTCACCCACTCGAAGCACGAGATCACCTTCGCCGAGCTTCGGGACCGGGTCGCCAGCCTGGCCGGTGCGCTTCGCGCCAAGGGCGTCGAGAAGGGCGACCGGGTCATCATCTACATGCCCATGGTGCCAGAGGCGCTCGAGGCCATGCTTGCCTGCGCCCGCCTCGGCGCGATCCACTCGGTGGTGTTCGGCGGCTTCGCGGCGCACGAACTCGCCGTCAGGATCGACGACGCCAGGCCCAAATGCGTGATCGCCGCCTCCTGCGGGATCGAGCCTGGGCGCGTCGTCCACTACAAGCCGCTGCTGGACGGCGCGCTGGCGCAGGCGACGCATCACCCCGACTTCTGCGTGATCTTCCAGCGCGAACAGGAGGTGGCGCATCTGGAGGCGGGCCGCGACGTGGACTGGCACGCCTTCCAGTACGGGGTGGCGCCCGCCGACTGCGTGCCGGTGGAGGGCAACCATCCCGCCTACATCCTTTACACGTCGGGCACGACCGGCCAGCCCAAGGGCGTGGTGCGCCACACCGCGGGTCATCTCGTGGCGCTCAACTGGACGATGAAGAACATCTACGGCGTCGAGCCGGGAGAGGTGTTCTGGGCGGCCTCGGACGTGGGCTGGGTGGTGGGCCACTCCTACATCGCCTACGCGCCCCTCATCCACGGCAACACCACGATCGTCTTCGAGGGCAAGCCGGTTGGCACGCCCGACGCGGGCACGTTCTGGCGGGTGATCTCCGAGCACAAGGTGGCGAGCTTCTTCACCGCCCCGACCGCCTTTCGCGCGATCAAGCGCGAGGATCCCAAGGGCGAGTGCGTGACGAGATACGACCTCTCCTGCCTGCGCGCGCTCTTTCTCGCGGGCGAGCGGGCCGACCCCGACACCATCGAATGGGCCAGGGCGCAGCTCGGCGTGCCGGTGATCGACCACTGGTGGCAGACAGAGACGGGCTGGACGATCACGGGGGTGCCGCTGGGCCTTGGCGGGGTCGAGCCGAAACTCGGCTCCTCCGGCGTGCCGATGCCGGGCTACGACGTCCAGATCCTGGACGAAGGCGGGCAGCCGGTCGGGGCGAACACGCTTGGCGCGGTCGCCGTGAAGCTGCCGCTGCCGCCCGGCACGCTTCCGACGCTCTGGAACGCGGAAGAGCGGTTCCACAAGAGCTATCTGGCGCATTTCCCCGGCTATTACGAAACGGGCGACGCAGGGCTCATCGACGACGAGGGCTATCTTTACATCATGGCGCGCACCGACGACGTGATCAACGTCGCGGGGCACCGCCTGTCCACCGGCGGGATGGAGGAAGTGCTCGCCGCGCACCCGGATGTCGCCGAATGCGCGGTCATCGGGGTCAGGGACGAACTCAAGGGTCAGCTTCCGCTCGGGCTGGTCTGCCTGACCAAGGGCGTGAACCGCCCGCACGAGGACATCGTGCGCGAATGCGTCACGCTCGTGCGCGAGCAGATCGGCCCCGTGGCCGCCTTCAAGCTGGCGGTGGTGGTGGATCGTCTTCCGAAGACGCGGTCCGGCAAGGTGCTGCGCGCCATCATGGTCAAGATCGCCGATGGCGAAGAGTTCAAGATGCCGGCCACCATCGACGACCCGGCGATCCTCGACGAGATCCGCGACGCGATGCGCGCGCTCGGCTATGCGAAGGCGTGAGGCGGGGTTGTCCCGCGGCGCGGCGCGGCGCATGATGCAGGGCATGCGCCGCCTTCTTGTCGTTTGCATCGTGCTGCTCGCGAGTCCGTTGATGGCCGATACCGTGCTCGAGGATTTCGACCCGCCCGGAGACTGGACCTTCTTCACCGACCAGGTGATGGGCGGCGTCTCCACCGGCGGGGCGGAAATCGCCGTGATCGAGGGCCGGCGCGCGCTTCGTCTCACCGGCGACGTCTCCACCGAGAATCGCGGCGGCTTCATCCAGGCGCGCAAGGATCTGCCGGACGGCCTGCCCGCGGGGACCGAGGGCATTCGCCTGCGCGTGCGCGGCAATGGCGAGCGCTATTTCGTGCACCTGCGCACGGGCGGGACGGTTCTGCCCTGGCAGTATTACCAGGCGCCGTTCCAGACCGGCGCGGACTGGACCGAGGTGGATATCCCCCTCGAGGCGTTCGACCCCTCCGGCGCGCTCCTGCGCGCCACGCCGCGGCCCGAGGGCGTGCGCTCGATCGCGGTGGTGGCCTATGGGCGCGACCACGAGGCCGAGGTCAGCGTCGCCCGGATCGAGGCCTACTGAGACGCCGCGCCCTCGCGCGGGTCCATCATGCCCGACTTCACGCCGAACCGGATCAGCAGCACGTTGACGGGATAGGCGGCGAGAAGCCCGCAGCTCAAGGAGACGACGAGCGCGGACCAGAACAGCGGCTCGCGGGGACCCGCATCCCCCGCAAGGGAGAGATCCACGCCGATCGCGACCACCTCCATCACCGTGATCGAGGGCGTCTCGGACAGGAAGGCATCCCAGAGCGCGCGGCGCAGCCCCACGCCCTCCTGCAGGAGCGGGCCCACCGTCAGGGCGTAGCCCGCGACATAGGCCAGCGTGAACGTGACCGCCGCGACCCAGAGCGTCCCGAGTTGCAGAAGGCCCACGGCGATGAACATCCCCGCGACCTCGCCCATGCCGCATCCCGAGTAGCAATGCGCCACCGACCGGAACGCGCGGCGGTAAAGACCGTCCCGCGGAATCTGCCGCCGGCCGGTCGTCCAGTAGATCCAGAGGCCGAGCGGCCCGGAATAGACCACCGTCAGCACCCAGACGAGCTTCATCAGGCTCATCAGATGGGCGTTTTCCGTGCGCAGGTCGCGGATCACCACGTAAAGGCTCGGCACCGCGACCGACGCCCAGGCCACCAGGAACCATGGAGAGGAGAGTATCGCGACGACTGTATCCATGGCCCGAGCGTCGCGCCTGCCCACCCCGGATGCAAGCCCGAACATGCGGCCGCTTGCCAGGGCGCGCCGGGGCGTCCTAGCCTTCCCGGATCCAAAGGAGAGTTTCGGCATGTCCCAGACCGACCCCTGGCGCCTTGGCGCCGCAGAGATGGCCGCCGCGATCCGCGAGGGGCAGCTGAGCGCGGCCGAGGCGACCGAGGCTGCGCTGGCCCGCATGGACGCGGTCAATCCGCGCCTCAACGCGGTGGTCGAGGGGCTCGAGGACGAAGCGCGCGCCCGCGCCCGCGCGCTCGACGAGCAGCGGGCCGAGGGCGGACCCCTCGGCCCGCTCCACGGCGTTCCCGTCACGATCAAGGTAAACGTGGACCAGGCAGGCAAAGCCACCACGAACGGCGTGCCCGCCTTCGCGGGGCTCGTCGCTCCGGACGACGCGCCGGTGGTGCGCAACCTCCTCGCCGCCGGCGCGGTTCCGATCGGCCGCACGAACACGCCCGAGTTCTCCTTCCGCGCCCACACCGACGGGCCGCTTCACGGCCGCACGATCAATCCCTGGGGCGATCACGTCTCGCCCGGCGGGTCGTCTGGCGGGGCGGGCGCGGCGGTGATGGCGGGGATCGGCGCGCTCGGCCATGGCAACGATATCGGCGGCTCGCTGCGCTTCCCCGCCTCGGCCTGCGGCGCGGTGACCGTGAAACCGGGGCTCGGCCGCGTGCCGGCGTGGAACCCCTCGCAAACGGCGGAGCGCGGCATGCTGGCGCAAGCCATGTCAGTGCAGGGCGTCCTCGCCCGAAACGCCGCCGACCTCGATCTGGCCATGGACGCGCTCGTCGCCCCGGACCCGCGCGATCCCTTCCACGTGCCGCTGGCCTACCGCGGCGCACGGCTCGACCGGCCGATCCGCGTGGCGTTCACCCGGGAAACCTGCGGCTACCCGCTGCACCCGGAAGTGGCGGCCGCCCTCGACACCGCGGCCGAGGCGCTTTCGGCGGCCGGCTACGCCGTGGAAGAGGCCGCGCCGCCCCTCATGCCCGAGACGGCCGAGGTGGGCTACCGCGCGCTCATGGGCGAGGTGAAGGCGCTCATGGGCGCGGACATCGCCGAGAAGGGATCGGAGACGCTGAACGCGATCTTCGCCGAGTACTTCCGCCAATATCCGCCCTACGAGGGCGCCGAACAGCTTCGCGCCATGGCCGAGCGCACGCGCTTTGCCCGCGCCTGGTCGCTTTTCCTCGAGGACTACCCGCTGGTCCTGACGCCCTTCCTGGCCCATCCGTTCTTCGCGCCCGGCCGGGACGCGGAGGGCGCCGAGGGCGTGGAGGAGGCGCTGGGATCGGCCTTCTGGTCCTTCGCGATGAACTTCACCGGGCTGCCGGCGGGCAACGTGCCCGCCCGCCTTGCCGCCCTGCCGGCAGGCCCGCAGCCCATCGGCGTGCAGATCATAGGACGGCGCTGGCGCGAGGACCTCGTGGTGGAGGCGATGGCCGCGGTGGAAGCGCAGGTGGGCCCGATGGCGCCCCATCTCTGGGCGCGCATGGGCTGAGGCCGAAGACGATTTTTCGATCGAAAAATCGCCCCCTGCGGCAGCCGTGGGGGGGGGGGGGGGGGGGGGGGGGGGGGGGGGGGGGGGGGGGGGGGT
>NZ_JBGFSJ010000004.1:193884-501580 GCF_041365695.1 Rhodosalinus sp. 5P4
CGCGAGGATCCTTCGATCGAAGGATCCTCGCGCCGTCAGACGAACTGTTCCTGGATCAGGCGTTCCTCGAGGCCGTGGCCCGGGTCGAAGAGCAGCCTGTGGTTGATCCCGGGCTCGGAGCGGATGTCCACCTGCACCACATCGTAGGCCGCGCGCGAGTCGGCATCGGCCATCACCGGGCGCTTGTCGTGCTCCAGAACGTCGAACCGCACCTCGGCGCGTTTCGGCAGCAACGCGCCGCGCCAGCGGCGCGGACGGAAGGGCGCGATCGCGGTCAGCGCCAGCACGTCGCATCCGATGGGCAGGATCGGGCCGTGAGCGGAGTAGTTGTAGGCGGTCGACCCCGCCGGCGTCGCCACGAGCGCCCCGTCGCAAACCAGCTCGGCCATCCTGAGCCGCCCGTCCACGGTGATTCGCAGCTTCGCGGCCTGCGGTCCCGCGCGCAGAAGCGACACCTCGTTGATCGCGAGCGCTTCCTGCACCGTCCCGTCGGCGCAGCGCGCGCGCATCGAGAGCGGATTGATCACCGTTTCCTCCGCCGCGGCGATGCGCTCGGCGAGCCTCTCTTCGCCGTACTCGTTCATGAGAAACCCGATCGTGCCGCGGTTCATTCCGTAGACCGGCGCGGCGAGATGCTGCGTGCGATGCAGCGTGCCCAGCATGAAACCGTCGCCCCCCAGCGCGACGATCACCTCCGCCTCGTCCTCGGGCGCATCCCCATAGCGTGCCGCAAGTCGCGCCCGCGCCGCCTGGGCGACCTCGATGTCCGACGCGGTGAAGGCGAGCTTCAGGGCCATTCGCGGATTCCCGATGATGGGCGTATGTTTCCGAGACAGAACACAGCTTTCCCCAAAGCGCCAGCAGTGCCGCGCCGATCCGACACATGGTCGCTTCCGGGGCTTTCGGCGACACTCCGTTTCCGATAGGAAAGCAAGCCATGCGCCACTGAGGAGGGACCGCCATGAACGCCCCGCACCGCGACTCCGGCTTCTTCGACGAAAGCCTCGCGTCCCGCGACCCCGAGCTTTTCGCCGCCGTGACCGGCGAGCTTTCCCGCCAGCGCGACGAGATCGAGCTCATCGCGTCCGAGAACATCGTCTCGGCGGCGGTGATGGAAGCGCAGGGGTCCGTACTCACCAACAAGTATGCGGAAGGCTATCCCGGCCGGCGCTACTACGGTGGGTGCCAGTGGGTCGACGTGGCCGAAAACCTCGCGATCGAACGCGCCTGCAAGCTGTTCGGGTGCGGCTTCGCGAATGTCCAGCCGAACTCGGGCAGCCAGGCCAACCAGGCGGTCAACCTTGCCCTGCTCCAGCCGGGCGACACCATCCTCGGCATGAGCCTCGATGCCGGCGGGCATCTGACCCATGGCGCCGCGCCCAACCAGTCGGGCAAGTGGTTCAACGCGGTGCAATACGGCGTGCGGCGCGAGGACAACCTGATCGACTACGAGCAGGTCGAGCGTCTCGCGCAGGAGCACAAGCCGAAGCTCATCATCGCCGGCGGCTCGGCGATCCCGCGCCAGATCGACTTCGCCCGGTTCCGCGCGATCGCCGACGCGGTGGGCGCGTATCTTCACGTCGACATGGCGCATTTCGCCGGTCTCGTGGCCGCGGGCGAGCATCCCTCGCCCTTCCCGCACGCCCATGTCGCGACGACGACCACCCACAAGACGCTGCGCGGACCGCGGGGCGGCATGATCCTCACCGACGACGAGGCGCTCGCGAAGAAATTCAACTCGGCCGTCTTCCCCGGCCTTCAGGGAGGCCCGCTGATGCATGTCATCGCCGCCAAGGCCGTGGCCTTCGGCGAGGCGCTGCGCCCCGAGTTCAAGACCTACACCAGAAACGTGGTGAAGAACGCGCAGGCGCTCTCCGATCAGCTCATCAAGGGCGGGCTCGACACCGTGACGCATGGCACGGACACCCATGTCGTGCTCGTCGACCTGCGCCCGAAAGGCGTGAAGGGCAACGCCACGGAGAAGGCCCTGGGACGCGCGCACATCACCTGCAACAAGAACGGCGTGCCGTTCGATCCCGAAAAGCCCGCGGTGACGAGCGGTATCCGCCTCGGCACGCCCGCCGGCACCACCCGCGGCTTCGGCGAGTCCGAGTTCCGGCAGATCGCGGACTGGATCATCGAGGTCGTGGACGGGCTCGCCGCCAATGGCGAGGACGCGAACGGCGAGGTCGAGGCCAAGGTCAAGGCCGAAGTCGCGGAAGTCTGCGCGCGTTTCCCGATCTATCCCGGGATTTGAGACATCGCGCGGCGGCGCCCTGCCCGGGGTGCCGCCACGGCGCGGCCCGCCTCAGCGCAGCCAGCGCAGCGCCAGTGCGAGAAGCAGCGCGAAGAGCGCCAGGTTGAAGATCAGCGTCGCGGCGACGTCCAGCAACATGCCGATACGCCGATCATTCGGGTTCACCCGCTCCAGGTGAGCGACGGCCTCGGCGTAGGCGCGCTCCAGCGCGGCGTCGTCGATCTGGCGGACCAGCCGGGGATGGCCGGCCGCCTCGGCGGCGCGCGCGACGCGCGCAAGCTGCGCGTGGACGCCCGCGGGCAGCCGCCGCCGGGCCCGCGCGACACGCCGCGAGAGCGGGCCATCGGTCAGCCCGAGCTTCTCGCCCAGCAGCGCCTCGAGCCGCGCCGTCTTCGCCGCGATGTCCGCGTGATCCGCCATCCCGCCCCCCCGGTTCCGGCCGCCGACCCTAGCCATCCGCCGGCCTCTGGCCAAGCCCCGCGCACACCGCTACCAAGGTGCCATGCTCGCCACCCAGCTTCATGGCACACCCGGCGATGCCCCGCCGGTTCTGATCGCCCACGGCCTCTTCGGCTCGGGGCGGAACTGGGGCGCGATCGCGAAGCGCCTGTCCGACCGCGGGCAGGTGATCACGGTGGACATGCGCAATCACGGGCAAAGCCCCTGGACCGAGCGCCATGACTACCCCGGCATGGCCCTCGACCTTGCCGAGGTGATCGAAGCCCGGGGCGGTCCCGCCGATGTCGCGGGCCACTCCATGGGCGGCAAGGCGGCGATGGTCCTCGCGCTCACCCAACCCGCCCTCGTCCGCAGGCTCGTCGTGGCCGACATCGCGCCGGTGCCCTACCACCACAGCCAGGCCCACAACATCGCCGCGATGCGCGCGGTGGACATGTCGCGGGTCGACAGGCGCACCGACGCGGCCGAACAGCTTGCCCCGCGTCTGGACGACCCGCGGCTCGTGTCCTTCTTCACGCAGGCGCTCGACGTGGCTGGCAGGCGCTGGCGCCTCAATCTCGACGTGCTGGACCGCGACATGGATCTGATCCTTGGCTTTCCCGAGGATGTGGCCGGGCGCTTCGAGGGGCCGGCGCTCTTCCTCTCGGGCGGGGAGAGCGACTATGTCCGCCCCGAGCACCGCGACAGGATCAAGGCGCTCTTCCCCGCCGCGCGTTTCGCGAGGATTCCCGGCGCCGGACACTGGCTTCACGCCGAGAAGCCGCGGGAGTTCGAGGCCGCGATCCGCGCTTTTCTCGACGCCTGATCCACCTGCATAGTTTCGGATTTCCGAAAACTCGCCATCTTTGTTCATGAAGCTTGGCGACGAAGGCTTGCCAGCGGCCGCGCACACGGGACTCTACGGGCGACTATCCCGAAGGAAAGCCATGCGTCCGTCAGTCGAGCACCCGCAACTCGCCCTCCAGCCAGGGCAACTGCGCCAGCGCAGGGTCGATCATCTGCGCCTGAAGAAGCTCGCGCACCGTCCGCGCGATGTCGCGCGGGACCCGGTCGGCCCAGTCCGCGCTCGCGAAAAGGGAGATGGTGCGCGCAAACGGCGCGAAGGGCAGCGGGTGCGCCGCGATCCGGTCGTGATAGCGCGCCGCGCGCATGTAGCCCAGCGGCGTCGTCAGCGCCCAGCCTACCCCGCGTGCCACCAGCACCATCAGCGCCTGGTGCGCGCCGAGCTCGAAGCGCTCCGGAAACTCGGCCTTGTGGCGCTTCAGATGCGTTTCGATCATGCGCCCGATCAACTGGTCGCGGTCGTAGCGCAGAAGCGGCAGCCGATCGAGCGCGGCCGCACCCTCGTTCGGCCCGCGCGGCGTGACGAGGATGAAGGGGTCGCGCGCCAGCGGGTATTCCAGAACGCCCTCGATCGAGTCGCCTGCGCTCGCCGCGACGGCGAGGTTGAGCCGCCGCGCCTTCAGGTCGGCGCTTATCTCGTGGCTCGGCGCCGTGATCAGGCGAAAGCGGCAGCGCGTCATGCTTTCGGCCAAAAGCGTCACGAGGCGCGGCGTGATGTCGTTGTCGAAATCGTCGATCATGCCCAGCGTCAGCGTGGAAAGATGCGCGAGATCCATCACCGTCAGCTCGGACTGGGCCAGGCGAAGCTGGCTGAGCACCTCGCGGGTCCGCGCCAGAAAGCTTCGCCCCGCCGGGGTCAGCTGCATCGGCCTGCGGGCATGATCCAGCAACTCCACGCCCAGCGCCGCCTCGAGGTTCTTCATCTGCTGCGAAACGGCGGGCTGGCTGAGGCCGGTCAGCGCCGATGCCCGGGCGACCGAGCCCGACGCGGCCAGCGCCTCGAACACCTCCAGACCCCGCAGGGTCACCCCCTTCGTCACCATGGTCCGCCTCCGGGCGCGCGCCGCGCCACATTCGCCTTTAGTGAAACTCGGCCTTTCGGCCGTCAACCCCGGAGGAGCGTCGCCCGATGCCACCTGTCGCCCTGAAACCCGCCCCGGGCCTTGCGCCTGATGCCGCCGCAGACGTCGCCGACACGGTGCGGACCATGCTCGCCCGTATCCGCGCGGGCGGCGAGGAGGCGGTCCGCGACTACGCGCGCAGGCTCGACGGCTGGGAAAACGAGATCGTGGTGCCGCCCGAGGCGGCGGCGGAAGCGGGCGCGCGGCTGCACCCCGACCTGCGGGACGCGATCGCCTATGCGCACGCGAACATCCGCGCCTTCGCCGAGGCGCAACGAGCCTCGATCACGGAATTCGAGACCGAACTGCGGCCCGGCCTCGTCGCCGGGCAACGGCTGATCCCGCTTGCCGCGGCGGGCGCCTATGTGCCGGGCGGCCGTTATGCGCACATCGCCTCGGCGCTGATGACGATCACCACGGCCAAGGCCGCGGGCGTGGCCCATGTCACGGCCGCCTCGCCGCCGCGCGGCGACGGGATCCCCGACGCGGTGCTTCACGCCATGCACCTGGCCGGCGCGGACCGGATCCTTGCGCTCGGCGGCGTGCAGGCCGTGGCGGCGATGGCCGAAGGGCTTTTCGGCGCGCGTCCGGCGGACATCCTCGTGGGTCCGGGGAACGCCTTCGTGGCCGAGGCGAAGCGGCAGCTCTTCGGACCTGTCGGGATCGACATGGTCGCCGGACCGACCGATTCGATGGTCATCGCCGACGCCACCGCCGATCCGCACACCGTCGCCTGGGACCTCATAAGCCAGGCCGAGCACGGCGCGACATCGCCCGTCTGGCTTGTCACCGACCACCGCCCGCTGGCGGAGGCGGTGATGCGGCTGTTACCCGACTGCGTCGCCACGTTGCCCGAGCTGAACCGGGCCGCCGCGGCCGCGGCATGGGACGCGATGGGCGAGGTGATCCTGTGCGACACCCGCGAGGACATGGCCGCGACCGCCGATGCCCACGCGCCCGAACACCTGCATGTCCAGGCCGTGGACCTGCCCTGGTGGCGCGCGCGTCTTTCGGCCTACGGCTCGCTTTTCCTGGGCGCCGATACCACCGTGGCCTTCGGCGACAAGGCGGCGGGCCCCAACCACGTGCTGCCTACCGGGCGCGCCGCCCGCCACACCGGCGGCCTTTCAGCCCACAAGTTCCTCAAGGTGGTGACATGGCAGCGCGCCACCAGCGAAGCGTTGCCCGAGCTCGTCCGCGCCACAACCGCGGTTTCGCGGGGCGAGGGCATGGAGGCCCACGCCCGCGCCGCCGAAATCCGGCTGGACACGGGCGCTCGCGTGATCGACCTCGCGCGGGAAGGGCAGGTGACCTGAGGCGTCGCCGCCTTGCGGTCGCGGCCATGCTATCATGCACGGGCGCCCGGGCCGCCCTGCGCGCCGGCCGTGGCGGGGCGCCCGCGCGGCGGACTGCCAACGCCTCGCCCCGCGATGCGGATCCTCAGCGGTAGGCCGAGCAGACCTGCTCCACCCGGTCGCCGAAGGCCCTGTACTCCTGCCAGAAACGTTTGTCTCGCTGGCTTCGCGAGGTCCGGATTTCCTGCGCGCTGTGCGGGTCGCGAAAGAAGCGCGCCGCCTTGCGCTGGTCGCCGCGCTTCAGCATCCCGTCCGCCACGGCCTGGATGCACCCGCACATGGAGCGCGTCGCGCCGGGACGGTCCGATTGCAGGCACCCGCGCTGAAGCGGACCCGCAGCGGTGGAGGTCACGCCCGAAACCATGAGTAACGCCGCGCAAGCGGCGACACCGATCTTTTTCATCTGCCTCTTCGCCTCATGCTGCACGGGGCGCCGGAAGCGCCCTCTTTTTGTGGCGACATAATGCGCAGGTGCGTCCGGAATTTCAACGCGGGATCACGCCGCCGGCCCGTGCGCGGCAGCGATGTCTTGACGCAGGGGCAAGCTGCAGCACCTTTCAAGGGGCAACCCGAAGCGGAGGCCCCCATGCGCCACTTCCTTTCCGGCTGGCTCGCCGCCGCCGCCCTCGCTGTCGCCGCGCCCGCCGCCGCGCAGGAGGTGGACCTCGAGCTCGTGCTGCTGGCCGATGCCTCGGGGTCCATCGACCGCGATGAAATCCTGTTTCAACGCCGGGGCTACGCCCAGGCGATCGTCGATCCCGCCGTGCTGCGCGCCATCGCCGAGACCGCCTATGGCAGCATCGCGGTCACCTATGTGGAGTGGGCCGCCGCGGACAGCCAGGGCGTCGTGGTGCCCTGGACGGTGATCGCCGGCGCAGAGAGCGCCGCGCGCTTCGCCGAGGCGCTGATGGAGCCGCCGCGCATGGCCTACGGCCGCAACGCGATCGGCTCGGCGCTTCTCGCCGGCAAGCGGCTGATCGAGGAGAACGATATCGACGGCTGGCGCAAGGTGATCGACTTTTCCGGCGACAGCGCCAACAACTACTCCGGTCCGCCCATCTCCGCCGCGCGGGAGGAGGTGCTGGCCGCGGGCATGACCATCAATGCGCTCGCGATCCGCTGCCGCTTCTGCTCGGGGAGAGCGGGGGGCGGCGCCGACCTCGAACGGCTCTACGAGGACAGGATCATCGGCGGGCCCGGCGCGTTCGTGGTGACGGCGGACGGCATGGACAGCTTCGCCGACGCGGTGCGCCGCAAGCTGATCCTCGAGATTTCCGGCCCCTCGGGCCGCCACGGCCCCGCCATCGCCGCGCGCTGAGCAGCGCGGGACCGCGCCCCCGGCACAGCCGCGTCGCGACCGTCCATCCGGGGCCGTCGCTGCTATCTCAGGGGGAAATGGCAGGCGTGAACGCGGCCGTCTTCCTGGACGCGGTGCCGGGGCTTTTCAATGCGGCAGCGCTCTTGCGCGTAGGGACAGCGGCCCACGAAATCGCATCCCGCGGGGCGGTTCACGAGGCTCGGCACCTCGCCCGAGATCGAGACATGCGTTCGCCGCCGGTCCGGATCGGGCTGGGGCACGCCGCGCACCAGCGCCTCGGTATAGGGGTGGGCGGGCTCGGCGAAGATCGCCTCGGCGTCGCCCTGCTCCACGATGCGTCCCAGATACATGATCGCCAGCCGGTCCGAGATGTGGCGCACCACGGGCAGGTTGTGGGTGATCACGAGGTAACCCAGCCCGTGCTCGGCCTGAAGCTCGGCCATGAGGTTCAGGATCTCGCCCTGCACCGAGACGTCGAGCCCCGCGGTCGGCTCGTCGGCGATGATCAGCCGCGGGTTGAGCGCGAGCGCGCGGGCCACGCCGACGCGCCGGGCCTGCCCGCCCGACAACTCGTGCGGGTAGCGCGACAGGAACGCCTTGGGCAGGCGCACGAGCCCCGCGAGGCGCTCGGCCTCGGCGTCGAGATCGGCGTCGATCCCGTGGATCTGCAACGGCTCGGTGATGAGCGCGCGCACCGATTTCCGCGGCGAGAGCGAGCCCACCGGGTCCTGGAACATCATCGCCATGTCGCGGCGCAACGGCTTGAACCGGCCCTCGCGCATGGTGCGGATCTCCTCGCCGCCGAAGCGGACGCTGCCGCCCTGCGAGGCGACGAGATGGAGCACCGCCCTGCCCAGCGTCGTCTTGCCCGAACCGCTTTCGCCGACGAGGCCCACGGTCTCGCCCTCGCGCACCGAAAGCGAGACGTCGAGCACGGCATCGACGAAGGGATCCTTCACGCCCTTCAGACGCGCGCTCAGCGATCCCATGGTGGGAAAGCGCACGTTGAGGTCCTCGACCTCGAGCACCGGCGCGGTGCCCGCGTCGGGCGAGGCGCGGCGCGCGCCGCCCCCCTCGCCCGCGCGGACGGTGGCGACGTCGGCGGGCGGCGGCCACGCGGCATCGGCGTGCGGTCCGGCGACGAGGTGACAGCGGGCGATGCCCCCCGCGGGCGTGGCGTGATCGGGCGGCGTCTCGGCCCGGCAGACCTCCATCGCGCGGGGGCAGCGGTCGGCGAAGATGCAGCCGCCAAGCGGGCGCGTCAGGTCCGGAATGTCGCCGGGAATCACCGGCAGCCGGCGGCTGCGCTCGGCGATGCGCGCCGGATCGCACTCCAGCAGCGCACGGGTGTATGGGTGCTGCGGGGCATGGAAGATGCTGCGCACATCGCCGGTTTCCACCACCTCGCCGGCATACATGACGACCACCTGGTCGCAGAGCTCGGCGATCAACCCGAGGTTGTGCGAAACGACCACGACCGTCGCATCGAATTCGGTCTGAAGCTCCTGGAGCAGATGGATGATCTGCGCCTCCATCGTCACGTCGAGCGCGGTGGTGGGCTCGTCCGCGAGCAGCAGGTTCGGTTCGGTCAGCAGCGCCATCGCGATGCCTGCCCGCTGCCGCATCCCGCCGGAGAACTGGTGCGGATACTGATCGACGCGCTCGCCCGGGTCGGGGATGCCGACCTTTTCCAGCATCGCGATGCCGCGTCGGCGCTTTTCCGCGGCCGACATGCCCCGCCGGCGATAGAGGATGTCGCGCATCTGCCGGGCATAGCTCAGCACCGGGATCTGGCTCGTCATCGGATCCTGGAAGACGACGGAGATCTCCTCGCCGCGGGCGGCCCGCATCGCCTCTTCGGAAAGGCGCAGCATGTCGCGCTCGCCGAAGAGGATCTGCCCGGAGGTCACCTCCGCGTTGCCGGCCAGAAGCCCGAGGATCGACCAGAGCACCGTGCTCTTGCCCGATCCGCTTTCCCCGACCACGCCCACGAATTTCCCGCGCGGCACCGCGAAACTGACGTCGCGCAGCGCCTTCACCCGCCCGCGCGGCGTGCGGAAATCCACCGAAAGGTTGCGGATGTCGAGCAGCGTGGCCTCGTCGCCGGTCGTGTCTTTCGCCATGTCAGCGCCCCTTGCCCATGCGCGGATCGAAGATGTCGCGCAGCGCCTCGCCCAGGAAGGTGAAGCCGAGCGTCGTCAGGATCAGCGGGACGCCCCCCGCGATCACCATCCAGGGCGTGTCGCGGATCACCAGGTAGCCCTCGTTCAGGATCGTGCCCCAGCTCGCCGTCGGCGGCAGCACGCCGAGCCCCAGGAACGACAGCCCCGCCTCGACGGTGACGACCACGGGCACCTCCATCGCCGCGAGGATCAGAAGCGGGCCGACGACGTTGGGCATGACGTGCTGGAACAGGATGCGCGGCGTCGAGGCGCCCAGGGAGCGTTCGGCGATGATGAAATCGGCGGATTTCAACGACAGCGTGGCGGTGCGCGCGACGCGGGCGTATTGCGGGATGGAGGTGATGATGACGATGGCCAGCACCAGTTCCAGGCTCGGGCCGGTCAGCGCGACCGTGGCGAGCGCGAGGATGATCGTCGGGAAGGCCCGGACGGTGTCGAAGAGCAGAAGCAGAAGATTGTCCAGCCAGCGCGGGCCGAAACCCGCCATCATGCCCAGGATCAGCCCCACGACCAGCGAGACCGACACGCCGATCGCGGCGATCTTCAGCGCGACGCGCCCGCCGTAAAGGATGCGCGAGAAGGTATCGCGGCCAAGCTGGTCGGTGCCTGCCCAGTGCTCGGCCGTGGGGCCGGAAAGGCGGGCCGGAATGTTCAGCGCGTTCGGATCGTAGGGCGCGAGCCACGGCGCGAAGATCGCCGAGGCGAAGAAGACCAGCACCAGTACGAGGCCCGTCATGCCCTGCCAGCTGGTCAGGAACATGCGCAGCTTCTCGCGCCGCTCGCGGGCGGCGGATTCGCGCATGGTATCTTCCAGCGCGTCCTCGGGAAGGCGGCTGGCGTCCACGGGCGGCAGCCCGGTTTCCATTTCAGAGCGTTTCACGGACACGGGGATCCAGCCAGGCAACGATGAGATCGGACAGCAGGACGACGACGATGTAGAGCGCGGTCGCGACCAGCACGCCGCCCTGCACGATGGGGAAGTTCCGCGCCATGACGGCGTCGAAGATGAGCTTGCCGAGGCCCGGGCGCGCGAAGATGATCTCGGCGAAGACGGTCGACGAGATCAGCCCGCCGAAGCCCATGCCGATCAGGGTCACCGTGGGCAGGATCGCCACGCGCAGCGCGTAGCCGAACACCACCCGGCGCGGGCGCAGGCCGAAGGCGCGGGCGGACCGGATGTAGGTCTCGCCCATGACCTCGAGCATCGAGGCGCGCACCATCCGCGCGAGATAGCCGACCCAGCTGAGCCCGATGGCGAAGGCGGGCAGGACGAGATGGCGGAGCTGGTCGCCCAGATCGCCGGGTTCGCCCGCGCCGATCGCGGGCAGCCAGCCCAGCCCCACCGCGAAGATCAGAAGCGCCCAGATCGACACCAGGAAAGAGGGCACCGCGATGGTCCCGACGGAGAGAAGCCCCGTGACCCGGTCGAGCGCCGTGTTGGGCCGCACCGCCGCCAGGCAGCCCAGCGGAACGCCCAGCAGCACGGCCCAGCCGAGACCGGCGCACACCAGCGCGAGCGTGAAGCCCAGGCGCTCGCCGATGATCGTGGCCACCGGTCGGTCGGAAAAGACATCCACGCCCAGATCCCCCGTCAGCGCGTTGCCGACATAGATCAGGAATTGCGTCCAGACGGGCTCGTCCAGGTGCATCTTCGCGGCGTAGCGGGCGATCGCCTCGGGCGTCGCGCGCGGGCCCAGCGCGATCGTCGCCGGATCGCCGGGTATGAGATGCAGAAGCGAGAACAGCACCGCGACCACGAGAAGGATCACCGCGGCGGACAGGCCCAGCCGTTTCGTCAGGTAGATCATCTTGCGCCCAGGGCTTCGGGCGCCGCCCCGGCATCGCGTCCCGGGGCGGCGCGGTGTGTCACGCCCGCACGAAGCGGCGGTAGTCCAGTTCCCCCGTGGGCGCCGCGCTCACCACGACGTCGCTGGAATGCACGAAGGCCTCGGGCTCGTGGTTGATCCAGACATAGGCACCTGTTTCCTCCATGATGTCCTGCATCCGCAGGTAGATCTCCTCGCGCCGGGCCGGATCGGTCTCGCGCGTGCCCTCGGCATAGAGGCGGTCATATTCCTCGGAGGTCCAGCGCTCCCAGTTCCAGACGCCGACCTGGTCAGAGGTGAACCACTGGGTCGCCTCGTAGGGGTCGGGCGTCGTGCCGAACCGCATCAGCCAAAGTTCCAGGTCCTGCCAGGTGTCGCCCTTGCTTTCCTGGCCCATCTCCCAGAACGGGCCGGAGTCGAGCGGCAGCACCTTCACCGTGATGCCGATGCCGGCGAGGTTGGCCTGGATGATCTGGGCGGCCAGCATCCGCTCCTGCGTGTTGAGCGTGCGCAGCGTCAGTTCCAGCCCGGCGATCCCGGCCTCGGCCAGAAGGTCACGCGCCTTCTCGGGATCGTACTGGTAGTATTTGGTCGCTTCGCGCTTGCCGAGCAGGCCGGGGCAGACGATGCCGTAGGATTTCTCGGTGGTGCCGGAATAGGCGCCTTGCAGGATCGAGTCCACGTCGACCGCGTGCTGGATCGCGCGCCGCACGGTCAGGTCCGCGAGCTTGGGGTTCTGGGTGTTCATGCCGAGCCACATGTATTGCAACTCGCCCCCCACGGTGATCTCGGCGCCGTCGGGCATGTTCGCGCTGTAGCGCGCGAGCGTGTCGGCCGCGACCTCCGTGCAATGCAGCTCCCCGGCCTCGAAGGCCAGTTCCGCCGCCTTCACCTGGCCGATGATCGGGCATTCGACCCGCTCGAAGGCCGGCTTGGGCCCGGTCCAGTCCGGGTTCGGCGTGTACAGCGCGCGCTGCCCGGGCGTGAGGTCCAGCTTGTAGGGCCCGCAGATCGCCGGGAACTCCGTCGTGAAGCGTTCGCCCACATCCTTCATGGCCTTTTCTGACAGCACCGCCCCGGGGCCGTGGCAGAGCGTGACCATGATGAAGGGCGCGAAGGGCTCCTTCAGCACGATGGTGCCCGACCGCTCGTCAGTGACGTCGACGCGGTCGAGCGCCTCGAAATAGCCCGACCAGTCGCTCGAGGTCATCCGCTCATAGGAATACTTCACGTCCGCCGCCGTCACCGGCCCGTAGCCGCCGGACCAGACCAGCCCGTCGCGCAGGGTGAAATCGATGTGGGTGGCGTCGCGCTGTTCCAGCTTGTCGACGAAATAGGTCGGCTCCCAGGTGACGGTGTCGCCCTCGCGCTTGTACTGGGCGAGGAAGGGCAGACACTGCTTCTGCGCCTCGATCTCGATGCCGCCGGTCATGAAGCCCGGGTCGAGCACGTCGAGATCGCCGTCGATCCGCAACCGCAGCGTGCCCGAGGATTGCGCCGCCGCCTTGAACGGCAGCACCGCCGCGGCACCCGCGGCCGCCGTCGAGGCGAGGAACCCGCGTCTTGTCTGGGTGAAACGTGTCATTGGAAGTCCTCCCGTATTTGTTTTCAGGTTCAACAGGCAAAAATGGATCCGCCACGCGATCCGTGGCCCGCCGCGAGGCGGTCATGCGTCGTGCCTGCGCGCTTTCGCGCCATCACACCAACTGCCGCGGAATGCGCTCGTCCCAGCTTTCGTCGTGCACGAGGTCGTCGTTCTCCCAGGCGCGCGCCCGTGCCTTGACGATGAAATGCGTCGCGTCCGCGGTGAGCGTCGTCTCGGTCTCGCTGCGCATCTTCCAGTCGCCGCGCTCCAGCGCGTAATGCCAGCGCACGTCGCCGACGGCCGACGTGATGTCGCCCGGCCGCACCCGGTAGGATTCGTAACCCTGCGAATAGGTCGTCAGCTCGTTGCCGGCGATCCGCACCCGTCCACCACCCTCGGCAAGGCGCATTTCCATCTCGCCGGTGCGCGCATCCTCGACGATCTGCCAGTACTCTTCCGGCGCCTCCAGGACCTCCTTCTCGAGGGGCGGCGCGGCCTCCGGCGCCTCGAAGGCGGGGAGCGCGTCGTCCTCGGGAACCGGCGGCCGCAGCGGCAGGACGAGGCGCGAGCCTTCGGTGTGGACCGAGATCGTCACCTTCTCGGGCGCGGGCCAGATCATCGGGAAATAATTCGTCGAGATCGCGAGGCGGAGGCGGTGCCCGGGCCGGAACCGCTGCGCGACATGCTTCATCGGCACGGTGACCCTGTAGCGTTTGCCCGGCTCCAGCGGCTCGGGATGCTCGTGGCTGTCGCGGTGGGTCAGGTTCAGCACGCCGAAGGTGACGCGGGTGGACCGCCCGTCGGGATGGACGTCGCCGATCCGCACGGCGAGTTGCGCCACGGGCCGGTCCACCGAAAGCTCGAGCACGACCTGCGCGTCCCCCGCGATGTCGAGCGGGTCCTCGAGCGGTGCGGTCTCGAAGGTCAGGCTCCCGGCATCGTCCCGGCGCTTGTCGAGGGGCGCGTCGCCCGGTTTCGAATAGCCGCACCACTTGCCCGAGGCCATCCCGACATCGAGCGGGGTGGAATGTTCCAGCACCCCGTCGGGCGCCGTGGCCTCGCGTGACAGGCTGTGGTCGGCGCCCAGCCGGAATTCCGCGCGCTCCACGTTCGGGGAGGGCCAGGACGGCTCCGCGATCCACGCGCCCTCGCGGACCTCGTAATGGCCCGCGGGCTCGGCGCTGTTCATCCGGTAAAGGCGCAGCATCGGCTCGTCCATGATGCCGGTGTCCTTGCCCTTCAGCCAATGGTCCCACCAGCGCAGCTCTTCCTGCAGGAAGCCGATGGCCGGGCCGGGCTCACCGATATGCGGATAGCGGTGCGCCCAGGGACCGACGAGGCCCTTCCTCGGACCCTGGAGGTTCTCCATCAGACGGAACACCGCGCGGCAGTAGCCGTCGGGCCAGCCCGAGACCGCGTAGACGGGGATCTGGATCTTCGACCAGTCCTCGCAGACGGAGCCATGCTTCCAGAACTCGTCGCGGGTCTGGTGTTCGAGCCAGTTCTTCAGCCAGAGGCCGCTCCCCTTCAGCCGCTCTTTCCACATCTCGCGCCAGCGCTCGCCCACATGGCGCGGATCCGGCGGCAGCGTGTTGCGGCCGAACATGATCGACGCCCAGGAAAGCTGCTCTCCCAGAAGGCAGCCGCCCATGTAGTGCACGTCGTCGGCGTAACGGTCGTCGGTCGAGCACAGCGTGACGATCGCCTTCAGCGCCGGCGGCTGAAGCGCGGCGACCTGAAGCCCGTTGAACCCGCCCCACGAGATGCCGATCATGCCGAGATTGCCGTCGCACCAGGGCTGGCCGGCGATCCAGGAGATGGCATCGACGCCGTCCTGCAACTCCTGCGGCAGGTATTCGTCCGGCATCACCCCTTCCGAGTCGCCCGCGCCACGCAGGTCGAGGCGCACCACCGCATAGCCGTGACCGGCAAGATAGGGCTGCATCGTGGCGTCACGCTCGGCGGTGAAGTCGTTCTTGCGGTAGGGAAGATATTCGAGGATCGCCGGCACCGGGGCGTCCTCCGCCCCCTCGGGCATCCAGATCCGCGCCGCGAGGCGGCAGCCGTCCGGCATCGGGATTTCGGTATGCTCGATCTCCCGCACCGCGTGCGGGAAGGATCTGACGATCTTCATGCGTGACGCTCCGCTAATTGCCTTCAATTCACACAAGCATGCGCGGGGGTGCGACGCAATTTCGCGCCCTTTCGCGGATTGACACTCTTTGCGCATCCATGCGCTAAATGCACGGTCATGGATGATTTCGCCGACAACCTGTCCTTCCTGTGCTCGCACTATCCATCGATCGCGGAGGTGTGCCGCCGCCTCGGGATCAACCGCCAGCAATTCAACAAGTATCTCTCGGGGCAGTCGCGCCCGTCGCGGGCCAACATGCGCCGGATCTGCGATTTCTTCGGCGTGACCGAGGGAGAGATCGTCTCGGAGGCGTCGCAGCTGCGCAGCCTCGCCTCGGTGCGCACGCAGCCCTTCGCGTCCCCGGCGCTCGACGGCCCCATGGCCCATCTCGAACGCCTGATGCGCGCGAGCGGAAGCCTGCGCCGCTATGACGGATATTATTTCCGCTATTTCTACTCTTTCGGGAAGCCCGGGCGGATCACGAAATCCCTTGCGCGCATCTATCACGTCGACGGGCGTTGCTACTGGAAGAACCTCGAGCTCATCCGCGAGGGCGGGCGCGGCCCCGCCAATGCCATCAGCAAGTACGAAGGCGCGGTCTTCTTCCTGACCAACCGGATCTACATCGTCGAATACGAGGCGATGCAATCCAACTCGATCACGCAGATGACGCTCTATCCCAGCTATCACAGCCGGATCGGCCGGCTGACGGGTATCCAGACCGGCGGGCCGACCCGCCGGGGCCGCAAGCCCGGCGCGTCGATCGCGATGCTCGAGCATCTCGGCCAGCAGGTCGACGTGAAGCGGGCGCTTTACGGCTGCGGACTTTTCGCGCCCGACGCACCCGAGATCCCCGAAGGCGTGCCCGAGATGATCCGCAACAGGATTCCCGAAGGCGGCCACGTGCTGGAAGTCGAGGAACCCTGAACCGCACGCAGCGCGGCGCGAGAGAGGTCCGGCGTCTCGTCCGGAGTTACGGTCGCTCCCCGCGGCGCCCTCCCTCGAAACACATCCGCGGTTGCCGGGAGGCGGTCCGGTATCTGGATAACTGCTCCCGGGGCCGGCGCTCTGGATCGAGCCAAGGACGGCGCGCCCCACGAAAACCTCTGCCGAAGAAGATCCCCGAGGCCCGCTGCAAGCCGGGCAGCGGCCCCTGCCAGCGCGGCGGAGGCCGCTTTCAAATGTCGCGCGCTGCCGGCAGCGGCGCTGCCGGCAGCCGGTTCAGAAGACGACCCGTCCATGCACGCCCACATCGGGCATCTTGTCGGTCACGTTGGCCTTGGCGATCTCGTAGAGATACGCGGCGCCGCCTTCCGTGGCCCAGATCTCGCCCTCGTGGGGCGTGAACTTGACCAGCCGCACGGCGTCGTCGTCACGGCCATCGGGGAACCAGGCCGCGGCCATCGCGGACCAGAGTTCATCGAGCTTGGCGGCGTCGTTGGTTTCCTCGAGCTTGCCGAAGACGTTGGCGTAGAAATTTGCCCTGGGGTCGGCCACGTGGAACGACGCCTCGCCGCCGGATTTCGCCGCCCGGTCGGCCGCCGAACCGGCGGCGGTGATGAACCAGATCGCGTTCGCGTCCTTTTCGGGCATCGGCGACATCGGCACCGGCCTTTCGCCATCCGCCGCCAGAAGACCGGCGCGCACGTCGTCGAGACGGCTCCAGAATTCCTGCTTGAGTTCCGTATCTGCCATAAAGATTTTCCTTGCCCTGTGGTGAGAAATCGAATGGCGCGGCACGCTGTCGGTGCAGCGGCGCGCGCCCGCCCTTTGCTTGCGGCATGCGAGGGTGTCGGCTTCTCGGGCAAGGGTCAAGGGGCAGCGGCCGGAGGCGCCCCACGCCACGCTGAAACGCCTCGACGGGCGCTATTCCGGTGCGGCCAGATCGGCCGCCAGCCCGCCATGCGCGCGCCCGGCCGCTTCGTCGAGGCCGCCCGTGGCCGTGTCGAAATCCTCCATGTAGGCGCTTTCGATCTTGCCCGTCTCGACGTCCACAACGGCCCCCTGCGCGACGATCAGGTCGGCGGCGGTGTGGAACCGATAGCGAAGACGGCTGAGGGCGGGCTCCGCCTTGCCGTATTCTGGATCGCAGGGGCCGGGCGCGGTGCGGTCCGCCCGCAGGGGGCGCCCCTCTCCATCCAGCCAGATCTGAACGTCGACCGGGCGCGCCGAGGGGCCGTCGCCCGTGGTCATGTCGGGCCCGGGCGTCGCCGAAATATAGGGGCGCAGCGCCTCGGGGCTCATCCCGAACTCCTTGGCCAGTTCGCGCGCCACGGCATCCGCGGCCGCGCTCAGGGGCAGTTGCGTCTCGGGCGCATCCGGCGGCAGGCGCGGCACTTCGGGCTTCGGCGGGTCGAGCGGCGCCACCTTGACCGAGTGCAGCGTCAGAACGCTGCCGCCACCGCCCACGCTGCCCTGCTGCCTTCCGAACCCCTGGTAACTGCCATCCGGCCGCTCGAAAAGGACATAGTCGAACTCGATCCCGTCCACGCTGAACGCGCCTTTCCAGCCGGCATCGTCTCCGGCACCGATGTCTTCCGGTGATTGGCCGGGCAGGTCGCCGGCGATGGCGGCGAAATCCATGCCCCGGGCGCAGAAACGTGAAAGGGCCAGGTCGTGGCCCGTCGCTTGGCTCAGGGTCATGCGCGTGCCGCCGATGTGCTTGCGAAGCGTGCCCTTCATCGACCGGTACTGGAAGGCTTGCTGGTGAACAAGGCTGCCCTCGGAGAATATCTTCACGACGCCGCCGCCATGCTCGATCATCACGGGCTCTGCGGGGCGTGTGGTGTCCGTGATCCGAAGCGTCACGTCCCGCGGATCGAAGATCGCGGTGCCGGGCCCGTCGTGGCCCATAGAGACCCCGAAGCTTTCCGCACCCTCGCGCAGATCGTCCTCGTAGAGCGGGATCAGAAGCGTGGTCTCGGTCCTGCCTGCGGGAAGGTGGCCATAAACACGCGCTGCGGCGAAATCCGCGCCGGGCGTGGCGCTGCCGTCCTGCGGGGTCGCGGTGATGAAGACGGGCAGTTCGCTGTCGAACTCCTGGCGCACGGTGATTTCCGCCACTCCGCCTTCGGCGCCGCCACTGGCCGTGACGGTCAGATGCTCGTCGTCGTCCAAGATGGTCAGCGGCACCGATGCCGCGGCATTGATGACGCCCGGCATGTCGGAGGTACCCATGGGCGTGATGTTCTCGACCGTGGCCAGCAGTATCTCGCGATAGGGTTCGTCCTCGATATCGTCGAGAATGCTGAACGTCACCGTCTTCGAGATCTCGCCCGCGACGAAGGAAAACGGGACGACGGTCGGCGCGAAATCCACCCCGGCTGTCGCGCCAGTACCCTCCAGCCGGACCTGCCCGCTGAAGGCATTTTCGGCGGGCCTGTCCAGCCGGATGAGCAACCTTCCGGTCGTATCTGAGCCTTCGCGCATCTCGGGCGTCACGGCGTCCATCGTCAGCGTCTGGGCCGATGCCGTCACGGGAAGCGTGGCGAAGAGGATCAGCGCCGCGCGGACTGTCCGGAGGATCATGGCGCACCTTTCCCGGATTGGAGTTTCAGTTTTCCCGCAAACGCCGCGGCAAGCGCGTGTCGAGGCCGACATCGCCGAACGCGCGGGCCGTGGCGTCTGCGCAAGCGAAAGCCCGCGCGTAACGATCGGCCACCCCCACACGCCAGGGCGTTGCCCCCCGCTATGCGGTGGGCGTCGATCACGGCGACGATGCAGCTTTCCGGTGCGGCGTCGGCGACGGTGCTTACGATCAAGATCTTGCGTTCGCGCTCGCCGGCAAAGATCGTCCAGCGGTGGATCGTCGCGCAAGGCCGCATGCGCCCCTCGAGGCGCCTCCGGCGCCATTCGACGGTGTCGTGCGCGTCGTTGAATCTGGCGAAGCTCTCCCATGAGCCGAAGCGCGTCGCGCGGCCGTACCCCATGAAAATGCGCGCATCGGAAGCGCTCGGCATGACGCGGATGCCGTCCGGGCCGGGGCAGACGAGTTGTGCCTCCATGGCCGCCACGGTGGCCGGGACATGCTCGTCCGTCAAGGCGCGCTCCGCGCCCAGTCATGGGTCGAAGGAACACTATTTACCTCTTGAGCATGGGCCATGCCAGCCATGGCCACGACAAGAAGCAGAGCGCGGATCATTGCGGCGTCTCGACGGGGGGTCCCGGCAAAGCGCACTGTCAAGCGTACCGCGCCGTTCAGCTGCTCGTGCACCTCGAAGCTTGCCATCACCTGTCCGGACGGGCGCCCCACGGCGGGGGAGATCGCCCCTCACCGGCGCCCGGCAGTCGCCAACTTCATTCGGCTGTGCCCACCATGCTTACGCGCGTGCCGTTCGTCGGGGAAACCGTTCCCCGGAGCGTTTCCCGATCCTCCACGACCTTCGCCCTCGGCCTTGATCGCGGGTGCTGTCGACCAGCAGGTGCAGCAGTCCCTCGGAGCCGCGATACGGGATCTTGATGGCGTGGGTCTTCTGGCGACGCGGCAGAGTGCTGAAATCCGGCACGCTCCGGTCGAGGCCCACCAGGCGCGGCAAGCTCCCGACGAAGCCCGGCGCCTGCCGCGTCGACTTTGTCGCTCGGACCGATGGCGCGCCGATCTCGACCATGCCGAACGGCACCTTCATCGTCAGGCAGGCCCGAAGGGCGGCATCACTGTAGGTCCTTTGGCGGCCACGCTTGCCTGCCGGCGCGGCACCCCGCTACCAGGCTGAGTTACCGCGATGAAGCCCTGACAATACGTGTTCAACAATGCCCATTTCAACGATACGGCGCCGTAAGCCCCTTGCGCCGTTCGTGGTGAATGGCCAGAAACGATGCGATCACGACCAGCACCGCACCGAAAAGAAGAGAGGGCGTGGGGTACTCTCCGAAAAAGGCGATCCCGATGAGGGCGGCCACGACGAAGCGGAGATAGGGTACCGGTGCAAGGGCGCTCGCCTCGCCGACGCGGTAGGCCTCTATGGTCAGCCACATGCCCAACGCGCCCATCAAGCCGGTGAAGCAGACGACGACCCCATCCCTGAATGCCATGGGCTCCCAGAGAAGCCAGGCCACGGGCGCCGATCCGAGCGTCGTGACCAGACCAATCCAGATCATGATCGTAACGGTGTCCTCCGTTCGGCCCAGGAGGCGGTTCAAGACCACGATCACCGCGCCACCGGCCGCCCCGAGCAACCCGATCGCCACCCCTGTCACCGACGCGCTGGCAGTCGGGCCGACAGCCACCGAGATACCGACGAACCCCACGCCCGTCGCGACCCAGCGCATCCGGCCCACGCGCTCGCCCAGGAGGGGGGCGGCCAGCGCGACCACGAACAGCGACGTGGTGAAGGTCAGCGTCGTGGCAAGCGCGAAATCAAGGACCCGAAAGCTGATGTAGTAAAGCCACCAGGTCGCCAGGCTCGTCACGCCCCGAAGCACGTGCAGCATCGGCCGTGTCGTCAGGAGGCGCCGCACCGCCTTCATCCGCCAGAGGACCACCACCGACAGCACGAGCTGCGCCACCGACCGAAAGAACACGATCTGTGCCTCGTTCGCGACAGGCGCAGAAATGCGGACCAGCGTCGCCTCTACCGTGAACAGGACCGCAGCGAAGGCCAGCAGAAGCACGCCGCGCAAGTTGCCCGCGGCGACCTCCGCCGCGTCTGCAGGGTCTCGCGTCGGGATCATCGGATCACGTCCAGCACCGGGGGAAACGATCAGGACCTCGGTCGACCGGTTCGCGCGGCGCGGGCAGCACGAAAGGCCCCGTCAGGCGCACGCTCAGGCTCCAGCCGCGTCCGAGGCGTGTCCGAATTTGCCGTGCAAATACGCGAGGTAGGCTGTCGGGTCGTTCGCGACGGCCCCGATGCCCTCGAGGATCTCGGCCCGACTGCGGGACCGGCCGTGGCGCCAGACAAGATCGCCAAGCGCGTCGCGCAGGGCGGTCGTCTCGCCCCGGTCGAGGCCCTCGCGCACGGCCGGCATGGTCCCGTCCAGATGCGCCATGATCTGCGCCGCGGTGACATTGCCGATGGTATAGGTCGGGAAAGACCCGATATAGCCCGAAGACCAGTGCACATCTTGCAGGCAGCCAAGCCTGTCATTCGGGACCTGCAATCCCAGATCGCGCTGCATGGCCGCGTTCCAGACGGACGGAACATCGGCGGCCGCGAGGGAGCCGTCCATCAACGCCATCTCGATCTCGACGCGCAGCATGATGTGCAGGTCGTAGGTCAACTCGTCGGCCTCGACCCGGATCAGGCCGGGTTCGACCCGGTTCACGGAAGCGACGAATTCCTCTTCGGTCACGTCGGCGAGCTGATCGGGAAAGGTGTCGCGCAGGCGGCCGAAGTGACGCGCCCAGAACGCCGGGCTGCGACCGACATGGTTCTCCAGCAGGCGCGACTGGCTTTCGTGCATCCCGAAGCTCGTCCCCGCGACGGCATAGAGCCCGATCATGTCGGTCGCGTGCGCGCCGCGCGTCAGGCGCGGATCGGCGCCCATCTCGTACAGCGCATGACCGGTTTCGTGGATGCTGCCGAAGATCGACATGGGCAGGTAATTGCGCGCCCATCGCGAGGTGATGCGCACATCGTTGCGGGTGAAGCTGATCTCGAACGGATGCACGGCCGCGTCGAGCCGGCTGCGGTCCACGTCCAGGCCAAGCAGGCGGGCGGTCTCGAACGCAAAGGCCTGCTGATCGGCTTCGGGATAGTCGCGATAGAGAAAATCCGTCCGCGGTTGCGCCCGTCCTTGCGCCGCGTCGAGGATTGGCAGCAGGCCGGCGCGCAGCGTCGAGAAGAAGTCCGAAAGCGATGCCGCCGTCTCGCCCGGCTCGAAGATCCGAACCATAGGATCATAGGGATGGCTGTCATGCCCCAGCGCATCCGCCTGTTCGCGGGCGAGCGCGACAGTGCGTTCGAGATACGGACAGAAGATGGCAAAGTCCGACTTGGCGCGCGCCTCCACCCAGGCGGCGCCCGACAATGTGCTCTGTTCGGCCTGCGCGCGCAGCAGATCCGCCGGAATGCGGGAATGGTGATCGATCGCCGCGGCCACGGCCTCGGCCGCGCGGCGGTCGGCGTCGCTCGCGTCGTGTTCCGCCACCGCTTCCAGGGCGGCCGCGACGGCATCGCGCATGCCCGGCGCCAGAATCATGTCCCGGGCGATGCCTTTGAGCGTGGCGATCTGGTGCCCGCGCGTCTCCGCTCCGCCCTTGGGCATCATGGTCCGCGAATCCCACGTCAGCGCGTTCACCGCGCACAGAACATCGTTGAGGCGAGCGACGCGTGTCTGAAGGTCGGTCATGCCGCTTTCGCCTCTACGCCGCCATCGTTGAGGTGGCAGGCGACGCTGCGCCCCTCGCCCGCCGCCGTGAGGCGCGGAATCTCCACCCGGCAGCGCGGCCCTGCAAACGGACAGCGCGGATGAAATGCGCAGCCCGGCGGGGGATCTATCGGCGACGGGATTTCCCCCTTGACGGGCTCGAACACGCGCCTCCCGGTCCCCAGGGTCGGAACCGAGGCGAACAGCGCCTTCGTGTAGGGGTGTTCCGGCCGGGCGTAGAGTTCATCCGCCGGGGCAAGTTCCACCACGCGGCCCAGATACATGATCGCGACGCGGTCGCAGACATGGCGCACGACCGAAAGATCGTGGCTGATGAATAGCGCCGTGAGGCCCAGGTCGCGGCGCAGGTCCAGGAACAGGTTCAGCACCTGCGCCTGTATCGACACGTCGAGCGACGCGACCGCCTCGTCGAGCACCAGCAGGTCCGGCTGCATCGCCAGCGCCCGGGCGATGGCGATACGCTGCCGCTGCCCGCCGGAAAACTGGTGCGGCAGCCGGTCGGCATAGGCGCCCTCGAGCCCTACCTGTTGCAGAAGCTCGCGCGTGCGTTCGCGCACCTCGGACGAAGGCACGAGCCCATGCGTGCGCGGCCCCTCGGAAATCGTCTCGCCGACCTTCATGCGCGGATTGAGGCTCGCGAAGGGGTCCTGGTGGATCATCTGCACCCGCGTGGTAAGCTTGTTGACGTGATCCTCCCGCCCCTTGGCAACGGGCTTTCCGTCCAGCGTCACGGTACCTTCGGTCGGGGCGTAGATGCCGGACACGATGCGACCGAGCGTGGACTTGCCGCAGCCGGATTCTCCCACGATGCCCACAACCTCGCCGCGATCGACGCTCAGGGACACGTCGGTAACGGCATGAACCGCGCCCCCGGCCCTGCGGCCCGACAGGCGCGCGGTCAGCTTGTCAGCGAAGGTCACCTTAAGGGGAAAACGCTTCGACACATGGTCGACGACGAGAAGCGGCGCGGTCATGCAGCCTCCAGCGGGTGATGGCACAGGGCGGAATGGGTTCCGGAGCTCGTGAAGGGGGGCAAGGTCGCACAGATCTGCGTGGCACGCGGACACCGGTTGCGGAACGGGCAGCCCGAGGGCAAATGCGATAGTTGCGGGGTCGAGCCGGGGATCTGCGGCAGGTGCGTGCCCGGCGCGTGCTGTCCCGGAACGGAATCGAGCAGCCCCCGCGTATAGGGGTGGCGCGGCTGTCCGATCACCTCTTCGGCGGTGCCCCGCTCGACGATCTTGCCCGCGTACATCACGCAGATGTCATCAGCGAGCGACGAGACCACCGCCAGGTCATGCGTAACCCAGACGATGGCCGTATCCGTTTCGTCGGCGAGACGACGCACCTCGGCCAGGATCTGGCCCTGGATCGACACGTCTAGCGCGGTGGTCGGCTCGTCCGCGATGATGACCGCGGGGCGGTGGAGCAGCGCCGTGGCGATCGCCACGCGCTGGCGCATGCCGCCCGAAAGCTGGTGCGGATAGGCAGCCAGCCGCTCTTCGGGCGACGGGATGCCCACGGTCCCGAGCGCGTCGCGCGCACGATCGAGCGCCCGCGCCCTTGACATGGGTTCATGCACGCGCACGGCCATCGCCATCTGGTCGCCGATCCGCAGCACGGGGTTCAGCGTCATCATCGGGTCCTGGAACACCATCGCCACCTTACGCCCGCGCATCGACCGCATCCTGTCGGGCGAGAGCGCACGCAGGTCGGTCCCCTCGACCATGACGCGGCCTGCGCTTACGCGGCCCGGCTCCTCGATCAGGCCGAGGATCGAGAACCCCGTGACTGACTTGCCCGACCCGCTTTCGCCGACGAGACCCATGATCCGGCCGCGTTCGACGGCAAAGCTCACGCCATCGACGGCGGTGACGGTGCCGGCGCGGGTGTCGAACCGCGTCGTCAGCCCCTGAACATCGAGCGCGGCGCTCATCGGCTGCGCTTCGGATCGAGGACGGTGCGGACCTGGTCCCCGACCAGATTGATGGCGACAACGGTGATCATCAGAAAAATCCCCGGATAGATCGACAGCCAGTAGCGGTCGGAGTGGATGTACTTGAATCCGTTCGAGATGAGCGATCCCAGCGACGGTTCGGTCAGCGGCAGGCCCACGCCCAGAAACGACAACGTCGCCTCGAGCGCGATGGCCGACGCGACCTGGACCGTCGCCACGACGATAAGCGGCGGCAGCACGTTGGGCAGCAGGTGCCGGAACAGCACGCGATGCGTCGGCAGCGGGGTCGAGCGCGCTGCCTCGATATAGTCCTTTCCGCGCTCTACCGTCGCGGCGCCGTGAGTAGTGCGCGCGAAGTAGGCATATTGCGCAACCACGAGCGCCAGGATGATCTGCATGACCCCCTGCCCCAGCAGCGCCACCAGCACCAGCGCCAGCAGGATCGCCGGCATCGAGAGTTGCAGATCGACGATCCGCATGAGCAGAGATTCGATCCGCCCGCCGAAATAGGCTGCGGTCAGGCCGACCGTGATGCCGATGGCAAGCGCCAGCGCCCCCGCCGAGAGGCCGATCGTGAAACTCGTGCGCAGACCGTAGAAGATCGCCGACAGCATGTCGCGCCCGGCATTGTCGGTTCCCAGCAGGTGGACATACCCGCCCGAGCCCACGGTCCCGGGCCGCAAAAAGGCGTCGAGCCAGTCGAGCATCGCCATATCGTAAGGATCCTGGGGCGCCACGAGGGGCGCGCCGAAGGCGAGCAGCAGGAGCGTGACGATCACGATCAGCGCGCCGATCGCCACCCAGGACTGCCGGAAATCCGACCAGAAATTCTTCAGACGCGTGGCGCGCGTCTCGATCGGGGCGGCATCAGGCTCGGCGATCGGATCGACCGTTTTGATCGCGACGTCGGTCACTTCACACCCCCCAGCCGCACGCGGGGATCGAGCCGCGCGTAAATGATGTCGACAGTGAAATTGATGATGACGAACAGGATCACGACGAGGATCAGGTACGTGACCATCACCGGCCGATCGAGCGTCAGGATCGAGTCGATGATGAGCTTGCCCACGCCGGGCCAGTTGAAGACGCTTTCGGTCACCACCGCGAAGGCCAGCGTCGAGCCGAGTTCGAGTCCGAAGACCGTGACCACCGGGATCGAGATGTTGCGCAACACGTGGCGGAACACGATCTGCCGGTCGGGAAGGCCCTGCGCGCGCGCGAACTTGACGTAGTCGGTCTGCATCGCCTCGACCATCCCGGCCCGGGTCAGGCGGATCATCAGCCCCATCTTGAACAGAGACAGGTTGATCGCTGGCATGATGACGTGGCTCCAGCCATTGGCGGTAGCCAGCGAGGTGGTGACGCCGAAAATGGTGCCCTCGTCACCGCGCCCACCCGAGGGAAGCCAGCCCAGCTCTACTGCGAAGCCCATTATCAGCAGCATGCCGATCCAGAAGGTCGGCACCGAGAAACCGAGGATCGACAGCGCCATGATCGCCTTGGCCGCCACGCTTTTCGGGCGATAACCGGCATAGAGACCCGCCGGAATGCCGACCACGGTCGCGATGCCGATGGCGACAAGGACAAGCTCCAGCGTTGCCGGCAGGCGCGAGAACACCAGCCCCGTCACCGAGGTGTTGTAGACCATCGACTGGCCGAGGTCGCCCTGCGCCACATTGGCAAGGAAGGTTAGGTATTGGCGCCACAAGGGCTGGTCCAGACCGTATTGCGCGATGAGCCTTTCGCGCATCTCGGCCGTTGCGGCCGGATCGATCATCACGTCGATCGGGTTCCCGATGGCATAAACGCCGACGAAAACGATGATCGACATCGCGAAAACGACGATGATCGCCTGAAGCAGGCGGCTGATGATGAATCCAAACATGTCGCCTCGGGTGTATGGATCGGGCGCCCCGCGATGGGGCGCCCTGTTCCTTTTTCGGCCTGCGTTACTCGCTGGTGGGCTCGATGACCCAGGCCCGCGTTTCCTGGTCGACGCGCGGCTTGAACTCCAGCGTGTCGGCCTCGGCGGCCCAGACGGTCTGCAGGATCACCGTCGGGATCAGCGCCCGGTCCTCCATCGCGATGACGGAAGCCTGTTCGTACAGCGCGCGACGCGCTTCGGTATCCAGCGTCTGCGTACCCTCGACGAAGACCTCGTCGAATTCCGGGTTCGAATAGCCGGTCCGGTTGAAGTTGCCGAAGCCCTTCTCGGGGTCCTTGCTGTGGACCATCGCGCCGTAGGTATAGGCGGCTTCGCCGGTCAGAGTGCCCCAGGCGGACATCGCCATGGTGTATTCCTCGTTGGCCGCAGCCGGGAAGAAGACGGTGCCGTTGAGCGCCTGAGCGTTCACGGTCAGGCCCAGCCGCGACCACATCTGCGCCAGCGCCTCGCAGACCACGGCGTCGCCGGGGACGCGGTTGTTGGTGCAGGTGAAATCGATTTCGAAGCCGTCGGGATACCCCGCCTCGGCCAGCAGTTCGCGGGCCTGCTCGATATCGTATTCCTTTTCGCCAATTTCGTCCGAGTAGCCAAAGAAGCCTTCGGGCATCAACTGGTTGGCCGGCGTGCCGAGACCTTCAAGGACGACGTCCACGAGCACCTGGCGGTTGATTGCGAGGTCGAGCGCCTTGCGCACGCGCAGATCCTGAAGCGGGTTTCCCTCGACCTCTTCACCGTTGACGCGGATCGGCTGGGGTTCTTCGTCCTTCACCGACGGCTGCACGTTCAGGATGTAGACCGAATCCGACGTGAACGTCTCGATGTCGGGGTCGTTCTCCATCGACAGGAAGTCCGTCGCGGGGACGTAGTTGATCAGGTCAACCTGGCCCGACCGCAGCGCCGCAACACGGGCGGCATCGTCAGGAATTTCCTTGCGGACGACGCGCTCCCAGGGGGTGTCGCCACGCCAATGGCCCTCGTAGCGCTCCAGCACCAGGTCGCCCTTGGGCTCCCAGGAGACGAACTTGTAGGGCCCGGTGCCGATGGCGGCCTCGCCCGAGTTGAACTCTTCGTTGCCCGCGCCCTCACCTGTTTCCGACGGCACGATGAACATTCGGGTGAAGTCGTTCGGCAGAGCCGGCGCGATACCCTTGGTGTGCACACGCACGGTGTAGTCGTCGATCACTTCGACCGATTCGACGTACTTGGTATAAAGCGTCATCGACATCGGGCCGGTCACGTTCGGGATCCGGTCGATCGAATACTTCACGTCCTCAGCCGTGAAGGGCGTGCCATCGTGAAAGGTGACCCCTTCGCGCAGCTTGAAGTCCCAAGCCGTGTCGGTGACAGGCTCCCAGCTGACGGCAAGGCCCGGCTTCAGCTGCAAGGTTTCGTCGGCATCGACCAGCGTGTCGTAGATGTGGCGCAGGGCTTCAGCCTGGCTGCCCAGCGTCGACCAGTGCGGGTCGATCGAGTCGGGCCCGGCGCGCAGGCCGATCGTGAGCTCCTGCGAGAACGCGGCCGGCGCCGCGGCCAGCAATGCGGCGACCGCGATCCCGGTCCTGAGTGAATTTCTGAGCATAGTGCCTCCCGTCCATGTGTTACAGTTGTCTGTGACACTACGACCGCGTCATGGGCGTCCGTCAATAAGAAAATTGCAAAACCCGCAAGATCCGCTACGCAAAAGCGGCAGCATGCGAAATAAATGTGCTTGAGGGCCGGATCGTTATCCTGCAATGATACACTATGGTGGACTGTAAACCACAGATGGATAGCACATTCGAACGCCTCGCCGTGGCGATCGACAAGTCGTCGTCGGTGTCCGTCTCGGTCCAATTGCGCGGTGCCTTGGAATACGGCATCGCCTCGGGCGACATACCGCCCGGCACGCGCCTGCCCTCGGTCAGGCGGCTCGCAGGGCATCTGGGCATGTCGCCCGTCACGGTCGGCAACGTCTATTCCGCGCTGCGGGAGGCCGGACATGTCGAGGGGCGGGTCGGCACTGGCACATTCGTCACCCACGGAGGGGTCTCGCACCAGCAGGCCCAGTCTCTGCGCGATGTCGAGCGCTGCATCGGCGAACTGGTGCGCCTGGGCCAGGAGGCCGGCCTCTCCCGGGCGGAACTCGCCTATCGCGTATCGACGGCGTCCTTTCGTCCGGGACATGTGCGTGTGCTGATGCTGGGTACGTTCCACGACGCGACCGCGGCCTATGCCGAGGACATCCAACCCTTCCTGCGCCCCGGTGACGAGATCCTCGCCCGCACCACCGAGCAGCTTGTCCGAGACCGCCCCGAGAGGATCGATATCGTCGTCACACCGCGCACCCTGCGCGTCGAGGCGCAGGCGCTTTTCCCCGGCATACCCGTCGTTGGCATCACGCTCATCCCGAAAGAAGCGACGCGCATCGCGCTCGCGGCCATCGCACCGCAGGCACAGGTCGCGGTGGTATCCTATTTCCCGGAATTCCTGCCCGTGATGCGCGCCGGCGTCCTGCGCTTCGCGCCGCACGTCACCCGCGTGACCGGCGCCGTCAGCGACGACGACGACCTGCCGGGCCTGTTGTCGCGCGCCGACGTGATCGTCCACTCGACCGGCGCCGATAACCTGCGGCAAGGCTTGCGCGCCGACCAGATGGCCATCGAATACCGCCACACCCCAGACAGCCACGCGATCGAGACCGACCTGCTGCCGGCGATCGACGCCTGCCGCGGACGAACGCCAGACAAGGAGGAACACGCGCCTTGAAGATTTCCGAAAGCAACTGGTTCGAGGTCGAGAAATACCTCGAAACGGACGACCGCTGCGTCCTGCCGCTGGGTTCGACTGAACAGCATGCCTACCTGTCTCTCTCGGTCGACTCGATCCTGTCGGAAAAGGTCGCGGCCGACGCGGCCGAGCCGCTGGGCGTACCGGTCTTTCCCGCGGTGGCCTACGGTCTTACGCCGTACTTCATGGCCTACCCCGGCAGCGTGTCCCTGAAGCTCGCGACCTACGCGGCGCTTCTGCGCGATATCCTCGACAGCCTTTACGCCACCGGGTTCAGGCGCGTCCTGATCGTCAACGGACATGGCGGCAACAGCCCGGTCCAGCCCGTGACGATGGAATGGATGGAAGCGCATGACAGCGCCCGCTGCCGCTTCCACGACTGGTGGCGCGCGCCCCGGACATGGGCCTGCGTGCAGGAGATCGACCCGGTCGCCAGCCACGCCTCGTGGATGGAAAACTTCCCCTGGACCCGCCTGCCCGGCCGTGACCTTCCGACGGAACAGAAGCCGTTCGTGCCGTTCGAAAAACTGCGCGACCGCAATGCAGCGGGTGTCCGCGAACTGATCGGCGACGGCAATTACGGTGGCGTCTACCAGAAGCCCGACGCCGAGACCGACCGTCTCTGGTCCATCGCCGTGGAGGAAACGCGCGCCCAGCTGGAAGGCGACTGGGCATGAGCGAGCCGATCCTGATCTGGGGCGCCGGCGCCATCGGCGGAATTCTGGGCGCCTATCTCGCCCGAGCGGGCCATGACGTACGCATGGTGGACATCGTCGAGGATCACGTCCGCGCCATGCGCGAGGACGGGCTGGTCATCGAGGGCCCGGTCGAGGCATTCACGCAGAAGCTGCCCGCAAGCACGCCCGCCGAACTGAAAGGCCGGTTCCAGCGCATCATCCTCGCGGTCAAGGCGCATCATACCGAGGCGGCGCTCGACATGCTCGTGCCGCATCTCGCACCGGGGGGCTTCGTCGTCTCGGCGCAGAACGGGCTGAACGAGATCGCCATCGCCAACCGCATCGGTACGCAGAACACTGTCGGCTGCTTCGTGAACTACGGCGCCGACTGGCTGGAACCTGGCCGCATCCTGTATGGCAACCGGGCCGCCGTCGCGGTGGGGGAGCTGGACGGCCGCAACATCGACCGGACGCGCGAAATTCACGCCCTGCTTCGTATCGTGGAACCCAACGCGGTTCTGACCGACAATATCTGGGGTTACCTCTGGGGCAAGCTTGGCTACGGCGCGCTGTTGTTCGCGACCGCGTTGACGCCGCTTTCGATGTCGGACGCAATGGCACGCCCCGAGCATCGCGCCGTATACCAGGCGCTGGGTCACGAGGTCATGCGCCTTGCCGCGGCGCAGGGCATCGAGCCGCTCGGGTTCAACGGTTTCGACCCCGAAGCCTTCCGCATCGCCGATACCGCACGGATGGCGGCATCGCTGGATGCGATGGTCGAACACAACCGCCACACGGCCAAGACCCATTCCGGCATCTGGCGCGACCTCGCCGTGCGCAAGCGGCGCACCGAGGTCGACGCACAGGTCGGCCTGCTGGTCGATCTCGGCCGCGAGCACGGGGTCGAGACCCCCACGCTGGCGCGCATGGTCCAGCTGATCCACGACATCGAGGAAGGGCGCCGCGAACAGTCGCCGGACCTCGTCAGCGAGATGGTGCCGCTATGCAGTTGAGCCTCGAGGGCCGGGTCTTCGCCGTCACCGGCGCCGCGCAGGGTATCGGCGCCGCCATCGTCGCTTCGCTGGCCGATGCCGGCGCGACCGTCGCCGCCATCGATATCGACGAGGACGGCATGGCGAGCCTGGCACATCGCGCCACGACCCATGCCGCCGATCTGGGCAGCCGCGACGGCGCGCGCAGCGCGATCGCGGATGTCGAGGCGCTGCATGGCCGCCTTGATGGCCTTGTGACGGCCGCCGGCGGTGTGCGCGGCCAGGCCGGCCGTCCGATCGAGGAGATTTCCGAAGCCGACTGGCGCGCGATCTTCGCCGCCAATGTCGATGCCGCGATGTGGTGCGCGCAGGCCGCCGCACCCGGCATGAAGGCACGCGGCTGGGGCCGGGTCGTGACCATCTCCTCGGGTGCGGGGCTGCGGCCAAGCCTGACGGGGATCCAGGCTTACGCCTCGGCCAAGCACGCGCTTGTGGGACTGACCCGCCAGTTGGCGCTGGAACTGGGCCCGCATGGCGTCACGGTGAACTCCGTCGCTCCCGGCTTCATCCTGTCGAACCCTTCCACCGAGCGCCAATGGGACGCGTTCGGCCCAGAGCGACAGAAACAGATCGTTCAGGGCATCCACATGCGCCGTCTCGGACGGGCCGAGGACATCGCCAACGCCGTCGTCTTCCTGGCCTCGGATCGGGCGGAATGGATCACCGGGCAGATTCTCCCGGTCGACGGAGGACATGCATGAGCGAACCGCATGGCTGGGACGAGACCACCTGGCGCGGGCTGGTGAACCAGGTCCGTGCGGGCCGCAACCTCAGGCCAGACACATGGCCCGGGGGCGCGCGCTGCGCCGTGGCGCTGTCCTTCGACAGCGATCACGAAACCAACGAGCTGCGTGACGGCGGCCAGTCGCCCGCGCGCCTGTCATGGGGCGAATTCGGCAGCCGGCGCGGACTCCCGCGCATCCGCGCCGCTCTCGACCGGCACGGCTTCAAGGCCAGCTTCTTCGTCCCGGCCGTCTCGGCGCTGCTGCACCCCGACGAACAGCGTGACCTGGCGCAGGACGGCCACGAGATCGGACTGCATGGCTGGATTCACGAGGTGAACTCGCGCCTCGACCACGCGACAGAGCGCGACCTGATGTTCCGCGCGGCCGACACGCTGGAGCGGCTCGCCGGGACGCGGCCGGTCGGCATGCGCACGCCATCGTGGGATTACAGCCCCAACACGCTCGCCATCGCGCGCGAACTCGGGCTTGCCTACGACAGCTCGCTGTTCGCGGACGACGATCCCTACGAGATCGTGGCCGATGGCGAACCCACCGGGATCGTCGAGCTGCCGGTCGAATGGATCCGCGACGACGCCGTCTACTTCACGATGAACCGCTTTGGCGCGCAACGCCCCTACACCCCGCCCGAAGCCGTGCTGGACATCTTCACGCGAGAGTTCGAGGGCGCCTACGCCGATGGCGGGCTTTTCCTGCTGACCATGCACCCGCATGTGATCGGCTACCGCAGCCGGATGTTCATTCTCGAAACGCTTCTCGAACGCATTGCCGACAGGGGCGATTGCTGGGTCGCCACCCATGCCGACATCGCGCGCCACTGCGCCGCTGCGGCCGGACTGAAAGGACAGACATGACTTACGCCCTTGCCATTCACGGTGGCGCCGGAACCATCCTGAAATCGAAGATCACCCCTGAACTGGAGCGTGCGTATCACGCGGGCCTCGCCCGCGCTCTCGAAGCTGGCGAGGCAATCCTGAAAGACGGCGGCCCCGCCCTTGATGCGGTCACGGCAGCGGTCTGCGCGCTCGAGAACGAGCCCCTGTTCAACGCCGGACGTGGCGCCGTCTTCAACGCCGATGGCAAGCAGGAGATGGACGCCGCCGTGATGGACGGCGCAACGCGCCGCGCCGGCGCCGTTGCCGGCATTTTCGGACCCCGCAACCCCGTCCGCGCGGCGCGCGCCATCATGGAGCGCACCGATCACGTCATGCTGATCGGCGAGAATGCGCTCCGGATCGCCAGTGATGCGGGTCTGCCATTCGAGGACGAGAGCTATTTCTTCACGCAAGCGCGTTGGGACGCGCTTCAGGAAACGCTCGAGATGCGTGAAGAAGGCGCGGAGAACGATGACCCCGCACGACGCCACGGCACGGTCGGCGCCGTCGCCTGCGACGCGTCGGGCCATGTCGCGGCAGCCACCTCCACGGGCGGCATGACCGCGAAGGCCCCGGGCCGCGTCGGGGACACGCCCCTGATCGGGTCCGGCACATTTGCCGACGACGCGACATGCGCCGTGTCCGCAACCGGGCATGGCGAGGTCTTCATCCGCTGGAATGCCGCCGCCGAGATCAGCGCGCGCATGCGCCATCTCGACGAACCGATCGAAACCGCGGCCGAGCATGTCGTGATGCAGGATCTCGCCCAGAATGACGGGTCCGGCGGCCTGATCGCCGTGGACGCGGCGGGCCGCATCGCCATGCCCTTCAACTGTGAAGGCATGTATCGCGGCATGGTCAGAAGCGGCGAACCACGGAAGACGCTCATCTACCGCGCATAGCGACGCCACCCGCGCGCAGGACGATTCACGAAGACGCGCGGCAGGGCGCCGTGCCGTTTTCGCTCCGCCCGCGCGTTGATGGTGTGACCGCCCCTCGTCGTCATCGTACGGCGCGGCACGGGCTGTTCCGCAAGAAGTGCACGTTTCTCGGCATTCGAGAGATGGTTGCGGGCCCGGATCACCTCCATGACCTCCTCGTCCGCCGCGTCTGCCGCGTCGATCTCGTCTTGCTTGGTGAAGGCGTATTTCGACGGGTCTTTCGGGGCGTGCCGGCAGAAGCGGTTCTTGCCGTGGCTTTCCCGTGGGACTTCGGAAGCCGTGCCGTCCAGGCGAAGAAGGCTTTCTGCTGCTCCTCGGCGATCAGGCTGAGGCCCGCGCGGGCGCGATGTATCCCATCATGTATCCCACCCGGAGCGGACTGGGATACACTGGTTTCCGCGTTACACGCGGAAGCCCAATCTTCCTGGGCTTTCTGGTGATTTCCGGACGTCATGGCTGGGGTGGTAGGATTCGAACCTACGGTACACGGTACCAAAAACCGCTGCCTTACCACTTGGCTACACCCCAGCGGTGGGGCGCTAGTTACTCCCGGCGCCGGCGCGACGCAAGCCCTCGCTGCGGGAAAATGGCCTCCTCATTCGCGGGCGGCATCGCCGCTCAGAAGGTTTTGCGCCCCGGCGTCGGACCGTTCTTCCCGGACGATCTGGTCGAGGGCCTGTTCGTCGTAGGCGGCCACGTCCTGCGGCTCCCGCAAGCTGTGACCGGCGGCGGGGACCGCGCCGCGCGGCGCGGTCGCGTTCGCGTCGGGCGGGGCGACGCGCATGACGCGGTATGTGGGTTCCGGCATTTCGATGCCCGCCTCCGCGAACGCTGCCATGACGAGGCGGATCGCCTCCCCGCGCGCGGGATAGAAGCTGCTCTCCCGCTGCGAGATCCACGCCGTGAGCCGCAGGGCCACGGAACTGTCACCCGCCTCGTGGACCCATACGCTCGCCGCCGGCCGATCCAGAACGAAGGGCAACGCTTGCAGCGTCCCGGCGGCGATTCGCTGCGCTTCGGCCAGGTCGGTGTCCGGCGCGACGCCGAGATCGAACACGATCCGGGTGGCGTCGTTGCGCGTGTAGTTCACGAGCCTGCTCTTGAAGACGGTCGCGTTCGGGATTCGGACGTGATTGCCGTCATGGGACAGAAGGATCGTGGCGCGGCTCGTCAGGCGGACCACCTTGCCGACATCACCCTCGATCTCGACCGTGTCGTCGGGGTCGAAGGGCTGACGGATCGAGAGCATGATCGACGCGATGAAGTTTTCCACCGTGTCCCGGACCGCGAAGCCGACGGCAAGGCCGATGAGGCCGGCCGCCCCGAGGATCGTGCCGAGAAGCGCCGTGGCGCCCAGGATGTCGAGCCCGGCGACGAGCCCGGCGAGCACGAATCCCAGCCGCACGAGCTGGCGGTAGATATCCGCAATGAAACCGTTCGGCGCGAGGCGTCGCCACGGTCCGCGCCAGCGCGTGATCAGCCAGCCGATGGCGGCGACGGCGACGAAAACGGCCGCCGCGACCGAGAGAAGCGGCAAGGTGGAGACCACCTGCCGCCAACGCGCGCGCAGGCGCTCCATCGCGGGATCGAGGCGTTCGGCGACCGCGGTGGTCTCGGCGACCTGATTGCGCACGGTGATCACCTCGGAAAGGCGGTTGGCGATCTCGTCGAGCTGCGCGATCGCCGCGCCGTCGACGGCAGTTCCCCGGAAAGTGACGATGCCCTCTCTCACCGTCACCGTGACGTCGTCGTACCCGTCGAGCTCGGACAGGATGCCGCGCAGGCGCGTGGCGATGGCGGCGTCCGTCGCGGCGTCGTTCTCGAGCTGGATCGCGGGGCCGGTCGCGGGCGCGGGCGTCTGCTGCGCGAAGGCCGCGGCAGGTGCGATTGCGCCCAGAACGAGCGCGAGGAAGAGGGGCGCGAGGCGCGACATGCGGCGGCTCCGTCGGCGGCGGTCTCCGCTCACACTACAGCGCCACGTCGCCCGGGCAAGCCGTGGCGCGCCGCCACCAGGACCGCCCCGGGGGCTGGGAAAGCCGCCGCCCGTCCGCGGCCCATGCGGAAGCTGGAGCAAGACCGCGTCGTGGCGCGGGCCGCCGGCAAGTTGCCCTTGCCATGCTGTCGGGCGGATGATCTTCTCGAAAGGTGCGGGCGAGGCGGCGGATCGGGCGACGATGATCGAAATCGATGGAGTCACGAAGATTTTCGGCACTGGAAGCACCGCCTTCCGCGCGCTCGACGAGGTCTCCGTCACGATCCGCGAAAACGAATTCTTCACGCTTCTCGGCCCGTCGGGCTGCGGCAAGACCACGCTTCTGCGGCTGATCGCGGGCTTCGAATACCCGACCGAGGGGCGCATCACCCTCGACGGCGGCGACCTGCTCGACAACCCGCCGCACCGGCGCCCGGTGAACACCGTCTTCCAGTCCTACGCGCTGTTCCCGCACATGACGGTGGCCGAGAATATCGGCTTCGGGCTGGAGATGCTGGGCAAGCCGCGGCAGGAGGTGCGGCGCACGGTGGACGAGATGCTCGAGCTCGTGCGCATGACGGAGATGGCCGGGCGGCGCACGAGCCAGATCTCGGGCGGGCAGCAGCAGCGCGTGGCGCTGGCCCGCGCGCTCGCGCCGCGCCCCAAGGTGCTGTTGCTGGACGAACCGCTTTCGGCGCTCGATTTCAAGCTGCGCAAGGACATGCAGCTCGAGCTCAAGCGGCTTCAGTCGGAGACGGGGATCACCTTCGTCTTCGTCACCCACGACCAGGCCGAGGCGCTGACCATGTCCGACCGAATCGCGGTGATGAACGAGGGCTCGATCCGCCAGATCGGCGGCCCGCGCGACATCTACGATCACCCGGCGGAAAGGTTCGTGGCCGACTTCATCGGCGACACCAACTTCCTCGAGGCCGAGCTGCTGGACGTTTCGGACGGGCGGGCGCGGATCCGGCTGCCATCCGGCACCGAGACCGAGGCCCGGACAGCGGAGGGCGGCGCCGCGTCGGGGCACGTCACGCTCGCGGTGCGGCCCGAGCACGCCCAGCTTTCCCCGCCCGACGAGGCGCTTCTGCCCGGCCGGCTGGCCGAGGTGGTCTATTTCGGCACCGACACGCACTTCCACGTCGATCTCGATGCCGGCGGACGCTTCGTCGTGCGCCAGCAGAACCAGCCCGACGCGGCCCAGCCGCGGCAGGCCGGCGACCCGGTGGGCATCACCTTCGCCGCCGGTGTCGGCCAGGTCCTGAGGGACTGAACGGATGGCCCTGCCCGCCCATCGACAGGACACCGACAGGCGCCGCGCCCGCGCCCTGCTGCTGGCGCCCGCGCTCGTCATCCTGCTCTTCGCGGCGTCCGGCCCGCTTCTGATCGTCCTGATCTATTCCTTCCTGACCCCGGGGGATTACGGCGGGGTCGTGTGGGACTTCTCCACCGATGCGTGGGTCAGCGTCCTGATGGAGCGTGACTTCTTCACCGGCGAGGTCGGGCTGGCCGATGCGCACCTGTCGATCTTCTGGCGCTCGATCAAGCTGTCGCTGATGACGACGCTGCTGGCGCTGCTCTTCGGTTTCCCGACGGCCTACTTCATCGCCACCCGTCCACGCGGCACGCGCGACTTCTGGATGCTGCTCATCATCATCCCGTTCTGGACGAACCTGCTGATCCGCACCTTCGCCATCATGGAACTCATCCGCAACGAGGGCACGGTGAACACGATCCTGCTCTGGGCCGGCGTCATCGATGCCCCGATCCAGATGCTCTTCACCGAATTCGCGGTGCTCGTCGGCATGGTCTACGTCTACCTGCCGCTCATGGTGCTGCCGATCTACGCCTCGATGGAGCGGTTCGACTTCTCGCTCGTGGAGGCGGGCTACGACCTCTACGCCACGCGGCTGCAGGTGTTGCGGCGGATCATACTTCCGCTGGTGAAGCCGGGCGTGGTGGCGGGCTCGATCCTCGTCTTCGTGCCCTGCCTCGGCGCCTACGTCACGCCGCGGGTGCTGGGGGGCGGCAAGAACATGATGCTCGGCAACTTCATCGAGCTTCAGTTCGGACAGGGGCGCAACTGGCCGCTCGGCGCGGCCCTGTCGCTCACGCTTCTGGCCATCGTCATGGTGGCGCTGATCTTCTACATCCGCGCCGCCGGGCGCGAGGAGGTGCGCGGGCATGGCTAGGCGGCAGGGGTTCGACGTGACCCGGCAACCGGGCTTCACCACGGTGGCGACGCTCTGCTTCGTGCTGCTTTACCTGCCGATCTTCCTTCTCGTGATCTTCTCTTTCAACGCGGGCACCTCGGTCGCCCTCTGGGAGGGTTTCTCGCTGCGCTGGTACGCCTCGGCGCTCGAGAACGAGCAGGTTCAGGCCGCGACGGTCCGGTCTGTGGTGATCGCCACCGCCGCCTCGGCCATCGCCACCTCGGCCGCCGTGGGCGCGGCGCTAGCCACCACCCGCACGCGTCCGTGGCGCGGGCAGACCGTCGTCTTCGCGCTCGTGAACCAGCCGCTGATGGTGCCCGAGATCGTGACCGCCGTCGCGCTGCTGATCTTCTTCGCGATGATCAAGGTCGCCACCGGCTACACCGGGCTCTGGTATCTCATCATCGCGCATACCGCCTTCTGCATTCCCTTCGCGTTCCTGCCGATCCGGGCGCGGCTGCAGGGCATGGACCTCACGCTGGAACAGGCGGCGGCCGACCTTTACGCGACGCCGTGGCAGGTGTTCCGGCGGGTGACGCTGCCGCAGCTCTGGCCGGGCATCCTCGCCGGCGCGATGCTGGCCTTCGTGATTTCGCTCGACGACGTCGTGATCACCGAGTTCGTGAAATCCGCCGGGCAGGATACCCTGCCCACCTACATGCTGGGCCAGCTCCGCCGCGCGGTGACGCCCGAGATCAACGCGATCTCGACCGCGCTTCTCGCCGTTTCGGTCGTGCTGGTGATGGCGTTCTTCTTCCTCAACCGAAGCAGGAAGTGACCAAGGAGGTACGAAAGATGAACAGACTGGTGATGACCACGGCGGCGCTCGCCTTCGCCGGGCCGGCGCTCGCGCAGGAGCTCAACATCTACAACTGGGGCAACTACACCAGCCCCGAGATGATCGAGAAGTTCGAGGCCGAGACCGGCATCGACGTCACGATCACCGACTACGACAGCAACGACACCGCGCTCGCCAAGATCCAGGCCGGCGGGCACGGCTTCGACATCGTCGTGCCATCGGCGACCTATGTGCCGATCTACCTGCAGGAGGGCCTGCTGCTGGAGGCGCGGCCCGACCAGATGGAGAATTTCGAGCACATGGCGGAGCGCTGGCGCGATCCCGATTTCGACCCGGGACGGCGTTACACCGTGCCGTGGCAGTGGGGCACCGTCGGCATGGCGGTCAACACCTCCGACTATGACGGCGACATCAACACCGCCGCGATCTTCCTGGAGCCGCCCGAGGCGCTTCGCGGCAAGATCAACGTCATCCCCGAGATGATGGACGTGATGTCCATCGCCATCTACTACGTCGGCGGCGAGCAGTGCAGCCAGGACCGCGAGACGCTGAGCGAGGTGCGCGATCTTCTGGTGGCGGCGAAACCGCACTGGCTGTCGATCGACTACAGCACGGTGGAACGGCTCGCCGCCGAGGACATCGCGGCCAGCATCACCTGGAACGGGGCCGCGTTGCGCGCCCGGCTTCAGAACGACGACATCGCCTTCGGCTATCCGGTGACGGGCTTTCCGGTCTGGTCGGACAACCTCGCGATCCTCGCGGACGCGCAGAACGTCGAGGAGGCGAAGACCTTCATGAACTTCATAATGGATCCCGAGAACGCGGCGATGATCTCGAACTTCGCGCGCTACGCCAACGGCATCGCGGGCTCCGAGGAATACATGGACGAGGTCATGGCCACCGCGCCCGAGGTCGTCGTGCCGGAGGAGTTCGCCTCCGCCGGGGTCGATTCGAAGATCTGCCCGCCCGAGGCGCAGCAGATCTACCGCGCGATCTGGACCGAGCTTCTGAAATGATCCCTGCCGGGGGCGCGCCCGCGCGCCCCCGGACCCTTCCCGACCCACGGAGTGCCCGCATGGCCGCCGCGCCCGACCTCGTCATCCTCAACGGCAAGCTTGTCACCTTCGACCCGGCCCGGCCGCGCGCAGAGGCGCTGGCGGTGAAGCACGGCACGATCACCGCCGTCGGCGCGACCGGGGAGATCCGCGGCCTCGCCGGTTCTGCCACGCGCGTCTTCGACGCACAGGGCGCCACCGTGCTGCCGGGCTTCATCGACAGCCATGTCCACCTCTTCGGCGGGTCGGTGGAGCTCGACTACCTGAACCTCTACGGGGTCGAGGGCCACGACGCGCTGACCGAGGCGGTACGCGCCGAAGCCGCGCGGAGCGACGACCGCGTGGTCTTCGCCGTGATGGCCGCCTACGACATCCTGGGGCCCGGCCGTCAGACCACGCGCCAGGATCTCGACCGCGTGCTGCCCGACCGGCCCTTCGCCATGTTCGCCCCCGACCATCACACGATCTGGGCCAACACGAAGGCGCTGGAACTCGGCGGTATCCTGCATGGCGGCGAGACGGATGCGGGCGCGGAGATCGTGATGGCGCCCGACGGCACGGCGACGGGGGAACTGCGCGAGCCCGGCGCCTACAAGCCCGTCCTGCGCCACACCCGCCACGGCGGGCGCGACATGGAGGGGCTCGTCACCGGCGCCGACCCGGTGCCCGCGCCGGGCCCCGCCGACCGTGCGCGCGACAAGGCCGCCATCGCCCGCGGGCTGGCCCACTGCGCGAGCCACGGCATCACCGGGCTCCACAACATGGACGGAAATTTCTACACCGCCGAGCTGCTGACCGAGCTCGAGGCGGAAGGAAAACTGCTCTGCCGCACCGAGGTGCCCTTCCACCTGAAAAGCTTCGATCCGCTCGACCGGCTGGAAGAGGCCGCAGAGATGCGCCGCCGCTTCTCCGGGGACTGGATCTGGACCAACCGCGTGAAGATGTTCATGGACGGGGTGGTGGAAAGCCGCACGGCGCTGATGCTGCGTCCCTACCCGGGCACGACCCACGTCGGCGATCCCGTCTTCGGGGCCGATCACTTCACCGAAGCCTGCGTGCGCATCGACGCGATGGGGCTGCAGATCGCCACCCACGCCATCGGCGATCTCGCCATCCGGCGCACGCTCGACGGCTATGAGGCCGCGCGGCGCGCGAACGGCGTGCGCGACAGCCGCCACCGGGTCGAGCATATCGAGGTGCTCCATCCCGACGACCTGCCCCGCTTCGCCGCGCTCGGCGTCGTCGCCTCGATCCAGCCCGGCCACGCGCCGCGCGGCCACATCTTCCCCGCGCACGGGCTCGACGAGGTGCTCCACCCCGAGCAGATCCCGATGGCCTTCGCCTGGCAGTCGATCCGGGAGACGGGGGCGCGCGTCTGCTTTTCCACCGACTGGCCGGTGATCCAGGTGGACGTGATGGACAGCGTGAAGGCGGCCGCCGCGCCGCTCGAGCTGCCTGCGCCCTGGACCGACCAGCGCCAGGATCTCATGGACACCCTGCGCTCCTACACCTGCGACAACGCGTGGGTGGAGTTCGCCGAGGACCGCAAGGGCCGGCTCCGTGACGGTTTCCTCGCCGATATCGCCGTGATGGACCACGACCTCGAGGCGATGGACCCCGAGGCGCTCGACACCGCGCGCGCCGCGCTCACCGTGGCGGGCGGGCGGATCACCTGGGAAGCCTGAGCGCGATCCTCCGCGGACCGCGCCGCAGCATCGGACGCTGCCCCGCCATCGCGATGCGCTATCCTTCGGGCGCGATTCGAGACCGGGGAGGTGCCGGGGAATGGCCAATATCGTGACGCTCCGGAAGACGCGGAGCGCGACCCGGACGGAGCGCCCGAAGCTCTGGAAGGTGATCCTTCTCAACGACGACTACACACCGCGCGAGTTCGTCGTGTCGGTGCTGAAACGCGTCTTCCGGATGAGCGAGGACGAAGCCGCCCTCGTCATGCTCGCCGCCCACCGGCAGGGCGCCTGCGTCGTCGCCGTCTTCACGAGGGAGGTGGCCGAGACGAAGACCGCCCAGGCGAACGAGGCCGGGCTTTCCAAGGGCTATCCGCTGACCTTCACGACCGAGCGCGAGGATTGACCCCCGCGCCTCAGCTGCACTTGGAGTAGCCGCAGCTCGCGCAGGTCAGGCACCCTTCCATCATGCGCATCTCGTATTGCCCGCAGGACGGGCAGGCGGCGCCGCGGGGGGCGTTCTCCAGCCCCACCACCCTGGCGGTGGGATCGGACTTCAGCCCCTTTCCCTCGCCCTCGAGAAAGCCGATGGCGATCATGTGCCGCTCGATCGCGCCGCCGATGGCCGCGAGGATCGAGGGGATGTATTTGCCGTTCTGCCAGGCCCCGCCGCGCGGGTCGAAGACGGCCTTCAGCTCCTCCACCACGAAGGAGACGTCCCCGCCGCGCCGGAACACCGCCGAGATCATCCGGGTGAGCGCCACGGTCCAGGCGAAATGCTCCATGTTCTTGGAGTTGATGAAGACCTCGAAGGGCCGCCGCCGGCCGCCGATGACGACATCGTTGATGGTCAGGTAGATGGCGTGCTCGCTGTCGGGCCATTTCAGCTTGTAGGTCGCGCCCTCCAGCGATTGCGGGCGGTCGAGCGGCTCGGACATGTAGATGACGTCGGCGCCTTCCCCCGAAAGGTCCGTCGCCTGTTCCGGTGCCTCGCCGGGGGCCACGTCCTCCTGCTCCCCCACGCTCAGCACGCTTCCCGTCACCTCGTTCGGCCGGTAGGTCGTGCAGCCCTTGCAGCCCGACTCGTAGGCCTGCATGTAGACGTCCTTGAAGTCCTCGAAGGCGATGTCGGCGGGCACGTTGATCGTCTTGGAGATCGACGAATCCACCCAGCGCTGCGCGGCCGCCTGCATCTTCACGTGATCTTCCGGCGCGAGCTTCTGGGCGTTCACGAAATACGCGGGCAAGTCTCGGTCGCCGAACTTCTCGCGCCAGAGCTGAACGGCGTAATCCGCCACCTCCTCCTCGGTGCGCGAGCCGTCCTTCTGAAGCACCTTGCGGGTGTAGGAATAGGCGAAGACGGGCTCGATGCCCGAACTCACGTTGCCGGCATAGAGGCTGATCGTGCCGGTGGGCGCGATGGAGGTCAGCAGCGCGTTGCGGATGCCGTGGGTGCGGATCGCCTCGCGCACGTCCTCGTCCATCTGCGCCATGGCGCCCGAGGCGAGGAAGGCCTCCGCCTCGAAAAGCGGGAAGGGCCCCTTTTCCTTCGCGATATCGACCGAGGCGAGATAGGCCGCGCGCGCGATCCGGTGCAGGATCGCCTCGGTCTGCGCCGCCGCCGCGTCGGAGCCGTAGCGCAGGCCCAGCATCAGCAACGCGTCGGCGAGGCCCGTGACGCCAAGGCCGATCCGCCGCTTGGCCTGCGCCTCGGCGCGCTGCTCGGGAAGCGGGAAATTGGAGGCGTCCACCACGTTGTCCATCATCCGCACCGCGGTGGCGACGAGATCGTCGAGCGCCGCGAGGTCAATCGCCGCCTCGGGCTCGAACGCATCGCGCACGAGGCGGGAGAGGTTGATGGAGCCCAGAAGGCACGCGCCATAGGGCGGCAGCGGCTGCTCGCCGCAGGGGTTCGTCGCCGCGATCTCCTCGACATAGGCAAGGTTGTTCATCGCGTTGATGCGATCGATGAAGATCACCCCCGGCTCGGCATAGTCGTAGGTGGCGCGCATGATCCGGTTCCACAGATCGCGCGCCGGAACGGTGTGATAGACCTTGCCGGCGAAGGTGAGCTCCCACGGCCCGTCGGCCTTCACCGCCTCCATGAAGGTGTCGGTCACCAGCACCGAGACGTTGAAGTTCCTGAGCCGGGCGGGATCGGATTTCGCGGCGATGAATTCCTCGATGTCGGGATGGTCGCAGCGCATGGTGGCCATCATCGCGCCCCGGCGCGAGCCCGCCGACATGATGGTGCGGCACATCGCGTCCCAGACATCCATGAAGGAGAGCGGCCCAGAGGCGTCGGCGGCCACGCCGGTGACGTCCGCGCCGCGCGGCCGGATGGTGGAGAAATCGTAGCCGATCCCGCCCCCCTGCTGCATGGTGAGGGCGGCCTCCTTCAGGTGTTCGAAGATGCCGGCCATGCTGTCCGGGATCGTGCCCATCACGAAGCAGTTGAAGAGCGTCACCTTCCGGCCCGTGCTCGCGCCCGCGAGGATGCGGCCCGCGGGCAGGAAGCGGAAATCCTCGAGCGCGGCGTTGAACCGCTCTTCCCATGCCTCCGGGTCGGCCTCGACTGCCGCGAGCGCACGCGCCACGCGGCGCCAGCTGTCCTCGACCGTGCGGTCTATCGGCGTTCCGTCCGCCTGCTTGAAGCGGTATTTCATGTCCCAGATCGTCTCGGCGATCGGCGCGGCGAAGCGGGTCATCGGGGCCTCCTGGCAGGGCGTGGCGGGTTGCGGGGTGCCGGGGAAGCCCTAATATAGTCGCAAGACTTGGGGGAGTCATCTCTTGGCGCACATAAACCTTGTGAAGCTCAGCGCGGGCACCGAAAACGTCGACGAACTGGCGCGCTGGCAGCGGACACGGCGGGCGCAAACCGCCGACGGCAAGCCGCGCCACGTCACGCGGATGTGGCCGAAACGCGCCGACGAGATCCTGACGGGTGGCTCGATCTACTGGGTCGTCAAGGGGCTCATCCAGTGCCGCCAGCGCATCCTGCGGCTCGACCCGGTGGAAGGGGCGGACGGGATCACGCGCTGCGCCATCGTGCTGGAAGAGGGCCTGATCCGCACGCGCCCGGCGCAGCGCCGCCCGTTCCAGGGCTGGCGTTACCTCGCGCCGGAGGACAGCCCCGCGGACCTGCCCGAAAGCCGGCAGGCCGAGGACGCGCTGCCGCCCGAACTCAGCGCCGCGCTGTCCGAGATCGGGGTGGTCTGAGCGCGCCGGCTACTCGTCAAGCCCGAGGCGCGACAGCAGCGCGGCAAGCGCCGGGCGGTCGGCATCGGAGAGGGGCGCGCGCCGAGCGCGAAAAAGCGTCGCCTCGCTTTTCAGCACGAGCCCGTCCGAGAGCACCTTCAGGTGATTGGCCCTGAGCGTCTCTCCGCTCGAGGTGATGTCGGCGATGGCCTCGGCGGTGAGGTTGCGCACCGTGCCCTCCGTCGCGCCCTGGCTGTCCACCAGCCGGTAATCCGCGACGCCGTGCGCCCGCAGGAAGTCCCGCACCAGGCGGTGATATTTCGTGGCGATGCGCAGCCGGTGGCCGTGGCGCGCGCGGAACTCTGCCGCCACCATGTCGAGATCGTCGAGCGTGTCCACGTCCACCCAGGCCCGCGGCACCGCGATCACGAGGTCGGCATGGCCGAAGCCCAGCTCCGCCAGGGGTTCCACCTTCTGGTCCCAGCGGCTCAGCTTCTCGCGCACGAGATCGGTGCCGGTGACGCCGAGTTGAAGCCGCCCGGCCTCCAGCTCGCGCGGGATCTCGCCCGCCGAAAGCAGCACCAGCGACACGCCCTCCACGCCGCTCACGGCGCCCGAATACTCCCGCTCGGATCCCGTGCGCGACAGCTCGACGCCGCGTGCGGCGAACCACTCGAAGGTCTTTTCCATCAACCGCCCCTTGGACGGCACGCCCAGCTTCACGGTCATGGCAGCCCTCCGAGGTCCAGCACCATGCCGGGGCGGATCACGCCACCCACCGCCGGGATCTCCGCGCCGCCGCCAAGCTGGCGGGTGAGCGCATCATAGCGCCCGCCGGTGGCCACCGGCGCGAGGTCCGGCCGCGCCTCGGCGTAGAAGCCGAAGACGAAGCCGTCGTAATACTCCATAGAGGTGCGCCCGTAGCTCGCCTCGAAATCCAGCGCCGCCACGTCGACACCGCGCGACGACAACGCGTCGAGCCGGCGCGCCAGCCGGTCCACCGCAACCCCGATGGAGGGGAGGTCCACGGCGATGTCGCGCAGGTGTTCCAGCGCGAAGACGCAGGTCTCGCGCACGCCCAGAAGCGCGTCCACCAGATCGAGCTGCGCCGCGGGCAGCGGCGGCGCGGCGGCGTCCTCGCGCAGGGCCGCGATCCGGTCCGCGATCTCCTCCGGCCCGCGCTTGCCCAGAAGCGGCGCGGCCCGCGCCATCGGGTCGGAATCGGCGAGCAGCGCGGCGCGCGCGGGCGGCGGCGCGCTCCGTCCCGCGAAGTGCTCCAGAAGCGCGCGGAACCGCCGCGGCCGCCAGATGTGGCGCATGAGCGCGGCCTTGCGCCGCTCCGTCGTCTCGAGCCCGCGCACGGCGGCGGCGAGAAGGCCGATATCGCCCGTGGCCGCGCGCAGGCCGAGAGGCGCGAGCGTCCGGGAGAAGAGCGCGAACACCTCGGCGTCGGCGGCGGCGGGATCCGTCCGGTCGAAGACCTCGTAGCCCACCTGGAGATACTCGCTCGCGCGGGAGGGGTCGTCCTCCTGACGCCGGAAGACCTCGCCCGCATAGGTGTAGCGCGCGGGCTCGGCGCCGTGGGCCATGTGCATCTGCACCACGGGCACGGTGAAATCCGGGCGCAGCATCTGCTCGCCCCGGAGCGGATCCTGCGTGGTGTAGGCGCGGGCCCGGATGTCCTCGCCGTAGAGGTCGAGCAGCGTGTCGGCGGGCTGCAGAATCGCGCAGTCCACCGGCTGCGCGCCCGCCGCCTCGAAGCGCGCCACGAGCCGCGCGGCCAGCGCGCGCGTCTCGGCGGTGCGGGGGCTCATCCGTGGGCGTCCAGGATCTCGCGCACGCGGTGGGCGAGCTCGACGCGCGGCACCTCGACCTGGCTCGGGCGCTCCTTCCATTCCTTGAGCGTCGCGCTTTCGGCGATCTGCGCGCCGAGGATCAGGTCCTTGAGCTGGACGACCCCGCGCGCCTTCTCGTCCTCGCCCTCGATCACGGCGACGGGCGCGCCGCGGCGGTCGGCGTATTTCATCTGGTTGCCGAAGTTCTTCGGGTTGCCGAGATAGACCTCCGCGCGGATGCCGGCCTGGCGCAGCTCGGCCACCATCGCCTGGTAGTCGGCCATGCGGTCGCGATCCATCACCGTGACGACGACCGGCGCGTGCGTCTTGCTGTGCACCCGCCCCTTCTCGCGCAGCGCGGCGAGCAGGCGGTCCACCCCGATGGAGACGCCGGTGGCCGGCACCGGCTGCCCGGTGAAGCGTTTCACCAGGTCGTCGTAGCGCCCGCCGCCCGCCACCGAGCCGAACTGCCGCGGCCGCCCCTTCTCGTCGAGGATCTCGAAGGTGAGCTCGGCCTCGAAGACCGGCCCGGTGTAGTAGCCGAGGCCGCGGACCACCGAGGGGTCTATTGTGATTTGGTTTGGCTCATAACCCTGCGCGGCAAGAAGCTCCGCCATTTTCTTGAGCTCAGCGACACCCTCAACACCCACGGAGGAGCCTTCAACAATCTCTGAAAGATAGTTCAGGGTCGCGACGTTGCGGAGAGCGGCCGCACCAGGGCTGCGGCCGAAAAGTTCCGTGAATCCGGAAGCGTAAGCGTTGGATAGATCGGCAGTCATGTCACTGTCACGATTGGCAGCCGTCTGGGCCTGATCGCGCAGTCGCTGGTCGATTGCTGTGGACGCGCCGACAAAGCGCATTATGACCGCGATTTGCGCGTTGCTGAGTTTTGCCCCCTCGGTAAAGTCACCACTCTCATCTTTTCGGCCTGCGCCAAGAAGATCACGTACTCCGTTCACGCCTAAACGGTCGAGCTTGTCTATTGCTCGAAGCACAATGCCTCGCGCATGGCTGTGCTCTTCGTCATCGTGAAGCCCTGCGACCTCCAGCACGCCGTTCAGCACCTTGCGATTGTTCACCCGCACCACGTAGTCCCCGCGCGGGATGCCCACGGCCTCCAGCGTGTCGGCGAGCATGGCACAGATCTCGGCGTCGGCGGCCACGCTGGCCGCCCCCACGGTGTCGGCGTCGCACTGGTAGAACTGGCGGTAGCGCCCCGGCCCCGGCTTCTCGTTCCGCCAGACCGGGCCCATCGCGTAGCGGCGGTAGGGCGTGGGCAGCTCCTGCCGGTGCTGGGCGTAGACCCGGGCGAGCGGCGCGGTCAGGTCGTAGCGCAGCGCCAGCCAGTCGCCCTTGCCGCCCTCCTCGTCCTCGGCCCAGGCGAAGACCCCGGCATGCGGGCGGTCCACGTCAGGAAGATACTTCCCGAGCGCCTCCAGAGTCTCCACCGCGGGGCTTTCGAGGGCGTCGAAGCCGTAGAGATGATAGACCCGCGCGATGGTCTCCAGCATGGCCGCGCGCTCGCTCACCTCGGCGCCGAAATAGTCGCGGAAGCCCTTGGGGTTCTCCGCCTTCGGGCGCGGCTGCTTCTTCTCCTTGGCCATGGGAACGATCACTCCGGGGTCGGGTCGCGGCGGGGTCTAGCCGAAGGGGCGCGGCGGGGCAAGGCGGGCCCGGCTTGCCCCGCCCGGCGCACCGGTGCAAATGTGGACAGGAGCACGGAGCGCGACATGACGAGCGACGAGGAAACCCGCATCGACAGGCTGGAGCGGCACGTGGCCGAACTGGAGCGCGCGCAGGAGACGCTGTCGGAGATCGTGACGCGCCAGCGCGACGAGATCGACCGGCTGTCGCGCCGGGTCGCGCGCCTGATGGAACGCGAGGCCGAGCGCGAGGCGGAGGCCGGCGCCGTCGTGCTGGGCGATCAGCGGCCGCCGCACTGGTAGGCCCGCGCGTCAGCGTCCCTTGATGTCGAGCGCCAGCGCCGCGCCATCGTGCAGCAGCAGGTTCTTCCAGACCGGGTTCTCGCCGAAGCGTTCGTAGATGCTGACGAACACGGTGTCGCGCTCCATCCGCGAGATGCGCCGCCCGCAGGGTTCGTTCCGCGCGACGGCGCAGATGCGCGACTTGAGACGCTCATAGGCGCTGTCGGTCTTCGAATAGGGCTGCGCCTCGGCGGGCAGGCCGTAGCGAATCTGCTCGTGCATCGAGGGCGCGCCGAAAAGCGCGAGCGCGGCGGTGAACTGGCGCGGGCAGCCATCGTCGAAACCGGTCAGGTAAAATGTGTGGGCCCCGGTGTTGCCGGGATCGCTGTCGTGAAGCCGCCAGCCCGCCGCCCGCTCGATCTCGGCGCCGAGGGACCGGCGCGGCGCGTCGCAGACCCGGGCGAGCTCGCCGTAGGGCAGGCGCGTGCCGAAGGCCACGTCGCGCCCGTCGGGCCCGTCGGAGGCCGGGGGCAACGCGGCCCCCTCCGGCATAGGGCGGGCCGCCTCCCCGCCCCCGAAGAGACGCGCGAAAAGGCCGCCGCCGGGCGCCGCCGCCCGGCTTTCCGCGGCGGTGGCCGGATCGCTTTCGCCGCCGCCTAGTCCGGGCCCGCCAATGGCCGGTGCCTCCCCGTCCTGCGCCGCGCCGACGGCCCCGCTCCCGAAGAGCCGTGACAGAAGGCCCGCACCCCGCCCGCCTTCCTCCGCGGTGGCGGCCCTCGCGTCGCCATCGCCGCGGGCGGTCGCGCCCGGCGCCTCGGCGCGCGGCGCGTCGCCGCCGCAGCCTGCAAGGACCGCCAGCGCCACGAGCGCGGCCGCGCCCGCGGTGCGGCGGTCAGACCTCCTCGACATCCAGAACGCCGGAAAGCGACTTGATCGCGCCCTTGACCTGCGGCGTCACGGGAAACTCGCCGGGAAGCTCCACGTCCACCTCGCCCGGAAGGCCGTCGGCGAGAAGGCAGAGGTAGACCTGGCCGCGCGCCGCGCGCCGTGCCTCGCGCGCGGCCTGCTCGAGCACGCTCGCCACCGCGCCCACCGCCGTCTCGGCCTCCACGAAGACCCTGAGCGACGAGGCGCCCGCGTCCGCCACCGCCGCGTCCACCGGCGTCACCCCGCGGGCCATAAGTTTCAACTGGTCTGCCTCGAGGCTCGCCTCGGCGCTGACCACCACCTTCGCGCCCGTCTCCAGGTATTCGCGCGCGGCCTCCAGCGCCTCGGAGAAGAGCGTCACCTCGTAGGCGCCCGTGGTGTCGGAAAGCTGGGCGAAGGCGAAGCGGTTGCCGCGCGCGGACTTGCGCTCCTGCCGGCCTGCCACGACGCCGGCGAGCTTCACCAGGCAGGGCCCGCGCCCGGCCTTCGCGGTCACCTCGTCCAGCGTCAGCACGCCCTTTCGCCGCAGCGGCGCCATGTAATCGTCGAGCGGGTGGCCGGAGAGGTAGAAACCCACCGCCGCGAACTCCTCGTTCAGCCGCTCGGCGGGCAGCCAGTCGGGCACGCCCGCGAGCCGCGGCTCTGGCAGGTCCTCGCCCGCCTCGCCGAAAAGCGACACCTGGGCGGAGGATTTCTGCTCCTGCACCGCGGCGGAATAGGCGACGAGCGCGTCGAGGCTCTCGAGGACGCGCCGGCGGTTCGGGTCGAGCGCGTCGAAGCCGCCCGCGCGCGCCAGCATCTCGAGCGGGCGCTTGCCGATGCGCTTGAGGTCCACGCGGCGTGCGAGCTCGAAGATGCTGGTGAAGGGCGTCCCGTCCCGAGCCTCGGTGATGAGGCGCATCGCCTCCACGCCCACGTTCTTGAGCGCGCCCAGCGCATAGACCAGCCGGCCCTCGCGAACGGTGAAGGTGGCCTCGGAGCGGTTCACGCAGGGCGGATCCCAGGGCAGGCCGAGGCCCTTCTTCACCTCCTCGAAATAGACGCCGAGCTTGTCGGTGAGGTGGATGTCGCAGTTCATCACGCCGGCCATGAACTCGACCGGGTGGTTCGCCTTGAGCCAGGCCGTCTGGTAGCTGACCACCGCGTAGGCGGCGGCGTGGGACTTGTTGAAGCCGTAATTGGCGAACTTCTCGAGAAGGTTCCAGACCTCGAGCGCCTTGGCGTCGTCGACACCGTTCTTCTTCGCACCCTCGATGAACTTCGGGCGCTCGGCGTCCATCGCCTCCTTGATCTTCTTGCCCATGGCGCGGCGCAGAAGATCCGCGCCCCCGAGCGAGTAGCCCGCCATCTCCTGGGCGATCTGCATCACCTGCTCCTGGTAGACGATGATGCCCTGCGTCTCGTCGAGGATGTGGTCGATCAGCGGGTGGGTCGAGTCCCGCTCGCGCAGCCCGTTCTTGACCTCGCAGTATTTCGGGATGTTCTCCATCGGCCCCGGACGGTAGAGTGCCACGAGCGCCACGATGTCCTCGATGCAGGTGGGTTTCATGCGCTTCAGGGCATCCATCATGCCCGAGCTTTCCACCTGGAACACCGCCACGGTCCGCGCCCTTGCGTAAAGCTCGTAGGTCTTCTCGTCGTCGAGCGGGATCTGCCCGATGTCGTTCTCCGCGCCCTCGAAGGGCTGGTAGATCGCGCTCCCGTCGGCCGCGACGTGCAGATCGCGCCCCGAGGCGCGGATGAGGTCGATGGCGTTCTGGATGACGGTAAGCGTCTTGAGGCCGAGGAAGTCGAACTTCACCAGCCCTGCCTGCTCCACCCATTTCATGTTGAACTGCGTGGCCGGCATTTCCGAACGCGGATCCTGGTAGAGCGGCACCAGCTCGTCGAGCGACCGGTCGCCGATCACCACCCCCGCCGCGTGGGTGGAGGCGTTCCGGAGCAGCCCCTCGAGCTGGCGGCCATAGGTCAGCAGCCGGTCCACCACCTCCTCGGCGCGGGCGGCCTCGTGCAGGCGCGGCTCCTCCTCCAGCGCCTTCTCGATGGAGACGGGCTTCACCCCCTCGATGGGGATGAGCTTCGACAGCTTGTCCACCTGCCCGTAGGGCATCTGCAGCACGCGGCCCACGTCCCGCACCGCGGCCTTCGACAGAAGCGCGCCGAAGGTGATGATCTGCGCCACCTTCTCGCGCCCGTATTTCTCCTGCACGTAGGCGATGACCTCCTCGCGCCGGTCCATGCAGAAGTCGATGTCGAAATCGGGCATGGAAACCCGCTCGGGGTTCAGGAATCGCTCGAAGAGAAGCGAATAGCGCAGCGGATCGAGGTCCGTGATGGTGAGCGCGTAGGCCACGAGCGAGCCCGCCCCCGACCCGCGTCCCGGCCCCACCGGGATATCCTCATCCTTGGCCCACTTGATGAAATCGGCCACGATCAGGAAATAGCCCGGAAAGCCCATGCTCTCGATGATACCGAGCTCGAATTCGAGGCGCTTCTCGTAGTCCTCCACGGGCGCGGCGTGGGGGATCACGGCAAGCCGCGCGGCAAGGCCTTCCTTCGCCTGGCGGCGCAGCTCCTCGACCTCGTCCGCGGCGAAGCGGGGCAGGATCGGGTCGCGTTTCTCGACCATGAAGGCGCAGCGGCGGGCGATCTCGACGGTGTTCTCGATCGCCTCGGGCAGGTCGGCGAAAAGCGCCGCCATTTCCTGCGGCGACTTGAAGTAGTGCTGCGGCGTGAGGCGGCGGCGCGGTTCGCGCTGGTCGACATAGGCGCCATCGGCGATGCAGATCAGCGCGTCATGGGCCTCGTAATGCTCCTCCTTCACGAAATGCACGTCGTTGGTGGCCACAAGCGGCAGCTCCATCCCGTAGGCCATCTCGACGAATCCGCGCTCGGTCAGCCGCTCGGCCTCGGGCAGCCCCTGCTCGCCCGGGTGGCGCTGGAGCTCGACGTAAAGGCGGTTCGGGAAGATGTCGCGCAAGCGGCGCATCAGCGCCTCCGCCTCGGCGCGCTTGCCCTGCGCCAGAAGCCGCCCCGCCGCGCCCTCCGGCCCGCCGGAAAGGCAGATGAGCCCCGCGCCGTGGCGTGCAAGCTCGTCCAGCGTGACATGCGCCGCCTGCCCGTCCCCCCGCAGGTAGAGGCAGGAATTGAGCTTCATGAGGTTGCCGTAGCCCTCTTCGGACTGCGCGAGCAGCACCAGCGGCGCGGGCCTCGGCTGCTGTCCGCGCGCCACCAGCGGATCCGCCTCCGCGATGGCGAGATCGATCTGGCAGCCGTGGATCGGCTGGATGCCCGCGCCCTGCGTGGCGACCGAAAACTCCAGCGCGCAGAAGAGGTTGTTGGTGTCCGTCACGGCCACCGCCGGCATCCCGGCGGCACGGCAGAGCTCCGGCAGATTCTTGAGCCGCACGGCGCCTTCGAGAAGCGAGTATTCGGTGTGAAGGCGCAGGTGCACGAAGAGCGGCTCGGTCATGGCGCGAGACTCGCCGAAAGCGGCGGCGCGCGCAAGCGCCCGCCGCCGCGCGCCGCCCGTTTCGCGCGCACCGGCGTGGCCGGGGACCGCGCGCAGGCGGCAGCGCGATTGCGGAGCGTGGCGGGATCGGGCTAAAGCGGACGGTGACCGGCGCGGCGGAGACGAGAGATTTGACCAGGGCGGGCCAGAGCGTTCTGAGCCTCGAGGGGCTCACCAAGATCTATCCCGGCGTGCGCGCCTGCGACGACGTCTCGCTCGAGATCGCGGCGGGCGAGGTGCACGCGCTCCTGGGCGAGAACGGCGCCGGCAAGACGACGCTGGTGAAGATGATCTACGGGCTCGTGCAGCCCGACGCGGGGCGCATGACGCTGCGCGGCGCCCCCTACGCCCCGCCGGAACCCCGCGCGGCCCGCGCGGCGGGCGTGGCCATGGTGTTCCAGCATTTCTCGCTCTTCGACGCGCTCTCGGTGGCCGAGAACATCGCGCTCGGGATGGAGACTGCGCCGCCGCCCCGCGCGCTGGCGCAGCGGATCGCCGAGGTCTCGCAGCTCTACGGTCTGCCGCTCGACCCGGCGCGGACCGTGGGCACGCTCTCTGCGGGCGAGCGGCAGCGCGTGGAGATCGTGCGCTGCCTGCTGCAGGAGCCCCGGCTTCTGATCATGGACGAACCGACATCGGTGCTGACGCCGCAGGAAACGGAGATCCTGTTCGAGACGTTGCGCAAGCTGGCCGCGGAGGGGACGTCGATCCTCTACATCTCGCACAAGCTCGAGGAGATCCGCGCGCTCTGCGACCGCGCGACGATCCTGCGTCGCGGGCGGGTGGTGGCCCGCCCCGACCCGCGGCAGAGCACGGCACGCGAGATGGCCGAGGCGATGGTGGGCGGCGCCTTCGATACCACGGCCCGCGCGCGCCGCGACACGGGCGAGGTCGCGCTGGAGGCACGCGGTCTTTCGCTTCCGGCGCCGGGAGATTTCGGCACCGCGCTTCGCGACGTGAGTTTCGCCCTGCGTCAGGGCGAGGTGCTGGGGATCGGCGGCGTGGCCGGCAACGGGCAGGAAGAGCTTCTTGCCGCGCTCTCGGGCGAACGGCGCGCGCCGCGGGGCGCGGTTTTCCTGCAGGGCCGCGACGTGGGCGCGCTCGGGCCCGCCCAGCGCCGGGCCCTCGGCCTTGCCAGCGCGCCGGAGGAACGTCTCGGCCACGCCGCCGTGCCCGAGATGAGCCTGACCCGCAACGCGCTTCTGACCGCGGCCGCGACACGCGGGCTGGCGCCGCGCGGGATGATCGACTGGGGCGCCGCGCGGCGCTTCGCCGAGGAGGTGATCGCCCGCTTCGACGTGCGCACGCCGGGGCCCGAGGTCGCGGCGCGGGCGCTTTCGGGCGGCAACCTGCAGAAATTCGTGATCGGGCGGGAGTTGCTGCAGACGCCGGTCGCGCTTGTCGTGAACCAGCCGACCTGGGGCGTCGACGCGGCCGCGGCCGCGACGATCCGGCAGGCGCTCATGGACATGGCCGCCCGGGGCGCGGCCGTTCTCGCGATCAGCCAGGATCTCGACGAGCTGATGGAGATATCCGACCGCTTCGGCGCGCTCAACGCCGGACGGTTGAGCGCGGTGCGCCCCGTGGGCGAACTCGACCGGGAACGCATCGGCCTGATGATGGGCGGCGCCCACGACATGGAGGTGGCGCATGTGGCGCAGTGAACCGCGGACGCGCCAGGTGACCGGCTCATGATCGCGCTGGAAAAACGCCCGCAGCCCTCGCGCGGCTGGACCGCGGGCGCGCCCGTCATCGCAGTCGCGCTGACCATGCTCGCCGGCGGGGCGCTCTTCGCGGCGCTTGGCGCGGATCCGCTGGAGGCGATCCGCGTCATCTTCTGGGATCCGCTCTTCCATCCGCAATTCGCCGCCTATTCGCGGCCGCAACTTCTGGTGAAGGCCGGGCCGCTCATCCTGATCGCCATCGGGCTTGCCATCGGCTTCCGCGCGGGGGTGTGGAACATCGGCGCCGAGGGGCAATACATCATCGGCGCGATCTGCGGGGCGGGCGCGGCACTGGCCTTCTACCCGTCCGCCTCGCCCCTCATCTTCCCGCTTGCCGTTCTGGCCGGCGCGGCGGGCGGCTTCGCCTGGGGGATGATCCCCGCGCTGCTTCGCGTGCGCTTCGGCACCAACGAGATCCTCGTGTCGCTCATGCTGGTCTACGTGGCAGAGGCGGTGCTGGCCTCGGCCTCCTCGGGCCTTCTCAAGAACCCTGAGGGCATGGGCTTTCCGGGCTCGCGCAACCTTGCGCAGTGGGAGGCGACCGCCAATCCCGAACTCGTCGCCGGGACCGGCATGCATTGGGGCGTCGTCGCGGCCTTCGCCGCCGTGATCGCGGCGCAGGTGCTGATGGCGCGCCATATCCTCGGCTTCCAGATCCAGCTCATGGGTGCGGCGCCGCGCGCGGCGCGGTTTTCGGGCGTGAACGCGGCGCGCATCACCCTCGTCAGCCTCGGGCTTGCCGGCGCGCTGGCCGGCATGGCGGGGCTCTTCGAGGTCACGGGACCCGCCGGGCAGATCACCATCGACTTCGGCTCGGGCTACGGCTTCACCGCGATCATCGTGGCCTTCCTCGGCCGGCTCAACCCGCTCGGCATCCTCGCGGCGGGGCTACTGATGGCGCTCACCTACATCGGCGGCGAACTCGCGCAGCTGATGCTCGGGCTGCCCGCCGCCGCGATCCAGCTCTTCCAGGGAATGCTGCTTTTCTTCCTGCTGGCCGCGGACGTGTTCGCCAACTACCGGATCCGGATCGGCCGGCGGGAGGTGGGGTGATGGATCTCGGCGCGATCCAGCCGGCGGTGTTCACCGCGGCGATCATCGTCTCCGCGACGCCGATCCTGCTCGCCGCGATCGGGGAACTCGTGGCCGAGCGGTCGGGCGTGCTGAACCTCGGGGTGGAGGGGATGATGATCACCGGCGCGGTGATGGGCTTCGCCGTGGCGGTCACGAGCGGCAACCCCGCGCTCGGCTTCCTGGCCGCGGCCGCGGCGGGCGCGGGCCTGAGCCTCGCCTTCGGCGTGCTGACGCAGTTCTTCCTCGCCAATCACGTGGCCACCGGCCTCGCATTGACGCTCGCGGGGCTCGGGCTGTCGGCGCTCATCGGCAAGCCGTTCGAGGGGATGAAGGCGCCGCCCACGCCGCGGCTGGACCTCGGGCCGCTCTCCGAGATCCCGTATCTCGGCCGCGCGCTCTTCGCGCACGATCCGATCGTCTATCTGAGCCTCGCGATCGTCGCCGCGGTCTGGGTCTTCCTGCGCCTCACCCGCGGAGGGCTCGTCCTGCGCGCCGTGGGAGAAAGCGCCGAGGCCGCCCACGCGCTCGGCTACAAGGTCGTGCGGGTGCGGCTTCTCGCGATCCTTTTCGGGGGCGCCTGCGCCGGGCTCGGGGGTGCGTATCTTTCGCTCGTCCGCGTGCCGCAATGGACCGAGGGCATGACGGCCGGCGCCGGGTGGATCGCGCTCGCCATCGTGGTCTTCGCGTCCTGGCGGGCCGGGCGCATCCTTATCGGCGCCTATCTTTTCGGCGGGGTCAGCGTGCTGCAACTGAACCTGCAGGCCGCCGGGGCGGACGTGCCCGTCGCGCTCTTGTCGGCTTCGCCCTATCTGGTAACGATCCTCGTGCTCGTGCTCATCTCGGCGCGCGGGACGCATGGCGCCCCGGCGGCGCTGGGCCGCATCTTCCACGCCTCGAACTGAGGCGTTCGACAAAAGCAACAGGGAGACATCTCATGAACCGCAGAACCCTTCTTTCCGCAGCGGCGGCCATCGCGCTCGCGCTTCCCGTGTCCGCGCAGGACGACCCCCTCAAGGTGGGATTCGTCTATGTCGGCCCCATCGGCGACGGTGGCTGGACCTACACCCACAACGAGGGGCGACTGGCGGTGGAGGAGCATTTCGGCGACCGTGTCGAGACCGTCTACCAGGAAAGCGTGCCCGAGGGCGCGGATTCCGAGCGCGTGATGAGCCAGATGGCTCTGTCCGGCGCGGATCTCATCTTCACCACCTCCTTCGGCTACATGGATCCGACGCTCAACGTCGCCGAGCGCTTTCCGGACGTGAAGTTCGAGCATGCCACCGGCTACAAGCGGGCCGAAAACGTCTCCACCTACTCAGCCCGGTTCTACGAGGGCCGCGCGGTTCTGGGCCACATCGCGGGCAGGATGACCGAGTCGGACGTGGTGGGCTACATCGCCTCCTACCCGATCCCCGAGGTCATCCGCGGCATCAACTCGGCCTTCATCCACGCGCGGAAGGCCAACCCGGACGTGCAGTTCCGCGTCGTCTGGGCCTACACATGGTTCGACCCTGCCAAGGAGGCCGACGCCGCGCAGGCGCTGATCGAGCAGGGCGCCGACGTGATCCTGCAGCACACCGACTCGACCGCCCCGCTGGCCGCGGCGGAAAGCGCGGGCGGCGTGATCGGCTTCGGGCAGGCCTCGGACATGGCCGAGTACAAGCCCACGCCCCGCGTCTCGTCGATCATCGACAACTGGGGCCCCTACTACATCGACCGCGTGCAGGCCGTGCTGGACGGCACGTGGGAGAGCACCGACACCTGGCACGGGATCGGCGACGAGATGGTCGTGATCGGCGAGATCACCGACGCCGTCCCGGAAGAGGTGCGCGCGGAGGCGCTGGCGCTGCGCGACGAGATCGCGTCGGGCGCATATCATGCCTTCACCGGCCCGCTGAACCGGCAGGACGGCACCGCCTGGCTTGCCGAGGGCGAGGTGGCCGACGATGGCACGCTGCTGGGCATGGACTTCTACGTCGAGGGGCTGACCGGCGACATCCCGAACTGATCGCCCTTCCATGGCCAGGGGGCGCCCGGTCACGGGCGCCTCTCGCGCTTGCCCGCGACCTCCGGCCAGATCGTCCCGCCACAGCCGCAACGGACCGCCGCGATGCCCCGCCGACCCAACCTTCCCGACGCCGCCTCCGTCGCCGCCCCGCAAGACGGCGGCAAACTCTGCGCACCCGCCGCGGAACGCAACGCGGGCCCGATCGCGGACCTCGTGGCCGAGTTCGCGCCCGCCTCGGGCCGCGCGCTCGAGCTTGCGTCGGGGACCGGGCAGCACGCCGTGGCGCTGGCGCGGCGCCTGCCCGCGCTCGACTGGCAGCCGAGCGACATCGACCCGGCCCGGCTGGCCTCGATCCGCGCCTGGGCGGCAGAGGCCGCGCTGCCCAATCTGCGCGCCCCGGTCACCCTCGACGCGACCGCGCCGGGCTGGGCGGACGCGCACGGGCCGCGCGACCTCGTCGTCGTCATCAATCTGTTCCACCTCGTCTCGGCGGCGGAGTGCGAAACGCTGGTCCACGAAGCCGCGCGCGCCCTGTCACCGGGGGGCACGCTCATCGTCTACGGGCCGTTCATGCGCGCGGGCGAGCTGACGTCGGAGGGGGACCGCGCCTTTCACGCGCGGCTCGCCGCCGCCGACCCCGAGATCGGCTACAAGGACGATTTCGACACGCTCGACATGATGATCGCGGCCGGCCTCACGCCCCGCGCGGCGATCGAGATGCCCGCCAACAATCTCGGCCTCGTCGCCGGGCGCGACTCCTGATCAGGATCAAGGCGGCGACTTCGGCGGCGTGGTCTGGACCGGGCGAACCCCAGGAAAGAAGGACCCCGCCCATGGACTGGACCGCCAAGCTCGACCGGACCCGCGAGCACCTGCGCAGCCTCAACAAGGCCATCCCCGAAACGGCGCGCGCCTTCGGCGCGCTGGGCAAATCCGTGAAGGAAAGCGGGGCCGTAGATTTCAAGACCAAGGAGTTCGTGGCGCTCGGCATCGCGGTGGCGACGAAATGCGAGGACTGCATCCTCTTTCACGTCGAGGCGCTGGTGAAGGAAGGCGCGACCCGCGACGAGGTCGCGGAGGTCCTCGGCATGTGCGTGCAGATGGGCGGCGGGCCCTCGATGATGTACGCGGCCAAGGCGCTCGACGTCTACGACGCGCTCGCCGAGGGCTGAAAGCACCGGCGCACCGGGCGGCATGCGCGGCATGAAAGGGCGGCGGACGGCGCGTCCCCCGGTGAGCGCCGCCCCACCGCCATGATCACCCGCTACTCCGCCTGGAGCGATGCGATATGCTCCACCAGCGCGAGGATGCGGGCCTGCACGAAGGCTTCGCGGTCCGCGAGACCCGCGAATTCGCCCAGCGCCCGGTCGGCGCGATACTTGTAGCGCGTGCCCCAGGCGGGCATGTCGGTCGTGCCGTGGGCGCCCACCTCCACCGAGTTCGAGATCACGTCGAAGACGTGCCGCACCGGGAACACCCCGCCATTGGCCGTCTGCAACGCCGTCAGATCCGGCATGCCCGTGTTGAGGTATCCCGCGAGCACGCCATCCCCCTTGCCGCCCGCGCCATGACAGACCGCGCAGCTTTCCATGTATTCCCGTTCGCCCAGCGTCATGTCTTGCGCCGCCGCGCCCGATACGAAGGCTGCGGCGGCGAAGCCTGCGGCCAGAACCTGCTTCAGTTTCATCACGTCGATTCCTTCGAAAGCGGCAACCCCGGCCACCCGCGAAAGCTAGTCGCGCCGCTGCGCCCCGATCATTGACCGTTGTCAACGACGGGCTGGCGCTGTCGCGACGAAGGCACGCCGCCCGGTATCGGGTGCGCGCGCCTTCGTCGGGGTCTCAGCCGTCCACGCGGATGCGGGCGTTCTCGGGATCGAAGGGGCTGTCGGGCTGAACCTCCGCGTCCCAGAGCCGGTCCAGCATCCGGACCTTGAGCTTCGTGCCGGGCGCGGCGTGCTCGGGCTTGACGTAGCCCATGCCGATCGACTTGCCGAAGGCCACGGAATAGCCGCCCGAGGTCAGCCGGCCGACGCGCTCCTCGCCCGCGTAAAGCGCCTCGCGCCCCCAGGGATCGGCATCCTCGGGACCGTCGACGAGAACGGTCACGCATTTCGAGCGGATGCCGGTGGCCTCCATCGCCGCCTTGCCGCGGAATTCCTTGGACAGGTCGACGAAGCGCGGCAGGTCGGCCTCGAGCGGCGTGGCGTCGCGGCCCAGCTCATGGCCGAAGGCGCGGTAGCTCTTCTCCTGGCGAAGCCAGTTCTGCGCCCGCGCGCCGACAAGCTTCAGCCCGTGCGGCTCGCCCGCCTTTTCCAGCAGATCGAAGAGATAGTTCTGCATCTCCACGGGGTGGTGCAATTCCCAGCCGAGCTCTCCGGTGTAGGCCACGCGGATCGCCCGCACCGGGCACATGCCGAGCTCGATCTCGCGCATGGAAAGCCAGGGGAAGCGCTTGTTGCCCAGCACGGTCGCGGGATCCGCGTCCTTCACCACCTCGCGCAGCAGATCGCGCGACTTTGGTCCCGCGACGGCGAAGACGCCCCATTGCGTAGTGACGTCGTGGATGTCGATCCAGCCGAACTCCTCGCGCTTGTCCAGGGCGGACTTGCGCAGGTAATCCCCGTCATAGGCGGTCCACGCCCCGGCGGAAACGAGGTAGTACTCGTCCTCGGCCAGCCGCACGATGGTGTATTCCGTGTGCGTCGTGCCCGCCTCGGTCAGCGCGTAGGTCAGGTTGATGCGTCCCACCTTCGGAAGCCGGTTGCAGGTGAACCAGTCGAGGAAGGCCGTCGCGCCCGGCCCGCGCACCAGGTGCTTGGTGAAGGCCGTGGCGTCGATCAGGCCGACACCCTCGCGGATCGCCTTCGCCTCCTCGACGGCATGGGGCCACCAGCCGCCGCGGCGGAAGCTGCGGGCGTCGTGATCGAAATCCTCCGGCGCATCCAGCGGGCCGAAATAGTTCGGGCGCTCCCATCCGTTCACGTGGCCGAACTGCGCGCCTCGGGCCTTCTGACGGTCGTAGGCGGGCGCGGTGCGCAGCGGGCGGCAGGCCGCCCGCTCCTCGTCGGGGTGGTGCAGGATGTAGACGTGCTCGTAGGCCTCCTCGTTCTTGCGGGCGGCGTATTCCGTCGTCATCCAGTCGCCATAGCGGCGCGGGTCGAGCGAGGCCATGTCGATCTCGGCCTCGCCATGCACCATCACGTCCGCGAGATACTTGCCGGTGCCGCCGGCGGCGGTGATGCCGAAGCTGAACCCCTCGGCCAGCCACATGTTGCGCAGGCCAGGCGCGGGGCCCACAAGCGGATTGCCGTCGGGCGTGTAGCAGATCGGGCCGTTGTAGTCGTCCTTGAGGCCCACCGTCTCGGAGGACGGGATGCGGTGGATCATGGACATGTATTCCTCCTCGATACGCTCGAGATCGAGGGGGAACAGATCGGCGCGGAAGCTGTCGGGCACGCCGTATTCGAAGCACGCGGGGGCATTGCGCTCGTAGGGTCCGAGGATCCAGCCGCCGCGCTCCTCGCGGACATACCACTTCGCGTCGGCATCGCGCAGCACGGGGTGCTCGGGGTTGCCGGCCTTGCGCCACTCCACGAGCGCCGGGTCGGGCTCGGTCACGATGTACTGATGCTCCACCGGGATGGCCGGCATCTTGATGCCGAGAAGGCGCGCGGTGCGCTGGGCGTGGTTGCCCGTCGCGGTGACGACATGCTCGGCCTTCACCACCACCTGCTCGTCGGAGGGCACGAGGTTGCCGCCCTTCTCGATCATCTTCGTGCAAGTGACGTCCCAGTGATCGCCGCGCCACGCGTAGCCGTCGACCTGCCACTTGCGCTCCACGGTGACGCCGCGCTGGCGCGCGCCCTTGGCCATCGCCTGGGTCACGTCGGCCGGATTGATGTAGCCGTCCTCGGGGTGGTAGATCGCGCCCTTCAGGTCCTCGGTGTTGACCAGCGGCCAGCGCTCCTTGATCTGGGCGGGCGTCATCCACTCGTAATGGATGCCCGCCGTCTCGGCGGTCGTGGCGTAGAGCATGTACTCGTCCATGCGCGCGTCGGTCTGGGCCATGCGCAGGTTGCCCACGACATAGAATCCGGCGTTGAGGCCGGTCTCCTCCTCCAGCGTCTTGTAGAACTTTACGCTGTAGTCGTGGATGTGGCTCACGGCATAGGACATGTTGAAGAGCGGCAGCAGCCCCGCGGCGTGCCAGGTCGAGCCCGAGGTCAGCTCGTCCCGCTCCAGCAGCATCACGTCGGACCACCCCGCACGGGCGAGGTGATAGGCGATCGAGGCGCCGATCGCGCCGCCACCGACGACAAGCGCCTTCACATCCGTCTTCATGCCGTCACTCCTTCTGAAACTTGTCGCTTCCTAGCGCCGCAAGGACGGCGGACAGCGCGCACGCGCGACGCCCGGGAGGGAAAAAGCGACGTGTCCCGATCTTGGAAAGCATGGCGGTTTCTCCATATCTGCAGTCAGACACGCATGGAGACGCAGATGGCACTCGTCCGCACCGCAATGCTTCTGGCCGCGATGACCGCGCTTTTCGGTCTCGCGGGGCTCGCGCTTGGCGGAGAGGCGGGGATGGTGATCGCCCTCGTCATCGCCGCGGGCATGAACCTCTACGCCTGGTGGGGCTCCGACAAGGCCGTGCTGCGGGCCCACAACGCGCGTCTGGTGACGAAGGCGTCCGCGCCGGATCTCGTCGGCATGGTGGAGGACCTCGCCGGGAGGGCGGGGATGCCGATGCCCGCCGTCTACCTCGTCGATGACGACCAGCCCAACGCCTTCGCCACGGGCCGCAACCCCGAGAACGCGGCGGTGGCGGCCACCACCGGCCTGCTGCGCGCGCTCTCGCGCGAAGAGGTCGCCGGCGTGATGGCGCACGAACTCGCCCATATCCGCAACCGCGACACCCTCATCATGACAGTGACGGCGACGCTCGCCGGCGCGATCACCATGCTGGCCAATTTCGCCTTCTTCTTCCGCGGCGGCCGCGACAACGGGATGGGGATCCTCGGCGTGCTGGCCACGATGATCCTGGCGCCGCTCGCCGCGGGGCTCGTTCAGATGGCGATCAGCCGCACACGGGAATACGAGGCCGACCGCATTGGCGCCGAGATCGCGGGCCAGCCTCTCTGGCTCGCCTCGGCGCTGGCCAAGATCTCGGGCCTGGCCGCGCGCATCGACATGAACTCGGCCGAGCGCAACCCCGGCAGCGCGCACATGTTCATCGTGAACCCGTTGCACGCCCACAGACACGACAACCTCTTCGCGACGCACCCTGCGACCGAGAATCGCATCGCCGCGTTGAAGGCCATGGCCGCGGGCTCGGAGGGCGCGGGCCCCGCCAGACCCGCCCGCAGCGGTCCCTGGACCTGATCAGCCTTTCGCCGGGACAGCGCCGACCCAGCGGTCGCGCCCAAGACCGCCCGAGGCACAAGGTCGGGATTCTGCATTCCCACCCCCTCGGATCGGCGTATTTTGGGCAGATGGGATCGCATATGTGATATTTCCGGGCTCTGGGCAAATTCGCGCCGACCCCGCGCGCGCTGGCCCTTTCTTGCAGGAGCGCGGGGGCCTATAACGGCGCGTGGTCCGCGCCCCTCGGGGACGCGGACCGTCTGCAATAGATCGAGCGGGGTCCCCGGCTGCAAATGTTCGGACTGTCAAACCTGACCGGCATGTTCTCTCAGGACATGGCCATCGACCTCGGCACCGCGAACACGCTGGTCTACGTCAAGGGACGCGGGATCATCCTCTCGGAGCCGTCGGTGGTGGCCTACCACGTCAAGGACGGGGTCAAGAAGGTGCTCGCCGTGGGCGAGGACGCCAAGCTGATGCTCGGCCGCACGCCGGGCTCGATCGAGGCGATCCGCCCGATGCGCGAAGGCGTGATCGCCGATTTCGACGTGGCCGAGGAGATGATCAAGCACTTCATCAGGAAGGTGCACAAGCGCTCCACCTTCTCCAAGCCCAAGATCATCGTCTGCGTGCCCCACGGCGCCACCCCGGTGGAAAAGCGCGCGATCCGGCAGTCGGTGCTGTCGGCCGGCGCCCGCAAGGCGGGGCTGATCGCCGAGCCGATCGCGGCGGCGATCGGCGCGGGCATGCCGATCACCGACCCCACCGGCAGCATGGTGGTCGACATCGGCGGCGGCACCACGGAGGTCGCGGTGCTGTCGCTGGGCGACATCGTCTACGCCCGGTCGATCCGCGTCGGCGGCGACCGCATGGACGAGGCGATCGTGAACTACCTGCGGCGCCAGCAGAACATCCTCGTGGGCGAGTCCACCGCCGAGCGCATCAAGACCTCCATCGGCACGGCGCGGATGCCCGACGACGGGCGCGGCGCGTCGATGCAGATCCGCGGGCGCGACCTTCTGAACGGCGTTCCGAAGGAGACCGAGATCAGCCAGGCGCAGGTGGCCGAGGCGCTCGCCGAGCCGGTGCAGCAGATCTGCGAGGCGGTGATGACGGCGCTCGAGGCGACGCCGCCCGACCTTGCGGCCGACATCGTGGACCGGGGCGTGATGCTGACCGGCGGCGGCGCGCTTCTGGGCGATCTCGACCTCGCGCTGCGCGAGCAGACGGGGCTCGCCGTCTCCATCGCCGACGAAAGCCTGAACTGCGTGGCGCTCGGCACGGGCAAGGCGCTCGAGTACGAAAAGCAGCTTCGCCACGCGATCGACTACGACAGCTAGGCCGCGGCCCATCGTGATTTTGCAGGCGCGGCGCGGGGCGCTAGACTGAGCAGGGGCAGCCCGCACCGCACGGAGGCGAAAGCGTCTTGGCAAGGGAAAAGGGCAACGGCGAGGACTTCGCGAATCCGCTGAGGCGTCTGCTTCTCGGGATCATCCTGTTTTCGCTGCTCGGCATCTTCCTCGTCTGGCGCATCGACAGCCCGAGGGTCGAGCGCTTCCGCGCCGACGTGGTGGACAGCGTGATGCCCTCCTTCGACTGGGCGATGGCGCCGGTCACCGCCACGGTGAACCTCTTCCGCGACTTCCAGAGCTACCAGCGCATCCATTCCCAGAACCGCGAGCTGCGGCGGGAGCTTCAGCAGATGAAGGCCTGGAAGGAGGCGGCGCTCCAGCTCGAGCAGGAGAACGCGCGGCTGCGGGACCTGAACAACGTCCGCATCGATCCCCGCCTCACCCATGTCACCGGCGTGGTGCTGGCCGATTCCGGCTCGCCGTTCCGGCAGTCGGTCCTGCTGAACGTCGGCGCGCGGGACGGCATCATGGACGGGTGGGCCACGATGGACGGTCTCGGTCTCGTCGGCCGCGTCTCGGGCGTGGGCGAGCGCACCAGCCGTGTGATCCTGCTGACCGACAGTTCCTCGCGCATCCCGGCGGTGATCCAGCCCTCGGGCCAGCGCGCGCTGGTGGCGGGCGACAACTCCGCCGCGCCGCTTCTCGATTTCATCGAGAACGAGGCGGCGGTGCGTCCGGGCGACCGGATCGTGTCTTCCGGGGATGCCGACGTGTTCCCTCCGGGGCTGCTGATCGGCCAGGTCGCGGAGGATCCGCAAGGGCGGCTGCGGGTCCGTCTGGCCGCGGACTACCAGCGGCTGGAGTTCCTGCGCGTGCTGCGCAACCACAACGCACGCACGATCAGCGGCACCGGCGCGCTGATCGTGCCGGAGGCCAGGCCCGCGCCCGAGCCCGTGGCCGGCGCCGAGAGGCCCGAGGCGCGCGCAGCCGACCCGGCGGCGGAGGCTGGCGGCGATGGCTGACACGCGCGGCTTCGGTCTCTGGATGCGCCGCGCCAGCTACCTGGCGCTCAGCCTGCTGATCCTGTTCTTCCAGCTCCTGCCCCTCGACACGGGGACACCGCGCTGGGCGCCGCCGGATCTTCTCGTCGCGCTCACCTTCGCTTGGGCGGTGCGGCGGCCCGATTTCGTGCCGGCCCTGTCGGTGGCGGCAATGATGCTTCTCGCGGATCTTCTGTTGCAGCGCCCGCCCGGCCTTCTCGCCGCGCTCGTCGTGCTCGGGGCCGAGTGGCTGAAGCGCCGCGCGCCGGAGCTGCGCGACGATTCGTTCCTGACCGAATGGCTGAGCGTCGCCTCCGTGATCGTGGTGGTTTCGCTGGGCTACCGCGTCGTGCTGAACCTGCTGGCGGTCGCGCAGCCCCAGCTCGGCCTCTACCTGATGCAGTTGCTGATGACCATGGCGGTCTACCCCGTGGTGGTCGGCATCTGCTATCTGTTCTTCGGGCTGCAGAAGCCGGCGGCATCCGACCTGGACACGCGGGGGATCGGCGCATGAGACGCTCGCAGAAAGACACCGACCTCAGCGTGCGCCGCATCACCCGGCGTGGCCTCGTCGTGGCCGGCCTGCAGGCCGGGTTCATCGGCGCGCTGGCGCTGCGGATGCGCTACATGCAGGTCGATCAAGCCGATGAGTTCCGGCTTCTGGCCGAGGAAAACCGGATCAACATAAGGCTGATCCCGCCCCGCAGGGGCCGGATCTACGACCGCGAGGGCCGCCCGCTGGCCGTGAACGAGCCGTCCTACCGCATCACGATCGTGCGCGAGGACGCGGGCGACGTCGAGGCGGTGCTCGCCCGGCTCGCCCGGATCGTGCGGCTCGAGGACGAGGCGCTAGAGCGCGCGATGGCCGAAATGGCCCGCTCCGCCCCCTTCCTGCCCGTGACGGTGGCCGACCGCGTCTCGTGGGAAGAGATCAGCCGCGTGGCGGTGAACGCCCCGGCGCTGCCCGGCGTCACGCCCGAGGTCGGCCTGTCACGGCTCTACCCCTCGGTCGAGGATTTCGCCCATGTCGTTGGCTATGTCGGCCCGGTGAGCGACCGCGACCTCGCCCGCTATGCCGACCCCGAGCCGGTGCTGCGCATCCCCCGGTTCCAGATCGGCAAGGTGGGCGTCGAGGCGCGCCTCGAACAGGCGCTGCGCGGCCGCGCGGGCACGCGCCGCGTCGAGGTGAACGCCGCCGGGCGCGTGATGCGCGAACTCGACCGCCGGGACGGCGAGCCGGGCGCCGACGTCCAGCTGACCCTCGACAGCGCGTTGCAGGGCTACGTGCGCGCGCGCCTCGGCAACGAAAGCGCGAGCGTCGTGGTGATGGACGTGACGAACGGCGATCTTCTGTCCATCGCCTCGGCGCCCTCCTACGATCCCAACAAGTTCGTGCGCGGCATCTCGGTGGCCGACTATGCCGCGCTGCGCGACAACGAGCGCCGGCCGCTCGCCTCGAAGACGGTGCAGGACGCCTACCCGCCCGGGTCCACCTTCAAGATGGTCACGGCGCTCGCCGCGCTGGAGGCCGGGGTCATGTCGGCCGAGGAAACCGTCTGGTGCCCCGGCCACATGGAAGTGGGCGGGCGGCGCTTTCACTGCTGGAAGCGCGTGGGCCACGGGCACATGAACCTGGAAGAGGCGCTGAAGGAAAGCTGCGACGTCTACTTCTACGACCTCGCGCTCAAGGTGGGCATCGACAATATCTCGGCGATGGCGCGCAAGCTGGGCCTGGGCACGGCCTACGACATTCCGATGTCCGCCGTTGCCGAGGGGCTGGTGCCCGACCGCGACTGGAAGGCGCGCACGCGGGGTGCGCAATGGCGCATCGGCGACACGGTCAACGCCTCGATCGGGCAGGGCTACGTGCTGTCCTCGCCGCTTCAGCTTGCCGTGATGACCGCGCGGCTCGCCACCGGCCGCGAGATCGAACCCCGGCTGCTGAAATCGGTGAACGGGGTCGACGAGGCGGCGCGGACGGGCGCATCGCTCGGCCTCAACGAGAATCACCTGCGCCGGATCCGGGCCGCGATGTTCGCGGCCACGAACAACCGGCGGGGCACCGCCTTCGGATCGCGGATCGTCGCGGACGCGATGCGGATGGCCGGAAAGACGGGCACGAGCCAGGTGCGCAACATCACCGCCGCGGAGCGGCGCGCCGGCGTCACCCGAAACGAGGACCTGCCCTGGAAGCGGCGCGATCACGCGCTTTTCGTGAACTTCGCGCCCTTCGAGGCGCCCCGCATCGCCGTCGCCGTCGTCGTCGAGCATGGCGGCGGCGGCTCGACCGCGGCGGCGCCGATCGCGCGGGACGTGACGCTGCAGGCCCTGCATGGCGGCGACCCTCCGCTCGAGGCCTATCCGGCCGCCGACCGGTCGCGGATCCGCGCCCAGCAGGAGCGGCTCGCCCGCGAACGCGAGGACCGCGACAGCGAGGGGCAGAACCGCGCATGAGTTACCTCGAATATACGGTCAAGACGACGCCCTCGGGGCCGCGCAAGCTGCTCTATCTCAACTGGCCGCTCGCCGTGGTGCTGGTGGCGGTGGCCCTGATCGGGGCGGTGATGCTCTATTCCGTCGCCGGCGGCTCCCTGTCGCCCTGGGCCGAGCCGCAGATGAAACGCTTCGCGGCCGGACTGGTGCTGATGATCGCCGTGGCCATGGTGCCGATCTGGTTCTGGCGCAACATGTCGGTGCTGGCCTATGCCATCTCGGTCCTGCTGCTGGTGGCGGTGGAACTCGTCGGCGTGACCGGCATGGGCGCGCAGCGGTGGATCGACCTCGGCTTCATGCGGCTGCAGCCTTCGGAGCTCATGAAGATCACGCTCGTCCTCATGCTCGCGGCCTATTACGACTGGCTTCCGGTCAACAAGGTGTCGCACCCGGTCTGGGTGATCGTGCCCGTGCTCTTCGTGCTGCTGCCGACCGCCCTGGTGCTGGCCCAGCCGGATCTCGGCACCGCGATCCTGCTGCTTTCGGGCGGCGGGCTGGTGATGTTCATCGCCGGGGTTCACTGGGCCTATTTCGCCGGGGTCCTCGCCGCGGGCGCCGGGCTCGTGACGGCCGTCCTGCGAAGCCGGGGAACGGACTGGCAGCTTCTCAAGGACTACCAGTTCCGGCGCATCGACACGTTTCTCGACCCGGCCTCGGACCCGCTGGGCGCGGGTTACCACATCACCCAGTCGAAGATCGCGCTCGGCTCGGGCGGATGGGGCGGGCGCGGCTTCATGCAGGGCACGCAGACGCGCCTCAACTTCCTGCCGGAAAAGCACACCGACTTCATCTTCACCACCCTCGCGGAAGAGTTCGGCTTCCTCGGCGGCATCTCGCTTCTGGCGCTCTACGCGCTGATTCTCGTCTTCTGCATCGTGTCGGCGCTGCAGACGCGCGACCGGTTCGCCTCCCTCATGATCTTCGGCGTCGCGATCACCTTCTTTCTCTACTTCGCGGTCAACATGTCCATGGTGATGGGCCTCGCGCCGGTCGTCGGCGTGCCGCTGCCGCTCGTGAGCTACGGCGGCTCGGCGATGCTGGTCTTGATGCTGGGCTTCGGGCTGGTACAGAGCGCGCACATCCACCGCCCCCGGTGACGGGGACCACAGGGAGCGCCGCATGCCGACCACCGTCCTCTTTTCCGCCAGATCCGAGCGCTGGGACCAGTACGCGCCGCACCTGACCGCCGCGCTCGACGCGACGGGTCTCGATTACAGGCTGGTGACCGAGGCGGCGGCGGAAGAGGTCGACTACATCATATACGCGCCCAACTCCGGGCTCGACGACTTCACCCCCTACACCCGCTGCAAGGCGGTGCTGAACCTCTGGGCCGGGGTCGAGGACGTGGTGCAGAACCCCACTCTCACCCAGCCGCTCGCCCGGATGGTGGACGACGAGGGCCTGACCCAGGGCATGGTCGAATGGGTGGCGGGGCATGTGCTGCGCCATCACCTCGGCACGGACCGTCATGTCATGGGCCAGGACGGGGTGTGGCGCACGGGCGCCCCGCCGCTGGCCACCGAACGCCCCGTCACCGTCCTGGGGCTCGGCGCGCTGGGCAAGGCCTGCGGTCAGGCGCTGGCCCGGCTGGGCTTCCCGGTCACGGGATGGAGTCGCTCGCCCAAGCAGGTGGACGGGATCGAGGCGCTGCACGGCGAGGAGGGGCTGCGCGACGCGCTCAGCCGGGCGGAGATCCTCGTGCTGCTCCTGCCGCTCACGGCGGCCACCGAGAACCTGCTCGACGAACGCCGCATCGCGCGGCTTCCCGAGGGCGCGGTCGTGATCAACCCGGGGCGCGGCGCGCTCGTCGACGACGCCGCGCTGATCGACGCGCTCGACCGCGGCCGGCTCGCCCACGCGACGCTCGACGTCTTCCGTACCGAACCGCTGCCGCCCGAGCATCCGTTCTGGGCCCATCCGAAGGTCACGGTGACGCCGCACATCGCGTCGGAGACGCGGCCCGCCTCGGCCGCCCGGGTCATCGCGGAGAACATCCGCCGCGGCGAGGCGGGCGAGCCGCTGCTGCACCGCGTGGACCGCGCCCTGGGGTACTGAGCCGCTAGCGCAGTCGCGGCGGCGCGTCGGGATCGGAGCCGGGCGGTCGGGGCGCGGGGCGCTCGGCGGGCGCGGGCTCCTCCGGCAGGTCGAACCTCAGCGCGCAGCCGGCGAGCCGCGCCGCGAGCGGATCGGCGTCGTCGAGAAACGCCACGTCGAGCCAGCCCGCCTCGATGCCCGAAAAGGCCAGCGCCTCGGCGGCCGCGCTGGCGAGCGCGGGCTCGGCCCCGGGGCGCGCGCCGAGGAAGGCGAGGATGTGACCCTGCCCGCCGCCGGCATAGTCGGCGCGCGCCAGCCAGGCGGCGCGGGCGAGCCCGGCCGCCGCGGCGAGCCGCGCGTCGAGCGCCTCCAGAAGGCCCTCGGGCAGGCCGCCCGGCGGGTAGATCGCCTCGGGCCGCGCCTCGATCTCCGCCGGCGCCGCGGCGGCGGTCTCGGCCAGCCAGTCGATCGCCGCCGCCGGCAGCAGGATCGAGGACGGCGCGACCTCGAGGTTGAGGCCCAGCCCGATGCCGCGCCCCGCAAGCATCCCCGCAAGCGCCCGCCCCGGCAGCGCCGCGTAGGGCGCGGCCGCCCCGGCGAAGGCCGCCAGCCGCTCTTCGCGGTCGAAGACGAGGGCAACCGGGCCCTCCTCCAGCTCGAAAAGCGCGGGGCGGATATCGTCGCCCTCGGGCTCGCCATCGAGCATCAGCACGAGTTCCGCCGCCGCCAGCCGGTCGTAGAAGCGCAGGCGCGCGGCGGCATCCTCCGGCGCGGCGTCCATCGCTGCGTGAGCATGGTCGAGCGGCGTTTCCAAACGGCTCATGCCAGGGCCTCGGCCACGCGGCGGCGAAGCTCGGGCACGAGTTCGTCCTCGAACCAAGGGTTGCGCTTGAGCCATGCCGTGTTGCGCCATGAGGGGTGCGGCAGCGGGATCGCGCCCGGCAGGTGGCGCCGCCAGTCGGCGACCGTCTCGGTCACGCCGGCGCGGGTGCCCAGATGCCAGCGCTGCGCGTGCCCGCCCACCAGCAGCACGAGCCGCAGCCCGGGCAGCGCGCCCAGCGCCCCCTCCCGCCAGGTGCGCGCGCAGAGGGGCGGCGGCGGCAGGTCCGCGCCCTTCGCGTCATAACCCGGAAAGCAGAAGGCCATGGGCAGGATCGCGACCTTGTCCGCGTCGTAGAACGTGGCCTCGTCGAGCCCCGTCCACGCGCGCAGCCTGTCGCCCGAGGGGTCGGTGAAGGGCCTTCCCGAGCGGTGCACGCGTCGGCCCGGCGCCTGACCGGCGATCAGCAGCCGCGCGGAGGGGCGCGCCTGCAACACCGGGCGCGGGGCGTGCGCCGTGGCGGTCGCGGCGAAACGGTCTTCGCAGAGGCGACAGGACCGGATGCGATCGAGTGTTGCGTCCATGGCCACCGACATAGGGCCGCGGGCCCGCGAGCGCAAAGCCGCCCGCCCGGCAGATCGCCCATGCGGCAGCATTGTGCGGCCCGCTTGCCGCGCCCGCCATCGGGCCGACATACTGGAGCCAACATCGACGATTAATTCCCTCGCAGCGAAATCGCGCGTAAAGAGTAACCGGCACCGCATCGAAGGACGCCATGATCGAGTTCGACACCGTGAGCAAGTCCTTCTGGACGGGCACGCAGCGCAAGGTGATCCTTGACCGCGTGTCCTTCCGGGTGGAAATCGGCCGCTCGCTCGGCATCCTCGCGCCCAACGGCACGGGCAAGACCACGCTGATCAACATGATGGCCGGACTCGAGAAACCCGACGAGGGCGAGATCCGCCGCAACGCCTCGGTGTCCTTTCCGCTCGGCTTCATGGGCGGCGTCGTCTCGCGACACTCGGCGCGGGAGAACGCGCGCTACATCGCGCAGCTCTACGGCCTCGACCCGGACTACGTGGAGGCGTTCTGCCGCTGGCTCTGCGCGCTCGAGGAATACTTCGACCAGCCGGTCGGCACCTACTCGTCGGGGATGCGGGCGCGCTTTTCCTTCGCGCTCATGCTCGCGCTCGATTTCGACATATACCTCATCGACGAGGGCATGCCGTCCTCGACCGATGTGGAGTTCAACCGCAAGGCCGGGGAGATCCTGCGCGAGCGGCTGCGCACGACCACGCTCGTCATCGTGTCGCACCAGCCCGACATCCTCGAACGTTTCGCCGCCTCCGCGGCGGTGCTGAGCAACGGCCAGCTCTACATGTTCGACACACTCGAAGAAGCAAAGCAGCTCTATGACTACGAAGCCCAAGGCTAGGAAGTTCCGCGTCCGCAGGATGCCGCCCGGCGCACCGGCGCGGACGGCGGCGGCCCCGGGCAGGGAGGCGGACGCGTCGGGCCCGGGCCCCGGCCCCGAAGCCCGGGCCGGCGGCGCGGGCGACACGGCCGGTCCGTCGGACGGTCCCGCCGCCGAGATCGACGCGATCCGCCGCGAGGGCCTGACCGGGCGGCAGCTTCGCATGGCGCGCCGCGTCGCGCAGAAGCACGGCCTCTCGGTCGCGTCGGACTTCGACGCGGTGCGCAAGCTGCGCGCCCGCGGGGTCGACCCGTTCCAGCGCGCCAACATGCTCGCCCTCGTGGTGCCGGGGCAGGACGCGCCAGGGGGCACGGAGAGCGGCGACAGCCCGGCGCCGCGCATCCAGCTGCCGCAGACGACCACGGGCCCGGGAGAGGCCGGGCTGCCCTCGACCGAGCTCAACCCGGCGGAGCTTCGGGCGCAGGAAATCACGCGCGTGCAGCGCGACATCGCGCGGCGGCGGCGGCGCAAGGCGCTTTTGCTGCTGACGCGGCTCGCGTTCTTCGTGCTCCTGCCCACGCTGCTTGCCGGGTGGTATTTCTACGCGATCGCCACGCCGATGTACGCCACGAAGTCCGAGTTCCTGATCCTGAAGGCCGATGGCGGGTCCGAGGCCGGGATGGGCGGGCTTCTGTCGGGCACGCAGTTCGCCACGAACCAGGACGCGATCGCCGTGCAGTCCTTCCTGCAATCGAAGGACGCGATGCTGCGGCTCGACGCCGACGAGGGGTTCAAGGCACATTTCTCGCAGCCCTGGATCGACCCGATCCAGCGGATGCCCGACGACGCCTCCACCGAGGAGGCCTACAAGGTCTACCAGCGCAGCGTGGAGATCGGCTTCGACCCGACCGAGGGCATCATTCGGATGGAGGTGTCCGCCGCCGACCCGGAGGTTGCCGCGCGGTTTTCGACGGCGCTGATCGGCTATGCGGAAGAGCGGGTGGACAGCCTGTCGCGGCGCAAGCGCGAAAACCAGGTGGCCGACGCCCGGCGCAGCCTGGAGGAGGCGGACGCGGCCCGGCGCGCGGCCCAGGAACGCCTGGTGGCGCTCCAGCAGGAGGGGGCGGTGCTGGACCCCGAAGGCCGGATCGCCGCGCTTCGGGGACAGATCAACAACATCGAGGTGCAGCTTCAGGAAAAGCAGCTCGAGCGTGCCGCCCTTCTGGACAACGCCCGGCCGAACGCCGCCAAGCTCGACGGGGTCGAGGGCGACATCCGCCGGCTGGAAAGCCTGCTGGCGCAAGTCAACGCGCAGATGACCGAGGCCAGCCAGGGGCAGGACTCGCTCGCCGCGCTCGCCGCGCGCATCCAGCTTGCCCAGGCCGACGTGGCGACCCGCGACCTGATGATGCAATCCGCGCTCGAGCAACTCGAGCAAAGCCGCCGCGACGCCAACGCGCAGGTGCGCTACCTCACCACCTCGGTGAGGCCCGTCGCGCCCGAGGATCCGGCCTACCCCCGCGCCTTCGAGAACACCGTCTTGGCGTTCCTCATCTTTTCCGGCATCTACCTGATGATATCGCTGACCGCCTCGATCCTGCGCGAGCAACTCTCTTCCTGAGGTGCCGCGCCATGAAAGCGGGCCGCCCGACCGGCCCGGAATTCCCCGCAGCCCGGAGACCAGAATGACCCGCCCCTCCGCCCAGAGCCGACCGAACACCTGGGAGTTCCTTTGCGAGCCGATGATCGCGCCCACCGGCTTTCGCGAATACGACGCGCGCTGGCGCTATCCCGAAGAGATCAACCTGCCCGGCATGACCGCGCTGGGCCTGGGGCTCGGCACGCAGATGCACCGGCGCGGGCTGGAGCCGGTGATCGCGGTGGGCAACGACTACCGCGACTACTCGCTCGCCATCAAGCAGGCGCTGATCCTCGGGCTGGTGCAGGCGGGCATCGACGTGCGCGACATCGGCACGGCGCTCTCGCCCATGGCCTATTTCGCGCAGTTCCACCTCGACGTGCCGGCGGTGGCCATGGTCACGGCGAGCCACAACCCGAACGGCTGGACCGGCGTGAAGATGGGCTTCGAGCGCCCGCTCACCCACGGCCCGGACGAGATGGCGGAACTCAAGCGCATCGTCATGGAGGGCGAAGGCGCCCCGCGGCCGGGCGGGCGCTGGCAGGCGGTCGAAGGGGTGCGCGAGGCTTATCTCGACGATCTCGCCGGCGATTTCCGCGTGTCGCGCAAGCTGCGCGTGGTGTGCGCGACGGGGAACGGGACGGCCGGCGCCTTCGCCCCCGCGCTGCTGGAGCGGATCGGGGTGGAGGTGATCCCGCTGCACACGGAACTCGACTACGGCTTTCCCAACTACAACCCGAACCCGGAAGCGATGGAGATGCTGCACGACATGGCCCGCGTCGTGCGCGAGACCGGCGCGGACCTCGCGCTGGGCTTCGACGGGGACGGCGACCGCTGCGGCGTGGTCGACGACGCGGGCGAGGAGATCTTCGCCGACAAGGTGGGGGTGATCATGGCCCGCGACCTCGGCAAGCTCTATCCCGGGTCCACCTTCGTGGCCGACGTGAAGTCCACGGGCCTCTTCGCCGCCGACCCGGAGCTTCAGGCGCTCGGCGTCAAGGCCGATTACTGGAAGACCGGGCACAGCCACATGAAGCGCCGCGTGAAGGAGATCGGCGCGCTCGCGGGCTTCGAGAAATCGGGGCACTACTTCCTCGCGGAGCCGGTGGGGCGCGGCTACGACGACGGAATGCGCGTGGCGGTGGAGATCTGCAAGATCCTCGACCGCAACCCGGACAGCGCCATGTCCGACCTGCGCCGCGCGCTTCCCCGCACCTGGTCCACCCCGACCATGTCGCCCCATTGCGCGGACGGGGAGAAATACGAAGTCCTCGCCCGCATCGTCGGCAAGCTGGAAGCACGCGCCGCGGCGGGCGAGCCGATCGCCGGCCGGCCCGTCGACCGCATCGTCACCGTGAACGGCGCGCGGGTGATCCTCGACAACGGCGCCTGGGGCCTGGTGCGGGCGAGCTCCAACACGCCCAACCTCGTCGTGGTGTGCGAAAGCCCCGAAAGCGAGGAGGAAATGCGCGCGATCTTCCACGACATCGACGCGGTGATCCGCAGCGAACCCGCCGTGGGCGACTACGACCAGACGATCTGAGCGCGACGGCCCGCAGCGCCGGGGACGGGGCCCGGATCGCGCGCGGGCGCGCGGGAGGGGGCGTTGCGAGGGGGCGCTGCCCCCTCGGCGCGTTCCGCGCCTCACCCCCGGAGTATTTCCACCAAGAAGAAGGCGCCGCGCCGGGGGCCTCGTGACAAGGCCGGTCGCGGCTCCTATAAGGCGCGCGAGATTCCAGACCAGGGACAGGACCGCTTTCGATGACGATTCAGGTTTTCGGCCACAAGGCCCCCGACACCGATTCCACCGGCTCTCCGATCGTCTGGGCCTGGTACCTCAACGAGGTGAAGGGCGAGCCCGCCGAGGCGGTGCTTCTGGGCGAGCCCAATACCGAAGCCGCCTTCATGCTCGACCGGTGGGGCTTGGCGAAGCCGCGCATCGCCGAGGGCTTCGAGGACGGCGCGCCGGTTGTGATCCTCGACACCAACAATCCGTCCGAACTGCCCGAGAACGTGAATGCGCTCGACATCAAGGCGATCATCGACCACCACCGGCTGACCGGTGGCATCGAGACGAAGGCGCCGATCGAGTTGACCGTGCGGCCGCTCGCCTGCACCGCGACGCTGCTTCACGATCTCATGGGCGCGGATGCCGGGAAGATGCCCGAGGCGATGAAGGGCGCGATGCTGTCCTGCATCCTTTCCGACACGCTCGAGTTCCGCAGCCCCACCACGACCGGGCATGACCGGGCGCTGGCGGAGACGCTCGCCGCGGATCTCGGGATCTCGATTTCCGACTACGCCGCGGAGATGTTCGCGGCGAAGTCCGACGTCTCGGCCTTTTCCGAGGCCGAGCTTCTGCGGATGGACAGCAAGCAGTACGAGGTCGGCGGCACGTCGTTCCGCGTCGGCGTGCTCGAGACCACGAGCCCCGACGCCGTGCTGGGACGCAAGGACGCGCTGATGGCCGCCATGCCCGAGGTCGCGCAGGAGGACGGCGTGGATGAGGTGCTGCTTTTCGTCGTGGACATCCTGCGGGAAGAGGCCACGCTGCTGGTGCCGAACGACCTGGTGAAGCGCGTGGCCGAGAAGAGTTTCGGCGCGACCGTCGAGGGCGATACCGTCGTCCTGCCAGGGATCGTGAGCCGCAAGAAGCAGATCATTCCCAACCTGACCGTCTGAGCCTCCGACGGGGCGCAACCGGCGCATCGGGGCGCCCGCGCGGCGCCTCTTTCCCGCTGGAACGAAGGACATCCGACACCATGACGGAACTCATCGATTCGCTCGACCAGGTGGCCGGGCACTACCGCGCGGCCTTCGTGGACCTTTGGGGCTGCGTCCATGACGGCGTGCGCGCGCTGCCGGAGGCTGTGGTCGCGCTGCGCCGCTTCCGCGACGCCGGGGGCATCGTCGTGCTGGTGACGAATTCGCCCAAGCCCCGGCGCGGGGTGAAATCCCAGCTCGAACGCTTCGGCGTGCCGGACGACGCGTGGGACACGATTGCCACCTCGGGCGACAGCGCGCGCGCCGCGATGTTCCGTGGCGCGGTGGGCGAGAAGGTGTTCTTCATGGGAGAGGACCGCGATCTCGGCTTCTTCGAGCCGCTCGCCCTGATCGAGGCGCCGGCGCAGATCGAACGGGTGGAGCTTAAGAGCGCCGAGGGCATCGTCTGCACCGGGCCGTTCGACCCGATGGCCGATCCCGAGGCCCTGCGCCCGGAGTTGCTTTACGCCAAGCAGAAGGGGCTGAAGTTTCTTTGCGCCAATCCCGACATCGTGGTGGACCGCGGCGATCGGCGCGAGTGGTGCGCCGGCGCGGTGGCAGCGCTCTACACGGCGATGGGCGGTGAAAGCCTCTATTTCGGCAAGCCGCACCCGCCGATCTACGACCTTGCGCGCCGGCGTCTCGCCGCGCTCGGGCAGGATGTCGACCGCGGCGAGATCCTGGCCATCGGCGACGGGGCGCAGACCGACATCCGCGGCGCCATGGGCGAGGATATCGATTCGCTCTTCATCTCGGGCGGCCTCGCCCAGAGCGAGACGCGCACGGAGCGTCAGCCCGATCCCGACGCGCTCGGGGCGTATCTGAGGCGGGAGCAGGTGTCGCCCACATACGCGATCGGACGGCTCCGCTGAAAATCGAGGCTTGCGTTTCTGCGCGCGCAAAGCAATAAAGTTGCGAACTCGGGCATCACGAAGTCCGATTGTTGCTCTTGCGTTGGGAGGGTCGGATGTTGGACAACATGCCGCGCGGCACGATCTGCATCGAGGACATCGAGATGGGCATGACCCGTCACCTGCGGAAGGTGGTGACGGACGCCGACATCGAAATGTTCGCCGAGGTCTCGACGGACCGGAACCCGGTGCACCTCGACGACGCCTACGCGCAGGACACCATCTTCGAGGGCCGCATCGCCCATGGGATGCTGACCGCGGGGCTCATCTCGGCGGTGATCGGCGAGCAGCTTCCAGGCCACGGCACGGTGTATCTGGGCCAGACGCTCAAGTTTCTCGCCCCCGTGCGCCCCGGCGACATGGTGGAGGCCGAGGTGGAGGTGGTCGCGATCGACCACGCCAAGCGGCGGGTGCAGCTTGATTGCCGCTGCCGCGTGGACGGCAAGAAGGTTCTCATCGGCGAGGCCACGGTGCTCGCGCCCTCGCGCAAGTTCGACTGACCGGCAGGCGATCCGCGGGCGCGCTTGCGCCCGGCCCCGCCCGGCGCTAGGGGAGCGCGCATGCGGATCGTGCGCGACTACCAGTTCACCAGCCCGGAGGATCGCGGCGCGGCCGTGGCGATCGGGAACTTCGATGGCGTGCATCTCGGCCACCTTTCCGTGCTCGACCTGACGCGGGCGCGGGCGGCCGAGCATGGCGCGCCCCTGGGCGTTCTGACCTTCGAGCCGCATCCGCGGGAGTATTTCGCCCCCGACGCGCCCCCTTTCCGCCTGACCGGACCGGAAGCGCGCGCCTCGCGCCTGGAGAAGCTGGGGGTGGAAATTCTTTACGAACTCAATTTCAACGCGAGTCTCGCCGCGCTCTCGCCCGAGGCGTTCGCCCGCGAGGTCATCCGGGACGGGCTTGCGCTCGCCCATGTGGTGGTCGGGCAGGATTTCTGTTTCGGCAAGGGGCGCGCGGGAAGCGTGACCGAGCTGCAGCGCTTCGGAAGCGAGATGGGCTTCGGCGTCACCGTGGCGCCGATGCATCTCGAGGGCGCGACGCGGGTATCCTCCACCGCCATCCGCGCGGCGCTTTCCGAGGGCCGGCCCCGCGACGCGGCGAAACTGCTCGGCCACTGGCACCGGATCGAAGGGCCCGTGGTGGGCGGAGAGCAGCGCGGGCGGCTTCTGGGCTATCCGACCGCGAACATGTCCATCGAGGGGCTGCACCCGCCCCGGTTCGGGGTCTACGCGGTACTCGTGGACGTGGCCGAGGGGCCCCATGCCGGTCACTACATGGGGGCCGCGTCCCTCGGCGTGCGGCCGCAGTTCGGCGTCAACATGCCCAATCTCGAAACCTATCTGCTGGACTTCGCAGGCGATCTCTACGGGACGCACATGTCCGTGGCCCTGGTGGAGTTCCTGCGCCCCGAGGCCGCCTTCGAAAGCGTCGAGGCACTCGTCGCGCAGATGCAGACGGACGTCGCGCGCGCCCGCGCCGTGCTGGAGGCGCCATGAGCGACGATCCGATCGACCGTTCGGGCCTCGCGCCCCGTTTCTGGGAGCGAAAGCGCCTCGACCGGATGACCCGCGCCGAGTGGGAGGCGCTTTGCGACGGATGCGGCAAGTGCTGCCTCAACAAGCTCGAGGACGCGGATACGGGCGAGGTCTGGCTGACCCGCGTGGCCTGCCGGCTCTTCGACGACGGAAGCTGCCGCTGCACGCAGTATCCGATCCGTCACCGCTTCGTGCCCGACTGCATCGTTCTCACGCCCGACACGCTCGACGATCACATGCACTGGCTGCCGCAGACCTGCGCCTACAGGCTGCTGCACGAGGGCCGCCCGCTCTACCACTGGCATCCGCTCATCTCGGACGATCCCGAAAGCGTCCACCGCGCCGGCGTCTCGGCGCACGGCATGACGGTGCCCGAGTTCGAGGTGGACGAGGACGATTGGGAAGATTTCATCATCGAGGAGCCCGTCTGATGCATCTCGCCTCCGACAACGCAGGCCCGGCCCACCCGCAGGTGATCGAGGGGCTGTCGCGCGTGAACACCGGCTATGCCATGCCCTATGGCGCCGATGCGGACATGGCCGCGGTCACGGCGCGGCTGCGCGACATCTTCGAGGCGCCGGAGGCCGCGATCTATCTCGTGGCCACGGGCACCGCGGCGAATTCGCTTGCGCTCGCGACGCTGGGCGCACCGTGGCAGACCGTTTTCTGCTCGCCGGTCGCGCACATCCACGAGGACGAGTGCAACGCGCCGGAATTCTACTCCGGCGGCGCGAAGCTCACGCTGGTGGGCGAAGACGACCGGATGACACCCGAAACGCTCCACCGCGCGATCGAGCGCGAGGAAAGCCGCGGCGTGCACGGGCCGCAGCGCGGGCCGGTCTCTCTCACGCAGGCGACCGAGCGCGGCGGCGTCTACACGCTCGAGGAAATCCGGGCGCTCGGCGAGGTGGCGAAGGACTTCGGCCTGCCGCTGCACATGGACGGGGCGCGCTTCGCCAACGCGCTGGTGGCGCTCGACGCCACGCCCGCCGAGATGACCTGGAAGGCCGGCGTGGACGCGGTGAGCTTCGGGGCCACCAAGAACGGCTGCCTCGGCGTCGAGGCGGTGATCCTCTTCGACCCGGCGACGGCGTGGGAATTCGAATTGCGCCGCAAGCGGGGGGCGCATCTCTTCTCCAAGCACCGCTACCTCTCGGCGCAGATGGCGGCCTATCTCGAGGGCGATCTCTGGCTCGAGAGCGCGCGGCGCGCCAACGCCGCCTGCGCACGCCTCGCCGCCGGGCTGCGCGCGGTGCCCGGCGTGCGCTTCCTCGGCGAGCCCGCGGCCAACATGCTCTTCGCGGAGATGCCGCGGGCCACCCATCTTCGTCTGCACGAGGCCGGCGCGCAGTATTACCTCTGGGAGGGATCGCTCGACGGCGCGGACCCCGACGAGCCTCTCACCGCGCGGATGGTCTGCGACTGGTCGATCACGGACGCGGACATCGACCGGTTCGTGGCGATCGCGCAGGGCCGGGCCTGAAGGGCCGCGCCAACGAAAGCCGACAGGCGCGAAGGAGAGGGACATGGAATTTTCCGCCGACAGCACGGACCGGGCGGAGGAGATCATCGCCCTTTTCGAGTCAACCTTCGGCGCCTCCGAGGGCGCCGAGGAAGGACGGCTCATCGGGACGCTCGTGAAGAACCTTCTGGAGACGACGAAGGACGAAGACCTCGCCGTCTTCACGGCGCGGGAGGGCGGTGTGCTGGCCGGGGCCATCATCTTCTCGCGGCTCGCCTATGACGAGGACGCGCGCATCGTCTTCCTTCTGGCGCCCGTCGCGGTGGAAACCGGCCGGCAGGGCCAGGGGATCGGGCAGGCGCTTCTGAACCATGGCCTGGCCGCGATGCGGGACCGGGGGGCCGACGTGGCGATCACCTACGGCGACCCGGCCTATTACGGCAAGGTCGGATTCGCCCCGATCGGAGAGGACACGGCAGCGCCGCCGCACCCGCTGCAGCAGCCCGAGGGGTGGCTGGCGCAAAACCTCACGACCCGGCCCCTCGATCCGCTGAAGGGCCGCGCGCGCTGCGTGCCCGCTTTCGACGATCCTGCTTACTGGTAGCGCGGCCCCGCCGGCGCGGGCATCCTGCCCTTCAGTAGGAGTATTCGGCGTAGATGTGGCTGAGATCGCCCTGCCAGTCGCCGTGGTAACGCTCCAGAAGCTCGTCGGCCGGGATCTTCCCGCTCTCCACGCTCTCTCTCAGCGCGTTGAGGAAATGCGTCTCGTCCGGCAGCAGCCCGCCCGCGCCCTCGCGCGCCCGGGCGCCCAGCCCGGCCTCCGCGATGTCCAGCACCTCGCGCGCGAGATCGTGCATGTAAAGGTCGCCCACCCGCGCCTTCAGGCCCTGATCGGCCGCGGCGATGCGAAGCGCCTCGCGCTCCGCCGCGCTCCAGCCCTTCACGAGATCCCAGGCCGCGTCGAGCGCGCCCTGGTCGTAGGTCAGCCCCACCCAGAGCGCCGGCAGCGCGCAGAGCCGCCGCCAGGGCCCGCCATCGGCCCCGCGCATCTCGATGTATTTCTTGATCCGCGCCTCGGGGAAGATCGTGGTGAGGTGGTCGGCCCAGTCCGACAGCGTCGGCGTTTCGCCCGGCAGCGCGGGCAGCCGGCCCTTCAGGAAGTCGCGGAAGGACTGGCCGAGCGCGTCGATGTAGCGCCCGTCGCGGTAGACGAAGTACATCGGCACGTCGAGCGCATAGTCGACCCAGCGCTCGAAGCCGAAACCGTCCTCGAAGACGAAGGGCAGCATGCCGGTGCGCGCGTCGTCGAGGTCGCGCCAGACCCGGCTCCGCCAGGACTTGTAGCCTGTGGGACGGTTCTCGAAGAAGGGGGAGTTGGCGAAGAGCGCCGTGGCGACGGGCTGGAGCGCCAGCGCCACGCGGAGCTTCTGCACCATGTCGGCCTCGGAGGCGAAGTCGAGGTTCACCTGCACCGTGCAGGTGCGGTACATCATCGACTTTCCCATCGTGCCGACCCGGTCCATGTAGTCGGTCATCAGCCGGTAGCGCCCCTTGGGCATCATCGGCATGTCCTCGTGGCGCCAGACCGGCGCGGCGCCGAGCCCGATGAAGCCCACGCCGAGCGCGTCGGCGATGTCCTTCACGTCGGCGAGATGGGCGTTCACCTCGTCGCAGGTCTGGTGGATGTTCTCGAGCGGGGCGCCGGAAAGCTCGAGCTGGCCTCCGGGCTCCAGCGAGACGTTCGCGCCGTCCTTCTCGAGCCCGATGAGGTTGCCGCCTTCCTCGACGGGGCGCCAGCCGTGTCGGTCGCGCAGCCCCTCCAGCACCGCGCGCACGGAGCGTGCGCCCTCGTAGGGCAATGGCGCCAGCGTCTCGCGGACATAGCCGAACTTCTCGTGCTCGGTGCCGATGCGCCACGCCTCGGGCGGCTTGCAGCCGGCCTCGAGGTATTGCGCAAGCTGGTCCTGGTGCTCGATCGGCCCGCCGCCGGACTGGGGGATGGACATTGCGCTTTGCTCCGGTGGTCTAGGCTGGATCGGTGGGCGACAGGGATGGGCCGGAACGGCGCGGGTGTCAATGCAGCCGGGGCCGCCCGTCCGCGGCCGCGGGATGCTCCCAGACGACCACGGGATGCGCGGCGCCGCCCCCGCGCAGCGCGTCGACGAGGTGGCCGGTCCGGATCCCCGGAAGGGCGGCGAAGGCGTCGAAGAGCGCATCCGCCCCCGCCGCCGTCACCGGGATCGACAGCGGCGGCTGGCCGGGCTGCACGAGCACCCAGGACGGCGGATCTTCCGAAGGGTCGAGGCGCAGCTGGGAGAGCTCGGAAAGGGCCACCACGCCGCCCGAGACGGGCCCGAAATAGGCGATCCGGCCCTCGACGACCTCCACCACGCCCGGCCCGCCGCCGGGCCGCCGGAACCGCCCGCGCTGGATGCCCGCGAAGAGGAGCGCGAGCCCCGTCGCGACGGCCATCCACCCCAGCCAGGCGAGGAGGCCCAGGCCCGCGAGCGCCGCCCAGAGACCGAGCGCCGCCAGCGCCGCGCCGGCAAGCGCCTCCCGCCACCGCCCCAGCGCGTCGCCGACCTCCGGCCGGATCACCGCCAGTCCCCCAGCGCGATCTGCCAGAGGGTGAGCGCGGCCACGGCCGCGGTGTCGGCGCGCAGGATCCGCGGCCCGAGGCTCACCGTCACCGCGAAGGGCAGCCCGGCGAGACGGGCGCGCTCGGCCTCCGAGAAGCCGCCTTCGGGGCCCACCAGCACGGCCCAGGGGCCGGGCGCCTCGACCGCGCGCCTGCCGAGAAACGCGTCGAGGCGCTCCCCCTCTCCCGCCCGTGCCTCGTCGCAGACGAGAAGGCGCCTGCCCTCCGGCCAGCCCCGAAGGATCTGCGACAGTGGTGCGAGGTCCGCAACCTCGGGCACGAAGGTCCCGCCGCACTGTTCCGCCGCCTCCATGGCGTGGGCCTGAAGGCGGTCGCGGCGCAGCCGCTCGGCATTGGTGTGATCGGTCTGGACGGGCAGGATCCGCGCCGCGCCCAGCTCGGCCGCCTTCTCGACGATGAAGTCGGTGCGCGCCTTCTTGATCGGCGCGAAAAGCAGCCAGAGATCGGGCGGGTCGCGCTGCTGCGCGGTCTGCCCGGTGCATTGCAGCGTGCCGCCCCGCTTGGCCGCCCCGGTCACGCGCGCCGCCCATTCGCCGTCGCGCCCGTTGAAGAGCCGAAGCTCCGCCCCCTCGCCCAGCCGCATGACATTGAAGAGGTAATGCGCCTGGGCGCGTTCCAGAGGAACGGTTTGCCCCGCCCCCAGCGGGTGCTCTACATAGAGCCGGACAACGGATGCCATGAGGCCCTTCTATGCCTGCCAACGGCGAGACGCCAGAGCGCGCCGAGACCGGCCCCGTCGCCGACGCGGTGACGGGCAACTGGGTGGACCGCCTCGCGCCGCCCGCGGCGCGGCCCTACCTGCGCCTGTCGCGCGCCGACCGCCCGATCGGCACCTGGCTGCTGCTGCTGCCGTGCTGGTGGGGGCTGACGCTGGCGATGCTGTCCACCGGCCAGGCGCACTGGCAGGATCTGTGGATCTTCGCGGGCTGCGGCATCGGCGCCTGGCTCATGCGGGGGGCGGGCTGCACATGGAACGACATCACCGACCGCGACATCGACGGCAGCGTGGCGCGCACCGCGCTCCGGCCGATCCCGTCGGGCCAGGTCACGCTGGGTCAGGCCGTGGCGTGGATGTGCGCGCAGGCCATCCTCGCCTTCCTGATCCTCGTCACCTTTCCGCCCGCGGCGATCGCGCTGGGCATTCTCGCGCTGCTGCCGGTGGCGATCTACCCGTTCGCCAAGCGCTTCACCTGGTGGCCGCAGATCTTCCTCGGCTTCGCGTTCAACTGGGGCGCGCTGCTGGCCTGGACGGCGCACACCGGGGCGCTCCAGTGGCCGGCGCTGGCGCTTTACGCATCGGGCATGGCCTGGACACTTTTCTACGACACGATCTACGCCCACCAGGACAAGGAGGACGACGCGCTCATCGGCGTGAAGTCCACCGCGCGGCTTTTCGGCGGCGAAACCCCGCGCTGGCTGCGCCGCTTCCTTGTGGCGAGCGTCGTCCTCATGGGGCTCGCGATCCTGGGCGCCGCGCCCTCGGGCGAGATCCTCGCCCTCGTGATCGCGATCGGCGGGCCCTGGGCGATGGGCTGGCACATGGCGTGGCAGCTTCGCCGGCTCGACCTGGGCGACAACGACCGGCTGCTGGCGCTTTTCCGCTCGAACCGCGATGCCGGGCTGCTGCCTGTGCTGTTTTTCGCCGCCGCGCTTCTGGCCTGATTGAATCCGCCCCCGGCAGCGCGTATCACCGTGCGGTCCCAAGCCACCCGGCACAGGCTCGATGCGACTTAAACCCCTCGCCCTTCCCGTTCTCGCCTTCACCGTTGCCGGCCTGCTGGCGGCCCTGGCCGCCGTGTTTTCGGTGGATATCATCGAGAAGGGCTCGGAAGAGGGGGTGCGCACCGAGCTCACGCGCGCCGGGCTGCACTGGGCGGAGGTGGATGCCAACGGCCTTCAGCTTTACCTGATCGGCACCGCCCCGAACGAGGCGGAGCGGTTCCGGGCGCTGTCCACCGCCGGACGCGTGGTGGACGCGGCGCGGGTGATAGACAACGTGAACGTGGCCGAAGCCTCGCGGCCGGCGCCCCCGCGCTTTTCCATCGAGATCCTGCGCAACGACGACGGCGTCTCGGTGATCGGCCTGGTGCCGGCGGCGACGGATCGCGAGGGCATGGTGGCGCGGCTGGAAGGGAGCGTGGCGGGGGGCAGCGTCTCGGATCTGATGGAGGTGGCCGACTACCCCACGCCCGAGGGCTGGGACGACGCGCTCGACTTCGGCCTGTCCACGCTCGAGCGTCTTCCCCGCGCGAAGATCTCGATAGAGGCGGGCGCCGTGGCCATCACCGCGATGAGCGACAGCGCGGCCGAGAAACGCAGCCTCGAGACCGAGTTCGCCCGCCAGGTCCCCGATACGCTGCGCCTCGCGCTCGACATCTCGGCGCCGCGGCCGGTGATCAGCCCCTTCACGCTGCGCTTCGTCCTCAACGAGGGCGGCGCGCGCTTCGATGCCTGCTCCGCCTCGACCGAGGAGGGGCGCGCGCGGATCCTGGCCGCCGCCGCCGCCGCCGGCATGGACGGAAAGGCGGATTGCCGCATCGGGCTTGGCGTGCCCTCCAGCGCCTGGCCCGAGGCGGCGGAGCGCGCCATTGCCGCGCTCGCCGAACTGGGCGGCGGCTCGGTGACGATCACCGATGCCGACGTGGCGCTCGTCGCGGCGGAAGGCACGGATCCCGCCCTCTTCGAGCGCGTGTCCGGTGAGCTGGGCGCCGATCTGCCCGACATCTTCGCGCTCGACGCGGTTCTGCCCGAGGTTCCCGACGAGACCGACACCGGCCCGCGCGAATTCATCGCCACGCTGAGCCCGGAAGGCTCGGTGCAGCTGCGCGGGCGCATCTCGAGCGAGACGAATCGCACGATCGCCGACAGTTTCGCGCGCGCCCGGTTCGGCAGCGCGGCCGTCTACACCGCCGCGGTGGTGGACGACAGCCTGCCCGCCGAATGGCAGGTGCGGGTGCTGGCCGGGCTCGAGGCGCTCGCCCAGCTCGCCAACGGCGCGGTGACGATCCGCCCCGATTCGATCCGCGTCCGCGGCGAGACCGGAAAGGCCGAGGCCAGCGCCGAGATCGCCTCCCTTCTTTCCGAGAAGCTGGGGGCGTCGTCGGAATTCTCCATCGAGGTGGCCTACCGCGAGGCGCTCGATCCCGAGGCGGCGCTGCCGACCCCGGCGGAATGCGTGGCGATGATCGACGAGATCACCGAGGGCCGGAAGATCAACTTCGAGCCGGGCTCGGCCACGCTCGACTCCGCGGCGCGGCTCATCCTCGACGACATCGCCGAAGTGCTGCGGGACTGCGGCCCCTTGCCGCTGGAGATCGCGGGCCACACCGACAGCCAGGGGCGCGAGTCCATGAACCTCGATCTGAGCCAGCAGCGCGCCGAGGCGGTTCTGGCCGAGCTTCGCGACCGCCGGGTTCTGACGTCGTCCTTCGTGCCCCGCGGCTACGGCGAGAGCGACCCGATCGCCGACAACGGAACCGAGGCGGGCCGGGAGACCAACCGGCGGATCGAGTTCAGCCTGCTTCCCGCCGACCCCGTATCCGAGGTAGAGGCCGTGCTGGAGCGCCTTGCCGCGGACGACGACCGGCAAGACGCCGATGCAGAGCCTCCGGCCGGAGAAAGCCAATGACCCGCACGGAATTCGTGATCGTCACCGCGGTCATCCTCTTCGTCGCCTTCGCAGTGGGCTGGTTCGCGCACTGGCTGGTGCACCGCTTCACGCGGGTCTCCCGCGCCGACATGGGCGAGCTGGAGCGCATGGCGCAGGAACTGCACGCCGCCGAGGAAACGCGCGATCAGGCGATCACCTATCTTCAGCAGCGCGAGGCCGAGCTCACCAACCAGCTTTCGCAGACAGAGGCGGAACTGCGCGCCGCCATGGACGGCCTGCGGGATGCGCGGCACGAGGCCGAGGAGCTGCGCAACCGGCTCGAGCGGATGGAAGCGGGCTGATCCAAGGCCGGGCGCGCGCGCCTCACCAGCGCGAGAGCGCGGCCTCGTCCTCCTCCCGCGCCGCGACCCAGTCCGCGCCCCGCGCGGTGATCTCGCGCTTCCAGAAGGGCGCGCGCGATTTCAGGTAATCCATCAGGAATTCCGCCGCCGCGAAGGCGTCCGCCCGGTGCGGTGCGGCGGTGGCCACCATCATGATCGTCTCGCCCCGCGCGAGCCGGCCGTGACGGTGGATCACGAGAACGTCCCCGAGGCTCCAGCGGGCCCGCGCCTCTTCCGCGATCGTCGCGAGCGCCTTCTCCGTCATGCCGGGGTAATGCTCGATCTCCATCGCCTTCAGGTCGCCCGCCTCCGTGTCGCGGACGATCCCGGCGAAGGTGACGACCGCGCCCTGCCCGTGCTGCGCGCCGGAGAAGGCGCCGGCCTCTGCGCCGAAATCGAAGGGGGCGTCCTGCACGATCACGCGCATGGCGTTCAGCCCCCGGTCATCGGCGGGAAGAACGCGACCTCGCGGACGCCGGCGAGCGGCGCGTCGAAATCGGCGAGTTCCTGGTCCACGGCGACACGCAGCGCCGAGGTGTCGGCGAAGGCGGCGGCGTAACGCTCTTCGCGCGCGCGCAACTCGTCTACAAGATCGGCCACCGTCGCGGCCTCGGTCTGCAGGGTCTCGCGCGGCAGCCCGATGCGCTCCCGGACCCAGGCGAAATAGAGAACATCCATGGCGGTTCAGTCCTTCAGATACGGCACGGCCTTGCGGAAATACTCCCAGCCGGTCCAGAGCGTCAGCACCGCCGACAGCCACAGCAGCGCGACGCCCCCCTGTCCGGTCCAGAGTGCGCCGGCGAGGAGGGCGCGCAGGCCGTGCAGATCCTGCTCGCGCCCATCCAATATATCCTCCACCAGCGTCCGATCCATCCCCATGGCGATCATGCCGACGTGATGCTCGAAGATCCCGTGGGCGAACAGCACGGCCACGGCCACCATCTGCAACGTCGTCTTCCACTTCGCCAGCCGGGTGACCTGCAGACTGCCCACCGCCGGGCCGAGATACTCCCGCAGGCCCGAGACGAAGACCTCGCGGAAAAGGATGAGCGCCGCGGGCAGCACGATCCAAGCGGAGTAGGACGAGAAGGTCACGAGCACCAGAAGCGCCACCGCGACCATCGCCTTGTCCGCGATGGGATCGAGCATGGCGCCCATGCGGGAGACCTGCCCCCAGGCGCGGGCCAGCCGCCCGTCCACCCAATCGGTCGCGGCGGCGCCGAGGAAAAGCACGAGCGCTGCCCAGTCCGCCAGCGGATGCGGCAACAGCAGGTAGAGCGCAGCCAACCCCGGCGCCGCGACGAGCCGGAACACGGTCAGTATGTTGGGCAGTGTCCAGCGCATGCCCGCCCTTTAGCGCGGTTGCGCGGCGCGTGGAACCCGCGCCTGCGTCCTCGTTTTCACTTGACGCCCCCCGCCCGCTCGCCTAGGCACCACGTCGCCGTGGCGGAGTAGCTCAGTCGGTTAGAGCAGCGGAATCATAATCCGCGTGTCGGGGGTTCAAGTCCCTCCTCCGCTACCAACCCCACCACACTGGTTTCAAGCTCGCCAAGAACCGGCATTGCGCCGACTTGCAGGCCATCCCGGGGATCCTCCGCAGCATCGGGACCGCTCGACCGGTCCGCGCTGGGGTGCGCGCCTCGGGCGCGTCGAACCCGGCTTCCCGACCCCCGTGAACGCGGCCCTGCCTCGACGGGCGGCGCGCGAGATCAGCGATGATCTTGCTGCGTCCCGACAGGATTGCGCTGATGCACCGGCGTGGATGCGCCCGCCGGCCGCCACGACGCATCCAAAGACCCGAGACAGCCCGTCGAAGCGCCTCTGAACGCGCCGGAGCGACAGAGGCGTGTCGCTAGGCGGCTCGCCGGGCTGGCCGCCGGAAAGCCGGAGAAGAGGCCGACCGGGGACTGATCCGCGCGCACCCCGGGCCCGAATCGTGCCGGATCACGATTCTCTTAATCTTGCTCTAATTCCGCCGCATTCCTTTCGATTCCGTCCGAGGAATCATTTCAGGGTTGTTTTTTCGGACGTTTGAGGCGGCGCGAAGCACGCCGGGACCCGGGTATCAACAAGGGGTCCGGTGAAGGCCGGTCCCCGCCACTCCGGCGGCTCAACAGTCCAAGTGAAGAGGAAATGCGCCATGCGCGATTTTTTTGTGAAGAACTTCAAGCGCCTGATCCGCTGTGACGAGGGCGCCACGCTGGTCGAGTACGGCATCGCCGTCGTTCTTGCCGTGATCGTCGGCACCGGTGCCCTGGTTACGCTGGCCGGTCAGGTCAACACCAACCTGGGTGCGGCGGAAACGGCTGCGGCTCAACGGTAACAATACCCCCCGTGCGACTGCGGGCGGACGCCGCCCGCAGTCGCCGCCCTCCAGAAAACCGCGGAGCCCGCGCGATGACCTGCCATCTCAAGACGCGCCTTAAGGACCTTTACGCCTGCGATGCCGGCGCAACGCTGGTGGAATATGCGATCGCGATCCTTCTGGCGGTGGCGGTCGGAACGGCCGCGCTCGTGGCGCTTGGCCAGCAGACGAACGGAAATCTGTTCGCGGCGACCGCGGAACTGCGCGGCAGATAGTCGAAAAACCTCCGCACGGACAAACGAAGGAAAGGAAAAGGCATGCGCTTCGGCTCCATCTTCATGGCCCTTGTCGGGCTCGGCGTCGCGGGCGGGTCGGTCTATGCCGCGCGGCACTATCTCGACATCACGGATGCCGACCTCGCGCGCGCCGAGCAGCCCGCCGTCGTCAGCGTCATCGCCGCGGCCCAGGATATCCCCTTCGGACATCCGATCGAGGCGCACATGCTGACAACGATCAGTTGGCCTTCCGAAAGTGTGCCGTCGGGCAGCTTCACGGATGTGACGAACGTGATCCCCGCGCCGGGCAACCCGCCGCGTCGCGCCAAGCGCGCACTCTCGCAGGGCGAGCTGCTGATCCGTTCCAAGGTCTCTGACTTCGGCGAGAAGGTCACGATCGTGCAGACGCTGGGCGACAACAGCCGGGCGATGGCGATCAAGGTGGATGCCGAAACGGCCGTTGGCGGCTTCGTCACCCCCGGCGACTTCGTGGACGTGGTGCTGACCCAGGGTCGCAACGAAGAGCTTCGCGCGGTGACGATCCTTCAGAACATCAGGGTGATCGGCGTGGACCAGTCCTCTGACGAGGAAGTGGACAAACCGATGCTCTACCGGACCGTGACGGTCGAGGTGACGCCCGAGCAGAGCCAGCGGCTCGCCCTCGCGCAGAAGGCGGGCACGCTGAGCCTTTCGCTGCGCTCGCTCGAGAACGTCGTCGACGAACCCCTGGACAGTCTGCGCCTGTCGGACCTGCTACGCGAGAAATCGCCCGTCGCGGAAAACGCGGCGCCGTCGGCGACGATCCGCGTGCGCCGCGGCACCGACTCCGTCCAGGAAATAGAGGTGAACTGAGCCATGAAAGCGCCGCGCCACCATCTTGAAGCCTTTGCCCGCGACGAGCATGGCGGCGTGATCATCCTCGCCGCGGTGTCGATGGCCGTGATGCTTGGCATGGCGGCGCTCGTCTTCGACATGGGCCGGCTCGCAACCACGCAGACCGAGTTGCAGTCGTTCGCCGACAACGTGGCGCTGGCCGCGGCGGGCGAGCTTGACGGCGAGCCGGACGCGATCGCGCGGGCGAACGCGGCGACCGGTTCGCTGGTCGAGGGCGGCCAGACCTTCGCGGAAGGTGCCCAGGCCCTGACGGGCGCGGTCGATGCGACCGTCGTCTACCTGAGCGGCCTGCCCGCGAACGACAGGGACCCGGTAACGGGCTTCGTCACCACCGACCCGGCCGATGCCATCTACGCGCATGTCACGATCCGCCCGCGGCAGGTGCACCTGCCCTTCGCGCGCGCCTTCGCCGCGCTCACGGGCAACACCCCGGTAGGCGAGGACGTCGGCGCCGAGGCGGTGGCGGGTTTTACGCGCTATGCGTGCGACATCACACCGATGATGTTATGCGTGCCGCCCGGCTTCGAGGCGAGTGCCGCCAGGGGCACGATGATCCGCCTGCGCGCCGGCCAGGGGGGCACGTCCTGGGGACCGGGCAATTTTGGGTTCCTGAACCCGAGCACCGGTCTTCAGGCGGATCCGGCCGGTCCCTGCGCCGGGGTGAACGGACAACCGCTGGAGGCGTGCCTTCTCGCCGCCGCGCGGCTGCGGTCGCAGTGCTTCGTGCAGCGGGGGGTTGATACCAGCCCGGGCCAGAGCCAAGGGAACATGGCCGCGGGGCTCAACGTTCGCTTCGATCTCTACAGCGGCACCATGAACAACCGGCGCAGCGATCCCGATTTCGGGCCGGCCCCCAACGTGATGGACGGCAACACCGTGGGCGGCAACTGCCGCGCCGAAGACTCGCCCATCTCGATCGGGCTGCCGCGCGACGCTTGCCTGGACGCCGGGACATGCGCGCCTGATGTCCGGATCGGCGATGGTGTCTTCTCGATGTCGGACTACATCGCCACGAACTATGGCGGTACCGCACCGGCCTGGCTGCCGGCCGCGCCCGCGACCCGATACGAGGTCTACCTCGCCGAGATCGCGAACGCCGCGGAGGCGCGCGCTCTTCTCTCGGAGCCGGCCGATTTCGAGGCCAGCTGCGGCCGGCCGAGCGCGGATCCCGAACGCCGGGTGATCATCGCCGCGGGCATCGACTGCACCGCGAACCCGGTCGCCGGGAACGCGAGGAACGTGCCAGTGAAGGAATTCGTGCGCCTCTTCCTGACGGAACCGGGCGAACCGTCCACGCAGGACGTCTTCGCCGAGGTGCTGGGCAGCGCGGAAGGCCAGGGCGAAGGCGGCGTCATTCACGACATCGTCCAGCTTTATCGGTGACCCCATGATAACGCGTGCATCCATCCTGAGGTTCCGGCGCGGCGAACAGGGCACCATGCTTGTGGAGTTCGCCTTCGTCCTTCCGCTGATGCTGCTGCTCTTCGCCGTCGTCGTGGAAGGCGGGCGTCTTTTCTGGGGCTACCAGGCCGCGGTCACCGGCGTGCGCGAGGCCTCGCGCTACCTGGCGCGGGTCGCGCCGCTCGACATCTGCGACAGCGGGGGGTCCGTCGCAGGCTACGACGCCGATCTGACCGTGATGATCGAGCAAAGCCTTGGCGGAGGCAGCGTGCTTCCCGCGAACATCACGATCGAGGAGGTGACCCCGGCGCTGCGCTGCGTGACAGGCGGCTTCCGGAACGATCCGGTCCCCGTGGTGTCCGTCTCGGCAGACCTTCGGCTGACATTCCCTTTCTCGGGGGTGACCCGCCTCTGGGGCACGACCCTCGATCCCGTGACCGCGACAATCAGCGCGGACGCAAGGGGCTTCGGCCTATGAAACGCCCTGCCGGACATATCGCCTGCGAGCTGCGCCGCTTCTGGCGGGATCAGCGCGGTGCAGCGATGCTCGAATATGCGCTCGTGCTTCCGCTGTTCCTACTTATCTTTTTCGCACTGGTAGATTTCGGCCGTTACGGTTCCGATTTCGTGATGACGCAAAAGGCCATGGAGCGCGGCGCGCGCGTGGCCGTGGTGCGGCCGCCCGCCTGCGCGGGTGTTCCCGCGACGCACACGCGGCCGGCCCAGCAGCCAGGTGGCACGGCGCCGTCCCGGTTCGGAACCCCGTGCCGCCTTGGCGGCGTATGCGCCAATCCCGGAACCATTTCCTGTGGGCTCGACCTGAGCGACGGGACGGCGAGCGAAATCTGGGATCGGATCCGGAACGTCGTGCCCAATACCGTTCGGCCGGAAGACGTGACGATTTCCTACGCCTTCGACGAACGGCTCGGATTTCTCGGCGGCCCGTATGTTCCGCTCGTCACGCTTGAGCTGACGGGCGCCAGTTTCGACTTTGTCACCCCGCTCGCGGGTCTTGCGGCCCTCGCCGTACCCGGCAACCAAACGGGCAGCGAGCTCGGTGGCCGCGTCGCCTTCCCAAACATGAGTGTCACTCTCCCGGCCGAGGATCTCGCGGTCGGTTCAGCCGGTTAACCAGAAAGGGAGTCGATCCCATGTCCGAAGCACCCACCTCCATCCTCCTGATAGGGCAGGACGACGCCCTGCCGATCACCATCGACCGGATCCTTCAACCCGGAACGGCGATGCGCGTCACGGCGCAGCCGGGAACGCTCTCTTCGCTGAACGGTCAGGCTCACCCGTTGGCGAGCCAGCACGACATCCTGCTCTGCGAAACCGATCCGAACGATCCGGCGGAAATCAGCGCCCTTCGGCAACTGTCGCAGGCGCGGGCACCCAACGCGATCCTGATCGCGCTGACAGAAGAGGACGTTCCGCTGTCCCAGGCCCGGGCGCTGAGCCGTGCCGGCGCAGACGACGTGATGCCGCGATCGGTCCTCGAGACCGACCTCGCCGGCGAGGTCGCGAAGTGGCGAGAGCGCCGCGCGGCACAACTTCCCGCGCTCTGGACCGGGCGCAACACGCTGGGCAAGGTCATCACGGTCGCAGGAGCACGTGGCGGCGTCGGCAAGACGACGCTAGCGGTGAACCTTGCCGACGCGCTGCAGGCGAAGTCGGGCTTTCGCAATCGCAGGCATGGCGCCTCCGTCGCGATCCTCGATCTCGACATCCAGTTCGGCACCGTGGCGTCGATGCTCGATGTCGACGCCAACAATGGGATCTACCGGATGGCGATCGAGGGCAACGTTCCCGATCGCGCCTACATCGAGAACTGCCAGGTCCGGGCAGCCTGCGGCGTCACAGTCATCCCCGCGCCCGAGCGCTTCACGCCGCTCGACGCGGTGACGAGCGAACAGGTCGCCGCCATGCTCGACACACTCATGCGAACCCACGACTATGTGGTCGTGGACCTACCTGGGCCGCTGGTGTCCTGGCTGGAGCCGGTTCTCGCGCAAACGGATCGAATGCTGATCGCGAGCGACGTGACGGTGCCTTCGATCCGGATGTGCAAGAAGCTCATGGACTTCTTCACCGCCGAGCAGCCGGGTCTGGCGATCGAGGTCGTTGCGGCGCTGGAATCCCGGCCGATGATGCTCGCCCAGCATCATCGCGCGGCAATGAAGCTGCTCGACCGGACCTTCGACCATTGGCTGCCGCTCGACACAAGGCCGGCGCGCGAAGGGCTCGACCGCGGAAAGACGCTGTTCGACGTCGCGCCGCGCAGCCGCCTCGCGAAGGCGGTTCGGAAACTCGCACGGGACATCGCACGCGACCTGCCGCCCCGGGATCATGCGTCGATGCATGCGCACTGAAACGACCAACCAAAAAACACGACCGATAAAGAGGGCTGAAGATGTTTCGAGAGTTCAACCGTCCACACCGCAGCGCGCCGGCACCGTCCAACGCGAACGTCATCGATCTCGATTTCAATTCGGAGCGGGCGGAGCGGGACAATGCCGAGCAGGCCCAGATCGATCATGACTGGCTGGAACTCAAGACGCAGCTCCATGAACACCTGCTCGACCGGCTTAACCTGGCGGTTATCGACAAGATCGAGGAGGACGAACTGCGCCGCGAGGTCTCCGGCCTGGTGAACGAATTCCTGAAGACCGAAGGGCGTCCTCTCAACAGCCTCGAACTAAAGAAGATCATCGAGGAGCTGCTCCACGAGGTGCTGGGCTTCGGCCCGCTCGAGCCGCTTCTCGCGGACCCGACGATCAACGATGTCCTGGTGAACGCACACGACAAGGTCTACGTCGAACGCGGCGGTGTCCTGGAAAAGGTCAACTGCCGCTTCCGCGACGAGCGCCACCTGCTCCGCATCATCGACAAGATCGTATCCCGCGTCGGCCGCCGGATCGACGAGAGCCAACCATGGGTCGATGCCCGCCTGGCCGACGGCAGCCGCGTCAATGCCATCATCCGACCCTGCGCCGTCGACGGGCCTTCGTTGTCGATCCGGAAATTCGCCAAGGTGCCGCTGACGATGACCCGGCTCGTCGAGAACGGCGCACTGGACGAGAACGCCGCCACGTTTCTCAACGCGCTCGTCAAGGCCCGCATGAACATCCTGATCTCGGGGGGGACCGGCTCGGGCAAGACCACGATCCTGAACGCGCTGTCCTCCTTTATCGGCCGGCACGAGCGGATCGTGACGATCGAGGACGCCGCGGAACTCCAGCTCCAGCAGGATCATGTGCTGCGCCTGGAGACCCGGCCGGCAAGCCCCAATGGAAGCGGCGCGGTCCATCAGCGGGATCTTGTGCGCAATGCCCTGCGCATGCGGCCCGACAGGATCGTCGTGGGCGAGGTGCGTGGTGCGGAAGCCTTCGACATGCTTCAGGCGATGAACACGGGCCATGACGGCTCGATGACCACGGTGCATGCGAACAGTCCGCGGGACGCCCTGTCCCGCGTGGAGCAGATGGTACAGATGAGCGGCCTCGAGCTGCCGCACTCGACCGTTCACGCCACGATCGCGTCGGCGCTGCATTTCGTCCTTCAGCTCACGCGACTCTCCGACGGCTCTCGGCGCGTGGTGTCGATCTCCGAGGTGACCGGCATGGAAGGTGACGTGATCACCATGCAGGAGCTCTTCGTCTACAAGCGCACTGGCGTCGACGAGAACGGGCGCGTCCTGGGCCGTTTCGAGGCCACCGGGATTCGGCCCAAGCGGGCGGTCGAGCTGGCCGCGGCGGGTGTGGACATGAGTCAGATCAGCTTCCGGCCGGGAGGCCGCCATGAAAATTGACCTTTCGTTTCTCGGCCTCGGCGAGGTGGTGCTTTCCCTGGACACGCTTCGTGCGCTGCTCCAGCCATCCGGATACGAGCCTATGCAGTTGATGCTCTACGCTGGCATCTTCCTGGGCGTGCTCGTCGCCTTCGAGGGGCTGAGACAGGCCCTGAGCGCAGGGGAGGACCGGCGGGAGGCGCGCAACCGCAGGATGCGGATGATCGAGGCGGGAAAAAGCCCCGAGGACATCCTGGCGCTACTCAAGCCCGAGCCGAAGACGGGTTTCCTGGCACGGCTGCCCCTTGTTGGCAATCTTCCCGTGGCGTTGTCGCAGGCCGGCATCGCGATGTCCCCCCGCCTTTTCGTCCTTGCCGGTCTGTCGGGTTTCGCGGTGTTCGCATCGGTGTCTTCCAGCGTTCTTGGCCCGCTCCCGGGACTGTCGCTTGCGGCATGCCTGTTTCTGCTCTTGCCGCTGATGTTCGTGGGCGTGGCGCGCCAGAAGCGCATGGATCGCCTCACGCAACAGTTGCCCGACGCGCTGGAACTCATGGCGCGCGGCCTGAAGGTCGGGCACCCGCTGAACACAACGATCCGCAGCGTGGCAGAGGAAATGAACGATCCCATCGCGAGCGAGTTCGGGATCGTGGTCGATCAGATCATCTACGGCCAGGATCTGCCGGAAGCCTTCGCCGAGATGGCGCAGCGGGTCGGGCTCGAGGATGCCCACTACCTCTCGACCTCTATCAGCATCCAGCATGGCAGTGGCGGAGACCTGTCGCGCGTGCTGCTGACGTTGAGCCGCGTCATCCGCAGCCGGCTGACGCTTCGCAGGAAGGTGCACGCGATCTCGGCCGAGGGGCGCCTCTCGGCCTTGCTGCTGTCGTTCTTGCCGGTCGCGATCTTCTCTTTCACCATGATCACCGCGCCCAGCTTCTATGGCGACGTGATGGACGACCCGCTTTTCAAGCCGCTCGCGATGACCGTTGTAGCGCTGGTTCTTCTCAACGCGTTCGTCCTCTACCGGCTCGTCAATTTCCGTTTCTGAGGGAGGAATTCTCATGTCGCAGGTCTTGCCCGCGCTGGTCATGCTAGATCCGTTCCTGTTGATCGTTCTGGGCGGTATCGCCGTGGGCAGCTTGCTGCTGGTCTACGGGCTCGGACGCGCGGCGACCGAAAGATCCCCGTCCGCCGTGCGGATCGAGGGCACCGGACGCCGCCAGAGCGCGGCCGCGACCCGAAGTGATTTCGTGAAGCTTGCCCGGCGCGATGCGACCGGCCTGGCCGGAGCACTTGCGCCGGAAACGATGGAAGAGCGTTTCCAGGTGCAGCACGCCTTGGCGCGTGCCGGCTTTCGCGGCTCTAAGGCGGTGGCGCGGTTCTACGCGATCCGCGTCGGGCTGGGGCTCGGGCTGCCGGCGGTCCTTATCGGCCTCGTCGCCCTGTCGCGCAGCCCGGAACTCTGGGTGCCCGCCGTTCTCGCGGACGGGCTTTCAGGCATGTCCTCGCTGTTTCTCGTCCAGTCCCTGGCCCTGCTTGCGGCGATCGGCTTCTTCGCCCCGGCAATCTGGCTGAACCGCCTGGTCAAGCAGCGCAGGCAGGCGATCGAGGACGCGTTCCCGAACGCGCTCGACCTCATCCAGATTTCCGTTGAGGCCGGCATGGGGTTCGACGCCGCGATGATCCGTGTCGCCGAGGAGATTCACGAAGTCGCCCCGCATCTTTCGGAAGAGCTTCTTCTCGCCCAGAGCGAGATCCAGGCAGGCCGCGATCGGGCACGCGCGCTAGTGGACATGGGGCGCCGGACAGGAGTCGACGAGGTCACGTCTTTCGTAAACGTCGTTCTACAATCCATGCAATTCGGAACGTCCATTTCGGATGCGCTGACAACCTACGCCGAGGAGATGCGCATGAAGCGCGAACTCAAGGCACAGGAGAAGGCCAACAAGCTGCCGGTCCAGATGTCCGCCGTGATGGCGCTGCTGATGCTGCCGGCCATCGTGTCGCTCACGCTCGGGCCGGTTATCATAAGGTATATCAACTACTTCGCAGCTGGCTAAGACATGCATCTTGATGGCGGAAGCCCTAGGGCGGGCCGGATGCAATGTCGAGGGGAGACCCCTCGCTTTCCGACTGGAAACGCAATGTTGCCCAATCGACAGGTTAACGTAGCACCTCACAACGTCAACTATTTGTTCACCACCGTTCGAAGCCGGTGGACATGTGTTTTCGTAAACAGGTGTGAACAAAATGGTAATCAGTTCTTCCCGGCATGTCGGCACGCTCGAGGCGATCATGGTTTTCGCCACCTGTCTCCGCGGCGAGGCGCCATTCGAAATCGCGCTTCGTGACCTGTGCGTCGCGCTCGGCGCCGAAGCCGGCCTTCTCAGTCGACGTGGGGCCGGAAAGATGACGTCACAGATCGCCTTCCAAAGCGCGCGCCCGGCCTCTTCCCTGCAAAGGCTGACGCGGGCCTTTTGCGACAACGTAGTTCCCACAGACCCTTTCCGCATGAAATGCGGCGCCAGCTTTCTGCTGTCACGGATCGGTCCGCCCGACGACGGCAATGCCCATGTGCTGGACGAGTGGCGGCGGGCAAGCGGAACCCGGGATATTCTTGTCATCTTCCTGGAGATCGAGCGCAGCCACGTCGACCGGCTGGAGCTTCATTTCCGAGCGCCACTCGAGGGCGAGCGGCTGACCATGCTCGATGATGTCGGCGCGACCCTGTCCCGCGTCTACCGGCAGCGGAGGCCCGGCGTCATCGTCGATGCGCTGACCTGCCGGCGCGGCCTTCGGCCAGATGCCGCGTTTACGGAAGACCCACCAGTGCTGTCGGAAGACAACCGTTACGGCCTGACCCGGTCGGAATTCCGCATCTGCTACCTTGTCAGCCGCGGGCGTTCCTACAAGGCGCTTCCCGAAGAACTCGGCGTCAGCCCGCATACCGTGCGAGGCCATCTGCGAAACATCTATCAAAAACTGGAGGTCAGCGATTTCTTCGAACTTTCGCATCGCCTCATCTCGATAGAGGAGCGCCAGACCTCGCATGTCAGCCTGCTCGGGGCGGCCTGACATGGACCCGCAGCTTCTGCCCCTGATGCTGGCACTGCCGCTTCTCGTCGCGGTGGCCATGAGCGATCTGCGCAGCCTCCGGATACCCAAGTATCTTGTCGTGCTCTGCGGGCTGCTGTTCCTGGCGACCGCCTCCGTGCTCGGCAGCGGTGAACTCTTGGCGCGGCTCTTGGCGGCCGGCATCGCTCTGGTGGTGTGTTTCGCCCTCTTCGCCGCCCGGATCATCGGCGGCGGAGACGCCAAGTTCTTCCCCGTGTTCATCCTGTTCGTTCCCTCGGGTGAGGTTGCGCTCTTCATGCTCAGCCTTTCGGTCGGCATCGTGGCCTCGGCGATCGCGGTAAGCGCGGCCCGTATCCACGGATCCGAGGAGCGCGCCCCGCAATGGACCGCGCTGCGGAAAAGCTCCGGCTTTCCCATGGGCGTCGCGTTTCTGGCTGCCGCGCTTGTCTTTCTCTCGCTCGCGCAGGCGTAGCGCCGCCTCGGCAAGAGACCTGCCCGGTTGCGGCATGGGGGCGCGCAAAACAGGCTGCGATGCACGTGCGGAGTTCGACCTGGACGCGCCCGCACTGGCGCCCGCGGCCTTCCGGGGCGAACGGGCATACCGCGCAAACGGGTCGCGCCTTCGGCATAGCGGCGCGGCGAGAACGTATCCGGATTGGACGCTGTAGAGGGGAAGTGGCGCACCGGGGAGGATTCGAACCCCCGACCCCCTGATTCGTAGTCAGGTACTCTATCCAGCTGAGCTACCGGTGCACGGGTGGCTGGGATAAAGGGAGGTGCCCGGGGGTGCAAGCGGAAAATCCCGTTCAGCCCCAATCGCCGGTGGGCAGCCGGATGGTGAACCGGGTGCCCTCCGGTCCTGTGCGCGTCAGTTCCAGCGTTCCGCCATGTCCGCGCATCAGTTCCGCCGCGATCGCGAGGCCGAGGCCCGATCCGCCCTTCCGCGCGCCGCCCTGGAAGGGGCTGAAGAGGTGCTCCTGCGCCTTGGGCGGCAGGCCGGGACCGGTGTCGGTGACCGAAATGATCCAGCAATCGTCCTCTTCCCGCGCCGAGACGCAGATCTCTCCGGAACGTCCGGTCCCCGTGATCGCCTGGCGCGCGTTGCGCACGAGGTTCGCGAGCGTGCGGTGAAGCTGCTCGGGATCTGCGCGCACGGCGAGCGTGGCCGGGATGTCCTCCGAGAAACTGACCTCCTGGCTGTCCTCCACCGCGAGGCGCTCGCTGTCGATCACGTCCGAGACGACCTCGGCCAGCGGCACGCGGGTCAGCGCGGGCGGCGGCTCCTCGGCCCGCCCGAAGGCAAGGACGCTTTCGGTAAGGGCCACCGCGCGGCGGATCGAATTCACCAGCTTCGGTGCCATGCGGCGCACCATCGGATCCTCGCTGCCCCCGATGCGGTCGGTGAAAAGCTGTGCGGAGGTCAGGATGTTGCGCAGGTCGTGGCTGATCTTGGCCACCGCCTCGCCGAGCCGCGCCAGGCGGTCCTTCTGGCGCAGTGCGTGGGTCAGCTCCGTCTGCATCCGTGCGAGCGCGTCCTCGGCCTCGCGCAGCTCGCGCACGCCGTTGCCGGGACGGATGATGCGGTTGGCGTCCTCCGGTGCCGCCGCGTAGCGGCGCATGTGCCCCACGAGACGCTCGATCGGCTTCACGAGGATCGCGCGGACGGCGAGGAACAGCAGCCCGGCTGTGACGAACGAGATCACCGCCGAGAGCAGGAGGATGCGCAGGCCGTAGTCGATCATCGCCGCGCGAAGCGGCGCGGTGAGCATGGTCACCTCGATCAGCTGCCCCGCCTCGCGCAGCGGCGCGCCGATCACCCGGATGACGCGTTCCTCCGGGTCCGCGAGCCGCGCCAGCGCGTCACGGATCAGCACGAGGGGCGAGGGATCGCGCAGATCGTAGGTGGCCGCGACCGGCGCCGGGACCGGGGAGGAAAGCGCGAGCTGCCGCGCCTCGTCGCGGCGCAGGACCACGTTCAGCACCCCGGCATTCTCCAGCAGCTCGACCTCGAGCTCCGGGTCGATCATGTCGTCGGCCAGCAGTGCGAGCGATGCGATCTGCGCCCGCTCCAGCCGGGCGAGCAGGTAGTCCTCGCGGAAGCGCGCCACCGAGGGCACGAAGATCAGCACCTCCGCGATCATCACGAAGACGACGGTGAGGATCAGGAAGCGTCCCGAAAGAGAGCTGAGCATGGCCGTCCCGTCGAGGGGCGTCAGGGCAGGAAACGCTGCACCATGCCCACGACGCGTTTCAGCAGAGGATTATCAAAGAGCTTCGGAGAGAAATAGGCCCCGGCCGCCCGCTTCGAGATTTCCCCTACCGTCGGATAGGGTGAAACCATCGCGGTGACGGACTTCATCGACACCCCGTTCGCGAGGACGAGCGCCCAGAGATTGATGTGTTCGCCGGCCTGGTGTCCGGCGATGGTGACGCCGACGGGCTTGCCGCGCGCGACCATCACCTTGATGAATCCCTCGGGCTTGCGTTCGGCGAGGGCGCGGTCGTTGCCGGAATAGTCGAACCGCGCCACCTCAAGGCGCGCGCCATGCGCGTCGCGCGCTTCCGCCTCCGTCAGGCCGATCTGCGCAAGCTCGGGCGCGGTGTAGGTCACGCGGGGGATGTGGTCGGTGCGCGCGCGGGCCGGCAGCCCCAGAAGCGCCTGACGGATCACGATGCCGGCGTGGTAGCCCGCGAGATGGGTGAACTGCAGCCCGCCCGCCGCGTCGCCGATGGCGAAGACGCGGCGGTTCGTGGTGCGAAGCCGCCCGTCCACCCTGACCCCGGTGCGGGTGGTCTCGATCCCGGCCGCGCCCAGGTTCAACGTGTCGGTGTTGGCGCGCCGCCCCACGGCGACGAGAAGGTGGCTGCCTTCAAAGACGCGTCCATCCTCTGCGACCACCTCGATGGCCCCGTCGCTGCCGCGCACCTCCGCGGCCGGCGCGTTCTCCTCGATCGCGACGCCTTCCGCGCGCAGACGGTCGAGGATCAGCGCCGCGGCCTCGGGGTCTTCGCGGCCCAGCGCGCGGGCGCCCTCGATCACCGTCACCCCGGATCCGAGGCGGCGGTGGGCCTGCGCCATCTCGATGCCGATCGGGCCGCCGCCAATGACGATGAGGTGCCGCGGACACTCGCGCAGGTCCCACAGCGTCTCGTTGGTCAGATGGGGCACCTCCGCGAGGCCGGGGATCGGCGGGACGAGCGGCGAGGACCCGGTGGCGAGAACGATACGCCGGGCGCGGATCACGTGCTCGCCCGCCTCCACCTCGCGGGGCGACCGGAAGCGCGCCCATGCGCGGATCACGCGCACGCCCAGATCCTCGAACCGCGCCTGGCTGTCATGCGGCGCGATCCGCGCGATCACCTCCTGCACGCCCGCCATCGCCGCGGCGTAATCCGGATCCGCCGCGCCCGGCGTCACGCCCGGCGCGGCGGGATGGGCGATCGCGTGGGCCGCCTTGGCCGAGGCGATGAGCGACTTCGAAGGGACGCAGCCGTAGTTGAGGCAGTCGCCGCCCATCTCGCCGCCCTCGACCAGCGTGACGTCGGCCCCCATCTGGACGGCGCCCGCGGCCACCGAGAGCCCGCCAGAGCCCGCGCCGATGACGAGAAGATCAGTGCTGATCACGGCCATGACTCAGATCCCCTTCCGGCCGCGCACGGCCTTGAGCAGCATCGGCAGCGCCGAAAGCGCCGCGAGCCCGAGAATCGGCAAGAGCACCCGGGGCTCGAAGATGATGCCCAGATCGGGGCGCTCGCCCCGGGCGAAGACCTCGCCCAGCCCCGCGCCGACCGAAGTGTAGACCACCGCCCCAGGAATGATTCCCAGAAACGTGGTGATGACGAAGCGCCGGAGCGGCACGTCGAGGAAGGCGGGCACGATGTTGGCCAGGAAGAACGGCACCGCCGGCACGAGGCGGATGAGAAACAGCATCGACCACTGGTTCTCGTCCAGCCCGGCCTTGATGCGCCGCACCAGCCCCTCGGAGGCGTTGAGCCGCGCGGCGAAGCGTTCCCCAAGCCCCCAGCGCGCGGCGAGGAAGATCAGCGTGGCGCCGATGGTGGCGCCCAGCACGTTGAAGAGCGCCCCGGGGAAGGTCCCGTAAAGGAACCCGCCGGTCAGCGTGGCCACCGTCGCGCCCGGCAGCGAAAAGGCCACGATGGCGACGTAGGACAGCAGGAAAAGGCCCAGCACGGCCCAGTAATGGCTGTCGCGATAGGCCAGAAGCGCCTCGCGGTGCCGGGCGAGCGCATCGAAGTCCAGGACGTCGCGGAACGCCACCGCGCCGATCACGGCCACGATGAGAATGGCGATGAGCGGAAGACGGCGGACGAGGCCGCCACGCTGGCTGGGTGTCGTCATTTCACTCACTCGGGCGGGCCTTTCGGGCAAGGGCGTGTTACCCGGCCAACATGAGGCACGGACGCGGCGCGCGACAGGGGCTTCACGCGCGCTTGAACCAAGGTGGCGGCCAGGCCGCCACGCGGCCGGACCTGAAACATGGCGGCGGCCGAAAGCCGCCGCGTGATACGCTGTTTGTTACAAGGCCCCCCGGCTTTGACGTTTGACAGGCACGGCACGCGTCGGTAAAGGGCGGGCTTCGACATTCCATGCAGGCCCGGCGCGCGCCCCGCCTGCGCGAGGACGGAGAGAGCGCGATGAAACGCACGTATCAACCCTCGAACCTGGTCCGCAAGCGGCGCCACGGGTTCCGGTCGCGGATGGCCACGAAGGCCGGCCGCAAGATCGTCAATGCCCGGCGCGCACGCGGCCGGAAGAAGCTGACCGCCTGAACGGCGCGGCCGGGCGTGGCATGACCCCGCCGGAGGCCCCCCTGCACGGCCTGACGACTGGCACCCGAGGGGCGGCGGCCTTGTCCACGCGTATGGAAGGGCTGACGAAGCGCGCCCAGTTCCTGGCCTGCGCCAAGGCCCGACGTCAGGCCATGCCCGGCATGCTGGTCCAGGCCCGCGACCGGCACGACGGGCGAGACGCGATCGGTTGGGGCGTCACCTGCTCCAGGAAGATCGGCAACGCCGTCACCCGCAACCGCGCCAAGCGCCGGCTGCGCGCCGTGGCGCGCGAGGTGCTGGCCGACGCGGGCCGCCCCGGCTGGGATTACGTGCTCGTCGGTCGCCCCGACGTCACCGTCGCGCGCCCGTTCCCCGATCTCCTCGACGACCTGCGCTCCGCGCTGTCGCGGCTTCACGGGCGCCGCGGATGAGCCCGCTGGCGCGCATCGTCGCCCTGCCGGTCCGGGCCTATCGGCTGATCTTCTCGCCCTGGGTGGGCTTCAACTGCCGCTACCATCCGACCTGCTCGGCCTACGCGCTCGAGGCGCTCGAGCGGCACGGGGCGTTTCGGGGCACATGGCTCGCCGCACGGCGGATCGGGCGCTGCCACCCCTGGGGCGGACAGGGCGTGGACCCGGTCCCCGACCCCAAGGAGCGCTGAGGCCCGAAGCGGATACCGGCTCGCGGCGGCCCCGACGGCGGGCACGCGCCACGACACCGCGAATTTGCCGATGTCGCTATGCGCCGGGCCTCTCAGCGGCGTTTTTCGAAGGTGATGACGACCTGACCGATCGGCACGCCGAAACGCCGCATGTAGGCGATGTTGAGAAGCCGGTCCTCGCTCAGAAGCCACATCCAGTCGTCGAAACTCACGCGGAGCGTCTCGGCATCGCCGTTCGCGCCCGGGACCGGCAGGTCGATGGTGTAGCGCCAGTTGAAGGTATCGCCCCGCTCCTCGCCGAGCGCCGCACCGATCACGCCGGGCGCCGTGCCGCGCCAGGTCTGCGGCCCGGTCTTGACCAGATCCCAGACGCGACGCTCGGTGGAACCGTCCTCGTAGACGAAATCCTCCACCAGCGTCAGCGTCCGGCCGTCCCAGCGCCCGTCGATCTCGACCTCGAAACGGCGGCGCACCGTGCCGAACACGTCCTGGAATTGCCCGTAGGCCACCAGTTCGCCGTCGAAGAACCGCTCGAGGTCGAGCGCACGGTCGCTGAGCTTCGGGTCTTCGAGAGACGGACGCCCGGCGCAAGCGGCGAGGAGAAACAACGAGATCAGGGCAAGAAGGCGCATGGTCGCTCCGCAGGGCTGGGCTTCCTCGCGGAACATAGCGGGCTGGAAGGCGGCGGCGAGGCCACGTCGCCCGCATCCGGCGCTAGGCAGAGGGCGCGAGATCGGGTAATCGGCAGGCATGAAGGACACCGCCGACGACATCCACCCGCTTTTCGCGGGCGCACCGCAGAGCACCGAGTTCCGCAAGCTGCGCAAGCGCATCGTGCGCCAGGCGCGCGAGGCCGTCGAACAATACGGCATGGTCGAGCGCGGCGCGCGCTGGCTCGTCTGCCTGTCGGGGGGCAAGGACAGCTACACGCTGCTCGCCGCGCTCACCGAACTGCAATGGCGGGGGCTGTTGCCGGTGGATCTGCTGGCCTGCAACCTCGACCAGGGCCAGCCGAACTTTCCGGCCACGGTGCTGCCCGCCTTTCTCGAGCGGATGGGCGTGCCGCACCGGATCGAGTATCAGGACACCTATTCGATCGTGACCGACAAGGTGCCGGAGGGCCGGACCTTCTGCGCGCTCTGTTCCCGGCTCCGGCGCGGGCACCTCTACCGCATCGCGCGGGAGGAGGGATGCTCTGCGGTGGTGCTCGGCCACCACCGCGACGACATCCTCGAGACCTTCTTCATGAACCTCTTCCATGGCGGGCGCCTCGCCACCATGCCGCCCAAGCTGGTGAACGAGGAGGGCGACCTTTTCGTCTACCGCCCGCTCGCCCATGTGGCCGAGGCGGACTGCGACCGCTTCGCGCGCGCGATGGATTACCCGATCATTCCCTGCGACCTCTGCGGCAGCCAGGACGGCCTTCAGCGGATGCAGGTGAAGGCGCTTCTGGACGGCTGGGAAAAGAACAGCCCCGGCCGCCGGCAGGTGATGTTCCGGGCGCTGATGAACGCGCGGCCCTCGCATCTTCTTGACCCGCGGCTCTTCGACTTCGCCGCGCTCGAGCGGCGCGGCCCGGCCGGGGAGGAGCCCGGGGAAATTCCCGTCCTGCGTTAACGTGCTGATGACGAAACGCCCCTAGGCTGTATCCGTCGCGTCTCTGCGCGTGACGGAACAGCTGGGAGATCGCAGCATGGCAAAGCGCCGCCGGACCGACCTTGTCGCCTTCGCGCGCCGGATGTGCCGCGGGCTGGAGGGGCCGCAGTTCCTCGCCTTCATCCCCGCGCTCTCGCTCGCTGCCTTCTGGCTTGGCGGAGAGGGCGCGCTGGTCTCGGTCGCGCTGGCGCTTCCCGCTCTCTATTGCGCGCTTGGCGCGATCTCCCGGTCGGGCTCGGTCGGGCTGGACCGTCTCACCGGGCTGGTCGAGCGGTCGGAATTCCTGCATGCGCTCGACCATGCCCTTGCCACCGCCGCCGCAGAGGGCAGCCAGACCGCCTGCGTCGTGCTCGAGATCGACGATTTCGCCGATTTCGGGGCCAGGCATGGCGACGCCGCCGCCGAGGAAGTGCTGCGGGCCGCGGCCGACAGGCTTCGGGGGGCGTTGCGCACCGGCGACACCCTCGCCCGGATCGGCGAAGCGCGCTTTGCCGTCGCCTGCGCGCCCGCGCCCCGCCTCGATCTGGAAGCCGCGATCCAGCTTGCCGCACGGCTTCAGCGGGCGGTGGAGCAGCCCGTGCCGCTCGACGCCACGTCGATCTACATGACGGCTTCGGCGGGGTTCTGCCTCGCCGCCCGGCTGCCAGGCTCGGCCGCCGAGGCGCTCACCGAAGCCGCCAGCGTGGCACTGGCCGAGGCGCAGGCGGCGGGCCCTGCGGGCATCCGCGCCTTCGCCCACGGCATGCCGCGCCGCGCTAAGACCGGGGTGGCGGGTGCAGAGGTCGCGGCGGCGCTCGAGGCAGGACAGATCGTTGCTTGGTTCCAGCCGCAGATTTCCACGGAAACCGGCCGCATCAGCGGTTTCGAGGCGCTGGCCCGCTGGACGCATCCCGAACGCGGGGCGGTGCCGACTTCGGAATTCCTTCCCGCGCTCGAGTCTGCGGGGCTGATGGCGCAGCTGGGAGAGACGATGCTCTATCACGCGCTGACCGCCCTGCGCGCCTGGGATCGTTCGGGGCTCGACGTGCCGCGCGTCAGCGTGAACTTCTCCGCCGCCGAGTTGCGCGACCCGCGCCTGCCCGACCGCATCGCGTGGGAGTTGGACCGTTTCGGCCTCGACCCATGCCGGCTCGGGGTGGAGGTGCTTGAGACCGTGATCGCCCGCTCTCCCGAAGACGCGACGACGCGCGGCATCCGGGCGCTGGCGCGGATGGGCTGCGCCGTGGACCTCGACGATTTCGGCACCGGGCATGCCTCGATCACCGCGCTGCGCCGCTTCGATGTGAGCCGCGTCAAGATCGACCGGTCCCTCGTCGCCAAGTGCGACCGCGATCCCGAGCAGCAGCGCATGGTGATGGCGATCCTGTCCATGTCGGAACAGCTCGGGCTCGACACCCTCGCCGAAGGGGTCGAGACGGCGGGCGAACACGCCCTTCTGGCCCAGCTCGGCTGCGGCCATGTGCAGGGCTATGCGATCGCGAGGCCGATGCCCTTCGAGCAGACATCGGAATGGATCGCCAGCCAGACCGCCCGGGTGGAGGCCGCGCCGTGGGTCGGCCGGAACGTGGGCTGACATCGCCCCGCCCTGCCCGGGCAGCCTACGCAACTGTCCGCGCCCGAGCTCGCCCGGCGCCCCATCCGCGCGGCGAATGCCCGCCGCCCGACAGGGCGGCCCTTTACCGCGCCGGCCCGATTCACCTTGACCTTTCGGCCCACGGTCTGTTGAACCCTGCACTGCATCAGACGTTACCGGGGCCGGTGTTTCATGGACGATCAGAACAAGAACCTCATCCTCGCGACCGCGCTCAGCTTCGGCGTGATCCTGATCTGGTTCCTGCTGTTCCCGCCGCCCGAAGAGCGGCCCGTGCCCGAGACCGCGCCGCAAGCCACCTCTTCCGAGACCCCCGCGCCGACAGACCCGGTCGCCACCGCCCCGGCCCAGGCCCCGGCCGCCTCCGCCGGGGATGGCGGGGAGGCCGTCGTCGAAAGCGCCGCGAGCGCACCGCGCGTTTCGGTGGAAACCCCGCGCCTCAGCGGGTCCATCTCACTTCAGGGCGGCCGGATCGACACTCTCGCGCTCAAGGACTACCGCGAAAGCGTCGATCCCGGCTCTGCCACCGTTGACCTGCTGGCCCCCGTGGGCAGCGCGCAGGCCTATTACGCGCTCTACGGCTGGGCGCCCGGCAGCGGACTGGGCCTCGAGGACGTGCCCGGCGCGAACACGCCGTGGGAACTCGTCTCCGGCGAGCGCCTCGCGCCCGGTAGTCCGGTCACGCTCCGGTGGGAAAACGGTGCGGGCCTCGTCTTCACCCGCGAGATCGCGATCGACGACGACTACATGTTCACCGTAACCCAATCCGTCGCGAACGAGGGCGCGGGGTCCGTGACACTGGCGCCCTACGGCATAATCGCCCGGCACGGCAGGCCGGAGAACCTGAAGAACTTCTTCATCCTGCACGAGGGCGCGATCGCCATGGCCGATGGCAAGCTCTCGGAAATCGACTATGGCGACATGGAAGATTTCGACTTCGACCCGCGCGAAGCCGCGCGCGCCGAGGTGATGCAGGTCGCCGAGGATGGCTGGATCGGCTTCACCGACCATTACTGGATGACGACGCTGATCCCCGAGGCCGGAAGCGCCTTCAAGGCCACCGCCAAGTACGACGACGCGCGCAACATCTACCAGACGGAGGCCGTGCTGCCCACGGAGCGGCTCGGCCCGGGCCAGTCCGTCACCCGCACCACGCGTCTTTTCGCCGGCGCGAAGGAATGGGATACGATCCGTGACTACCAGCGCGAGGGCGTCGACCGTTTCATCGACTCCATCGACTGGGGCTGGTTCTTCTTCCTTACCAAGCCGATCTTCTGGCTGCTGCACGAGATCAACCTGATCATCGGCAACATGGGCTGGGCGATCATCGGTCTGACTCTCATCATCAAGGCGGCGCTACTGCCGCTCGCGTACAAGTCCTACGTCTCCATGGCGAAGATGAAGGAGCTTCAGCCGGAGATGGAGAAGATCAAGGAGCGCACCGGAGAGGACCGGCAGAAGTTCCAGCAGGAAATGATGGAACTCTACAAGAAGGAAAAGGTGAACCCCGCCTCCGGCTGCCTGCCGATCCTGATGCAGATCCCGATCTTCTTCTCGCTCTACAAGGTGATCTTCGTCACGATCGAGCTTCGGCACGCGCCCTGGTTCGGCCCCTTCCGCGACCTGTCGGCCCCGGACCCGACCTCCATCGTGAACCTCTTCGGCCTGCTGCCCTGGGCCGCGCCGGAACCCGGCTCGCTGCTCGCGCTCGTCTTCATCGGCATCCTTCCCATCCTGCTCGGCGTGTCCATGTGGCTTCAGCAGAAGCTGAATCCGGCGCCCACGGACCCCACGCAGAAGATGATCTTCGCCTGGCTGCCCTGGGTCTTCATGTTCATGCTGGGCAGCTTCGCAAGCGGCCTCGTCCTCTACTGGATCGCCAACAACGCGATCACCTTCGCGCAGCAATACGGCATCATGCGCAGCCAGGGCTACAAGCCCGACGTGCTTGGCAACATCCTCTCGGGCTTCCGGAAGAAGGCGGAAGAGGACGGAAAATGACCGGGACGGTCGCCAGTCTCTGGCGCCACCCGATCAAGAGCCACGGGCGCGAGGAGGTCGACGCCGTGACCCTCCTGGCCGGGCGCACCATGCCCGGCGATCGCGTCTGGGCGGTAGCCCATGACGCGTCGCAGGCGACGGGCACGGCATGGGCGTCCTGCGTCAATTTCACCCGTGTCGCCAAGGCGCCCGCGCTCATGGCCGTCACGGCGCGCTACGACGAGGCCGCGGGCACCGTCACGCTCACCCATCCGGAGCGAGCCACGCTCGCCTTCGACCCCGACGCCGAGCCGGAAGCGCTCCTCGACTGGGTCGCACCGCTGATGCCCGCCGACCGGGCCGCGCCGGCCCGGATCGTGCGCGTGCCCGGTCGCGGCATGACCGACAGTGATTTCCCCTCGGTGACGCTGTGCAACCTCGCTTCGCACCGCGCGGTGGAACAGCGGATCGGCCGCCCGCTCTCCATCCACCGCTGGCGCGGCAACATCTGGATGGATGGCCTGGCGCCCTGGGAAGAGTTCGACTGGATCGGGCGCGAGGTGCAGCTTGGCGACGCGGTGCTGCGCGTCCGCGAGCGGACCGACCGCTGCCTCGCCACCGCCGCGAACCCGGAGACCGGCCGGCGCGACGCCGACACGCTGGGCGCGCTGGACAGCTGGGGCCACCGCGATTTCAGCGTCCGCGCCGAGGTTCTCAGGGGCGGCGCCGTCGGGCCGAGCGACCGCGTGGCGCCGCTTTGACCGCCCTGCCCTTCCCCCTCGCCGACGCGCCCGAGCCCGACGCGGCGGAACGCGGCCGCAAGCTCTTCGCGGGGCCGATCGAGTTCCTGAAAGGTGTCGTCGCGATGGATGGGCTGCCGCCGGACGACCGGGTGGAGATCTGTTTCGCCGGTCGCTCGAACGTGGGAAAATCGTCGCTCATCAACGCGCTCACGAACCGCAAGGGGCTGGCGCGGGCCTCCAACACGCCCGGCCGCACGCAAGAGATCAACTACTTCACCCTCGGCGACGGCCACTACCTCGTGGATCTTCCGGGCTACGGCTACGCCGAGGCGCCGGTCAAGATCGTCGCGCGCTGGCAGAGCCTGCTCAAGACGTATCTCGCCGGTCGGGCGAGCCTGCGCCGCGCCTTCGTGCTGATCGACGCCCGCCATGGCGTGAAACCCGTGGACGAGGAGATCATGAGCCTTCTCGACGGCGCGGCGGTCACGTTCGAGGCCGTGCTCACCAAGGCCGACAAGATCAAGCCGAAGGACCGCGAACGCGTTCTGGCGCAGGTGCGCCAATCGCTGGCCCGGCACCCGGCGGCGTTTCCCGAGATCCTGCTCACATCCTCCGAGACCGGCGAGGGGCTCGCGACGCTCCGCGCGGTCGTGGCGGGACTGGCCTAGGGGCCTTGCGCCCGGCGGCGGGCGCGAGGATAACGCGGCGGGAGGAGGTCCGCCCATGACGCAAAGGGAAATGACCAGCGACTGGATCGCCACCGCGCGCACGCTGAACCAGGCGCTGCCGATGCTTCAGCGGTACGACGGTGCGGTGGTCGTCATCAAGCTTGGCGGGAATGCCATGGGCGATGACGAGGCGATGGAAAGCTTCGCGCGCGATGTCGTTCTGATGCGCATGGTCGGCGTCAACCCGGTCGTCGTCCATGGCGGCGGGCCGATGATCAACGCGATGCTCGAGAAGCTGGGCATCGTCTCGGAATTCGTCGCCGGCAAGCGCGTGACCGACAAGCCCACCGTCGAGGTGGTCGAGATGGTGCTCTCCGGGCTCGTGAACAAGCGCATCGTCCAGGCGATATGCAGCCAGGGCGGAAAGGCCGTGGGGCTTTCGGGCAAGGACGCGTCGCTGATGGTCTGCGACCAGGCCGACGCGAGCCTCGGTTTCGTCGGCACCCCGGCCCAGGTGAACGCCTCTTTCCTGCGCGATCTCTTCGACAAGGGGATCATACCGGTGATCGCGCCGCTCGGCGCGGGGCGCGGCGGCGAGACCTTCAACGTCAACGGCGACACGGCGGCCGGCGCCATCGCGGCGGCGCTGGAGGCCGACCGCCTGCTGCTGCTGACCGACATCGAGGGCGTGAAGGATGCCGAGGGCGAGGTGCTGAGCGAACTTTCCGCGGAGGCGATCCGTGGCATGATCCAGACCGGGGTCATCGCCGGCGGCATGATCCCCAAGACCGAGACGGCGCTCGCCGCAATAGACGGGGGGGTTCGCGGGGTGGTGATCCTCGACGGTCGGGCGCCCAATGCCTGCCTGCTGGAACTTTACACGCAGCACGGCGCGGGCACGCTGATCCGGCCCGCGCAGCGCGTCGGGCGTGAGCCGGCCGCGCCTCCGCCCCCGCGGTCATGACGTGAAAGGCCCCGCCCGATGACCCGCCGCCTGATCCTGATCCGTCACGCCAAGTCGAGCTGGGGCGATGCCGCGCTCGCCGATCACGCCCGGCCGCTCAACGACCGCGGGCGCCGGTCAGCGCCGCTCATCGGTCGCTGGCTGCGGGAACGGGGCTATCTCCCCGACGAGGTGCTTTGTTCCGACGCCGTTCGCACCCGGGAGACCTTTGCACGGCTCGGGCTGGACGCGCCGGTGACGTATGTTCCCGCGCTTTATCATGCCGAGGCGCGGGACATTCTGGAGACGCTGCGAACCGCGCATCGCCGTGTCGTCGCGATCATCGGGCACAATCCCGGCATGGCCGAGTTCGCCCGTCGCATCGTTGCCCTGCCGCCCGACCACCCGCGCTTCGGCGATTATCCGACGGCGGCCACGCTGGTGGCCGACCTCGACACGGACGACTGGGAAAATGCCGCCTTCGGAACCGCGGGCGCGGTCGATTTCGTGGTTCCGCGGGACCTGGAATAGTCCCGCGGCGGGCTTTCAGTGGCCGAGGATCTGGCTCAGGAAGAGCTTGGTCCGCTCGTTCTGGGGGTTCAGGAAGAATTCTTCGGGCTCGTTCTGCTCCACGATCTGGCCTTCGTCCATGAAGATCACGCGGTTGGCCACCTGGCGCGCGAAGCCCATCTCGTGGGTGACGCAAAGCATCGTCATCCCCTCCTCGGCGAGCTCGATCATGGTGTCGAGCACCTCCTTGATCATCTCGGGATCGAGCGCGGAGGTCGGCTCGTCGAAGAGCATGATCCGCGGCCGCATGCAGAGCGAGCGCGCGATCGCCACGCGCTGCTGCTGCCCGCCCGAAAGCTGGCCGGGATACTTGTCGGCCTGTTCGGGGATCTTCACCTTGGTGAGGAAGTGCATCGCCGTTTCCTCGGCCTCGCGCTTCGGGATCTTGCGCACCCAGATCGGCGCGAGGGTGCAGTTCTCGAGGATCGTGAGATGCGGGAACAGGTTGAAGTGCTGGAACACCATCCCGACCTCGGACCGGATCTTGTCGATGTTCTTCACGTTCGAGGACAGTTCCGTCCCGTCCACGACGATGCGCCCGGCCTGATGCTCCTCCAGCGCGTTGATGCAGCGGATCAGCGTGGACTTGCCGGAGCCGGAGGGCCCGCAGACGACGATGCGTTCGCCGCGATAGACGGTGAGGTCGATGTCGCGCAGCACGTGGAACTGGCCGAACCACTTGTTCATCTTGCTGATCTCGACAGCGATCTCGTCCGACACCGCCAACTGCGAGGCGTCGACGCCGGACAGGTTTTCGGGATGGGGCTGGGAAAGATCGGTCATCGGGTCTGGTCCCTTATCGACGGTCGGTCTGCAGCTGACGCTCCAGCCACTGCGAGTATTTCGAGATGCCGAAGCAGACGACGAAGAACAGCGCCGCGGCGAAGCCGAAAAGCTCCCAGTAGACGCCGTTCCAGTCGGTCGAGGCGAGGATCGGGCCGCGGATCATCCCCACGAGGTCGAACATCGAGATCACCGAGACGAGCGTGGTGTCCTTGAAAAGTCCGACCGCGACGTTGACGATTCCCGGGATCGAGATCTTCAGCGCCTGCGGCAGGATGATGAGGCGCATGGCTTGCGGATAGTCGAGCCCGAGCGCGTCGGCGGCCTCGTACTGCCCCTTGGGCAGCGCGGCGAGGCCGCCGCGGATCACCTCGGCGATGTAGGCCGAGGCGAACATGGTGATCATGATGATCACGCGCAGGATCAGGTCGAACGTCGTGTTGGGCGGCAGGAAATAGGCCAGAACCACGTTCGCCACGAACAGAAGCGTGATGAGCGGCACACCGCGGATGAACTCGATGAACACCACGCAGATCCACTTGATGATCGGCATTGAGGATTGCCGCCCGAGCGCGAGCGCGATCCCGATGGGAACCGAGAGCGACACGCAGACCGTGCCCAGGATGAGGTTCAGCATGAACCCGCCCATGTCGCGCGACGGCACGGCCAGTAGCTCGATGCCGAGCGTGCTCGCAAGCACCGGCGTCACGAAGTTGCCGACGATCAGCCAGAACGCCACCGCCGCGGCGATTGCGCCGAAGAACCCGGCCGCGAAACTTGCGGTCACGAAACGCTGGAACACGAGGTATCCGACGAAGAGGCCCGCCGCCGCGGTGACCGGCACCCAGACCGAGCCACCCCAGATGAGCCAATAGCTGAGGAAAGGATAGATCGCGGTCAGGACCAGCAACTGGCGGGGCGCCTTCGGGAAGAGCACGGGCGCCAGCGCCCCGAAGAGCAGCAGCAGCGCGAGGTTCGGACGCCAGTACTCGCTCGACGGGTAGGTGAAGCCATAGATGAGTTGCGGCCAGCGCTCGCGCAGCACCGCCCAGCAGGCCCCGGATTCCCCGGCGAGGATCTCGCGGCACTCCCTCAGGCTCGATGCGGTCCAGACGCCGTTGAACATCCACGGGATCGTCGCCGACAGCAGCCAGTAGATGACGTAGAGCGACAGCAGCGTGACGATGCTGTTCGGGATCGAGGAGAACAGGTTCTCCCGCACCCATTTCACCAGCCCAGCCTCGGCGATGGGGGGCGGCGCGGCCGGGATCGGCTCCTTGCGGACGAAGGCGAGCTGCGCGGTCTGAGCGTGCGTGTCCGACATCTCAGCGCTCCTTCAGCTTCACGGCGTTGTTGTAGACGTTCATCACCGCCGAGATGCCGAGCGAGATGAGGAGGTAGAACAGCATCAGCAGAAGGATCGACTCGATCGCCCGCCCGGTCTGGTTCAGCGTGATGCCGCCCAGCGTGCCGGTGATGTCCATGTAGCCCACCGCGATGGCGAGCGAACTGTTCTTGGTGAGGTTGAGATACTGCGAAATGAGCGGCGGGATGATGATGCGAAGCGCCTGCGGCAGCACCACGAGCCCCATGATGCGCTTCGGGCGCAGGCCGAGCGCCGCAGCGGCCTCGGTCTGGCCGCCGCTGACCGCCTGGATGCCGGCGCGCACGTTCTCGGCGATGAAGGCGCCGGTGTAGACGGCGAGCGCGAGCCACAGCGCGATCAGGGATCCGCGGACCTGGATCCCGCCCTGGAAGTTGAAGCCGCGAAGCTCGGGATTCTCCAGCGTGATCGGCCGGCCGAGCAGGAAATAGGCCAGGAGCGTCGGCAGAACGAGGATCGCCAGCGACGGCCACAACATCGGCAGAAGCTTCCCGGTATCGTAAAGCAGCTTCGTCGCGTAGCGGCGGTAGTAGAACACGCCGGCGATCGAGGCGAGCAAGACGGCCAGCACGGCCGTCGATCCCGGTTCCAGGATCGGCTTGGGCACGTAAATGCCGCGGTTCGTGAAGGCGAAGGCATCGAACAGCATGGATGCCTGCGGATCCTCGCCCCTGTAGGCACTCGGCGCCGGCAGCGCCGCCGTCATCACGAAGAAGATGATCAGGATCCAGATCAGCACCGGCACGTTGCGGAAGATCTCGACGTAGATCGACATCAGCTGCGCCACGAGCCAGTTCTTCGACAGCCGCGCCACGCCGGCGGTCACGCCGATAAGCGTCGCGGTAAGGCATCCGAGGAAGGCCACGATCAGCGTGTTGAGCACCCCGACGAACGAGGCGCGCATGTGGCTGTCCTGGTTTTCATAGGGAATCGGGCGCTGGTTGATGTCGTAGCCCGCAGGCTGGCCCAGGAACTCGAAGGAGATGTCCTGGCCGAGAAGGGCGAGGTTCCGAACGAGGTTCATGCCCAGCCAGGACATGAACGCGATCAGAAGCAGCAGCGCGATGAACTGGAACGTGTAGGAACGATACCGCGTGTCGTTCAGCAGCATCGACAGACGGAACGACTCCCGCGGCGGGTCGGTCACTGTGGCCATCCGGATTTCCCTGCTGCGCCGGACTCGACCCGTCGGCGGGGTTCGCCCGCTCCTGCGATCCGGCAAGTTTTTCGAAACGTGGCGTCAAGAGGGGAAGGACGCGGGGTTTGCCCCCGCGTCCTTCAGGTTCGACTTAGCGGAACGGGGGGGCGTAAAGCAGTCCGCCCTCGGTCCACTGCGCGTTCAGCCCTCGCGCGAGGCCGATCGGGGTGTTTTCGCCGATGTTCTTCGCGAAGATCTCGCCGTAATTGCCCTCGGCCATGATGGCGCGCTTGGCCCAGTCCGCGTCGAGCCCGAACATCTCGCCGAGGTTGCCCTCGGTGCCGAGCATGCGGTTGATCTCGGGGCTGTCGGTTCCGTTCGACAACTCCTCGATGTTGGCCGAGGTCACGCCGTACTCTTCCGCGGCGATGAGCGCGTTGAGCGTCCAGCGCACGATCTCGCCCCACTGGTTGTCGCCGTGGCGCACGAGCGGGCCGAGCGGCTCTTTCGAGATGATCTCGGGCAGGATGACGTGATCGCCCGGATTCTCGAAGGTTGCGCGCGACGCGGCCAGGCCCGACGCATCGGTCGTGTAGGCGTCGCAGGCGCCGGCATTGTACTGCTGAAGCGCCTCGGCGTTGGTCTCGATCGGCACCGGCTCGTAGTTCATGTTGTTCTTGCGGAAGAAGTCGGCAAGATTGAGCTCGGTCGTGGTGCCGGTCTGGATGCAGACCGTCGCCCCGTCGAGTTCCATGGCAGAGGAAACGCCAAGCGCCCGCGGAACGATGAAGCCCTGACCGTCATAGTAGTTGATGCCGGCGAACTCGAACTTGAGATCCACGTCGCGCGTGAAGGTCCAGGTGGTATTGCGCGCCAGCATGTCGATCTCGCCAGAGGCGAGCGCGGTGAAGCGGGTCTTGCCGGTCGTCGGCACGAATTCGACCGCGGTCGGATCGCCGAGCACGGCGGCCGCAACAGCGCGGCACACGGCCACGTCGAAGCCTTCCCACTCGCCGTTCGCGTCCGGCGCGGCAAACCCCGCGAGGCCCGTGGTCACACCGCAGTTCAGCGTGCCGCGCGCCTTGACGTCGTCCAGCGTGGCGGCGGCCGAAGCCCCGGCTGCAAGGCCGGCAACGGTCAGCGCGCCGAGAAATACGGATTTCTGCATATTTACCTCTTCTGATAAGTCCGCCCTGTTGTGCGGGTCGTCCGGCTCACAACGGCCGGGTTTCCTTTGCTGAAAGAGGCTGCCCCCCTTTCAATGGCAACGAGTTTGGTCGGATTCATCAACGAAGGTCAAGGCAAACGTCAGAACTTCTGAACGATGGACGCCGAAGTCGGCATCCGGTCCGCCTCTTTTCGGGGCACCGGCTCAACCGGCGCGGGCAAGCTCGAGAAAACGATGCGCTTCCAGAAGCTGGGCGCGCCTGGCGTCCGCCGCCGCGGCGGCTTCGGCATCCTCGCCCCATCGTTCCTGCTGCCAGGTTTCGTCGATGCGCGAGAGCGCCCAGACCCGTTCCGGCGTCACCTCTCTGGCCGAGGCGGCAAGGCCGAGGACCAGCGATCCGGAGATCGTAACCAGATCATGCAGCGCCACCAGCTCGAACGCGTCGTGGCGCTTCACCTCGCCGCGCAGCGCGGCGAGGCTCGCTTCGGGTTGGGCGACGTGCATCACGCCGGTCGCGGCGGAAAGCGGCGCGCCGAGGCGGGCGCGCGCCCAGTCGAGCATCGGATCCCAGCCCTCGGCCTGCCGTCTCGCCAGTTCCTCGGGCGTGTCGGCGCGATAACACAGAAGATCGGTGGCGCCATACTCGCAAAGCATCGCGACGACCTCGGCGCGGTGCGGCACCACCCGGTCTATCGCGGAATTGGCGGCGCGCGTCACGGGCATCGCGCGCGGATTTATGACGTCGGACTGCGCCTCCCACTCCTCGGCCATCGCCTCGGCCAGCGCCGCGTTGGGCAGCACGAGCGGCGCCTTGGCCGGCGTCCGCACGGGCCGGCCATCCAGCGTCACCTCGTAGCCCGCGTCGGTCGCGACCGCCTCGGCCCGCGTCCAGAATCGCTTCGCCGCCCAACCCGTCATGCCGCCTCCCAAAGCGCGGAAATGGCGCGGGGCAGCTCGGAGAAACGGCCCACCACGTGATCCGCGGCACGAAGACGCACCGGGGCGTGGTAGCCCCAGCCCACGCCGATCGCCCGCACGCCCGCGGCGCGCGCCATCTCCATGTCGTATTCCGTGTCGCCCACCATGACCGCGTCGCGCGGCGCGACACCCGTTTCGTCGAGCGCGGCGCGCAGCATCGACGGATGCGGCTTCGAGGGGTGGTGATCGGCCACCTGCCGCGTGACGAAGAAGGGCGCGAGGCGATGGGCCCCGAAGAGCACGTCGAGCCCGCGCGCCGACTTCCCCGTCGCCACCCCGAGAAGCGTGGCGGGCTCGCCGTGCAGCGCCTGAAGAGCCTCGCGCGCGCCCGGGTAAAGCGGCGAGGTCATCGCCACGTCCTCTCGCGCGCGCTGACCCGCATAGGCCTCGCGGTACCAGCCCGCGAGGCGCGCATGATCCTGCGCCGAAAGGTCGGGCACGAGCCGCGCCATCGCCACCTCCAGCGACAGCCCGACGATGCCCAGCACCTCCTCACGCGGCGGGACGGGCAGCGCCGCCCGGCCGAAGGCCGCGTCCATCGCGGCGAGGATGCCCGCCTGGCTGTCCACCAGCGTGCCGTCCACGTCGAAGACCACGAGGCGAAGCGGGGCGGTCATGCCGTCTCCTCGAAGGGGTCGGGGGGCGCGTCCGCTTCGGACCAGCCCAGCATCGACCAGGTGCGGCGCATGTGTTCGGGAAGCGGCGCCGTGATGGAGAGACGCGCGCCCGTCACCGGATGGGTGAGCGCGATGGAGCGCGCGTGCAGGTGCAGCTTGCGGCTGACCTCGCCGCCGAGCTGCGCGCCCCAGCCGTCGCCCAGGTTCTCCTGCCCGCCGCCGCCATACTTGCCGTCACCCACGATCGGGTGGCCGAGTTCCGCCATGTGCGCCCGAAGCTGGTGCGTCCGCCCCGTGACAGGGACGAGCGCCACCCAGGCCGCGCGTTTGCCGAGCGCCTCGATCACGGCGTAATCCGTCGTGGCGCGCTTCGCGCCGGGCGTGGCGTCGATGTCGCCGGGATGCACGCAGCGCATCTTCTCGCCCTCACCCTTCGCGCCGTGCCCCGGCGCCTTCACGAGCCCGTAGGAAATCGTGCCCATGCGCGGCTGCGGCACGCCCGCCACCGCCGCCCAGTAGATCTTGCGCGCCTCGCGGGCACGGAACGCCGCGGTCAGTCCCGCGGCCACCGCGCGGCTGCGCGCCATCAGCAGCACCCCCGAGGTGTCCCGGTCCAGCCGGTGGACGAGGCGCGGTGCCTCGTCCGCGTCGAAGCGCAGCGCCTCGGCCAGCGCGTCGACGTGGCGGCGCTGCCCGCTGCCGCCCTGCACCGCAAGGCCCGGCGGCTTGTTGAGCGCGAGGATATGCGAGTCGCGCCAGATCACCGCCTCGCGGATCATGCGCGCGTCCGCCTGGGATATCTCGGGCGCGGGCGCGGGTGGCGGCGCACCGGGGTCGGGCAGCGGCGGGACCCGCACGCTCTGCCCGGCGGCGAGGCGGGTGGCCGCCTTCACACGGCCGCCGTCGACACGCAGTTCGCCCTTGCGGCACATCTTCTCGATGCGGCCCTGCGTGACCTGCGGGAAATGCCGGCGAAGCCACCGGTCGACGCGCTGGTCGGCATCGCCGGGCGCGACGGTGATATGCTGAACGCCGCTCACGCGAGCACCCCCCGCGCGGCCCATGCCCCGGCGACGATCGCGCCGAGCGACAGCGTGACCGACCCCGCGACATAGGCCAGCGCCGTGCCCGTCTCGCCCCGTTCCCAGAGCGTCAGCGCGTCGAGCGAAAATGCCGAGAAGGTCGTGAAGCCGCCAAGCACGCCCGTCACGACGAAGGGCGCGATGCGGGTGGCCGGGAGGTTGGCGAGCACGATGACGAGGACCCCCATGAAAAACGACCCCAGGACATTCACCGCGAGCGTGCCCCAGGGAAAGCCCGTGCCGAACAACCGCATCGCAGCGAGGACGGTAAGATACCGCGCCGCGGCCCCCACCGCGCCGCCAAGCGCGACCTGCATCAGCGTCAGCATCATGGGCGGTCTGTCGCGCGGCGTCCCGCCCTTGTCAAGCGCCCGCGGCGGGCGGCCTCGCGCGCGCTCACGCCTCGCCCGCGCGCCTGGCACGCAGCCGCTCGAACCAGTCGAGCCGCTTGCCGAGCTCGCGTTCGAAGCCGCGCTCCACGGGGGCGTAGAACGCCTCCCGCTCCATCTCGTCGGGGAAGTAGTCCTGGCCCGAAAAGGCATCCTCGGCATCGTGGTCGTAGGCGTAGCCCGCCCCGTAGCCCTGCTCGCGCATGAGCTTCGTGGGCGCGTTCAGGATGTGCTTGGGCGGGGGCGCCGAGCCGGTGGACTTCGCGGCGCGCCGCGCGGCCTTGTAGGCGCTGTAGGCCGCATTCGACTTGGGCGCGAGGGCGAGATAGAGCACGGCCTGCGCAAGCGCCAGCTCGCCCTCGGGGCTGCCGAGGCGCTCGTAGGTCTCCCACCCCTGCAGGCAGACCGCCTGGGCCTGCGGATCGGCGAGGCCGATGTCCTCCACGGCCATCCGCGTGATCCGCCGCGCGAGGTAGCGCGGGTCCTCGCCGCCCTCGAGCATCCGCGCGAGCCAGTAGAGCGCTGCGTCGGGATCTGACCCGCGTACCGACTTGTGCAGCGCCGAGATCAGGTTGTAATGCGCCTCGCCCGACTTGTCGTATTGCGCGGCCCGCCGGGCGAGCCGGTCGGCGAGCGCCTGCGCGTCGAGCTTGCCCTCGACCTTCCACGCCATCACCTGTTCGATGAGGTTGAGGGCGGCGCGCCCGTCGCCGTCGGCCATCTCGAGCAGCGCCTCGCGTGCGGGCCCGTCGAGCGGCAGCGCGCGGCCGAGCACCGTCTCCGCGCGTTGCGCGAGGCGCTCCAGGTCGGCGAGCGAAAGCCGTTCTAGCACCAGAACCTGCGCGCGCGACAGAAGCGCGGCGTTGAGCTCGAAGCTCGGATTCTCGGTCGTCGCGCCGACCAGCAGGATGGTGCCGTCCTCCATGTGCGGCAGAAAGCTGTCCTGCTGCGCCTTGTTGAAGCGGTGGATCTCGTCGACGAACAGAAGCGTGCGGCGCCCGCGCGCCTTCGCGGCCTCGAAAACCTTCCTGAGCTCCGCCACCCCGGTGAAGATCGCGCTGATCTGCACGAATTCCAGATCGGTCTCGGAGGCCAGAAGCCGGGCGATGGTGGTCTTGCCGACGCCGGGCGGCCCCCAGAGGACCAGGGACGACAGGCTTGCCGCCTTCAGCATCGCGCCGAGCGGCGCCTCGGGGCCAAGGATCTGGTCCTGCCCGATCACCTCCGAAAGGCGGGCGGGCCGCATCCGGTCGGCAAGGGGCCGGCCCGCACCAGTCCCACCGGCCGTGTTTTCCCCCGTCCCGGCGTCGGACCCGGGAGAACTGTCGAAGAGGTCACCCATGCCGGTCAGGCCCCGAAGCACCGGCGCGATGCCGGGCGCCCGGGTTTCCGCGCGGCGGCGCGACACCGCGCGGGACGGCCCGAGACCCGGCCTGCATCCCGATTACGAGCCGGAACGGGGCGCGCCGGGGCGGAAAATGCTGTGGATATGGTCGGTCGGGGCGTCACGCCCTCGATATGCGCGCGCTTCCGGCCCGATGCAAGCGGCCCCGCCACCCGGCGAGGCCGCGGCATCGTCCGGGCTCAGTCCTCGACGGCCTCTTCGGCGGCGAGGCGGGCGCGGTCGGCCGCGCCCTTGGCGTCGGGATCGCGGTCGACGAGTTCGACGATCGCCATCGGCGCCATGTCGCCGTAGCGGAAGCCCGCCTTCAGAACGCGGACATACCCGCCCTGCCGCTCCTGGTAGCGGGGGCCGAGCACGTCGAAGAGCTTGGCGACGAGCGCCTCCTGCTTCAGCCGTGCGGCGGCCTGGCGGCGGGCATGAAGGTCGCCGCGCTTGGCCAGCGTGATGAGCTTGTCGGCCACGCGCTTCAGCTCCTTGGCCTTGGGCAGCGTGGTCTTGATCTGTTCATGCTCGATGAGCGAGCCCGCCATGTTCGCCCAGAGCGCCTTGCGGTGCTCGTGGGTGCGGTTCAGGCGGCGGTAGCCTCTCGCGTGACGCATCGGTTCGGTCCTTTCGCTTTGTGCTTTGTCCGGGGCCCCATGCGTACGGGGCCCTCACCTTGGGGCGGGATTGCCCTTGTCCGGGCCGGCGGGCGGCGGGCGCCTGCGGACCTCAGAACGACTCCTCGAACTTCTTGGCGAGTTCCTCGATGTTGTCGGGCGGCCAGTCGTCGACGTCCATCCCGAGATGCAGGCCCATGCCCGAGAGCACTTCCTTGATCTCGTTGAGCGACTTGCGGCCGAAGTTCGGCGTGCGCAGCATCTCGGCCTCGGTCTTCTGGATCAGGTCGCCGATATAGACGATGTTGTCGTTCTTGAGGCAGTTGGCGGAGCGCACGGACAGCTCGAGTTCGTCGACCTTCTTGAGCAGGAGCGGGTTGAACTCCAGCCCCTCCTCGTCGGATTCGCGGCCGGCGGATTCGGGCTCGTCGAAGTTGACGAAGATCGACAGCTGGTCCTGGATGATGCGCGCGGCGTAGGCCACGGCGTCCTCGGGGGTGACCGAGCCGTCCGTTTCCAGCTTCAGCGTCAGCTTGTCGTAGTCCAGCACCTGCCCTTCGCGCGTGGGCTGCACGTCATAGGCGACCTTCTTGACCGGCGAGTAGATCGCGTCGATCGGAATGAGGCCGATCGGCGCGTCCTCGGGCTTGTTCCGGTCCGCCGGCACGTAGCCCTTTCCGGTGTTGACGGTCAGTTCCATGTAGACGCCGCCACCGCTGTCGAGGTGGCAGATCACGTGATCCTTGTTGAGCACCTCGATCCCGGCGCTGTCCACGATGTCGCCTGCGGTGACGACGCCGGGGCCCTTGGCCTCGATCGTCAGCCGCTTCGGCCCCTCGACCTCCATGCGCAGCGCGACGCCCTTCAGGTTGAGAACGATGTCGGTCACGTCCTCGCGCACGCCCGCGACCGAGGAAAACTCGTGCAGGACGTTGTCGATCTGCACGGAGGTGATCGCCGCGCCCTGAAGCGACGACATCAGAACCCGGCGCAGTGCGTTTCCGAGCGTGAGGCCGAAGCCACGCTCCAGCGGCTCTGCGACCACCACGGCCTGCCGGGCGGGATCGTTGCCTGGCTTGATCTCCAGCTGGGGGGGTTTGATCAGCTCGGCCCAGTTCTTGTGGATCATGCGGTTCTCCTCAATTCCTGTCCGGGCCCCATGTCCGAAGGCCCGAACGCCCGAGGTTAAAATGACGTGGCGAGGCCGCACGACTGATGCGCGCGGCCCCGCGAAAAAGCGGCGATCCCTCAGACGCGGCGGCGCTTCGGCGGGCGGCAGCCGTTGTGCGCGATGGGCGTCACGTCGCGGATGGACGTGATGTTGAAGCCGATCGCGGCCAGCGCGCGCAGCGCCGATTCACGGCCGGAGCCGGGGCCCTGCACTTCCACCTCGAGGGTGCGCATGCCGTGCTCCTGCGCCTTGCGGCCCGCATCTTCGGCAGCCATCTGTGCGGCATAGGGCGTGGACTTGCGCGAGCCCTTGAAACCCATCGTGCCGGCCGAGGACCACGCGATCGCGTTGCCCTGCACGTCCGAGATCAGGATCTTGGTGTTGTTGAAAGAAGAGTTCACATGCGCCACGCCGGTGGCGATGTTCTTGGAGACCTTGCGCTTGCCTGTGCGGCGGGTATCGCGTGCCATCTGTCCTGCCCTCCCTTACTTCTTCTTGCCGGCGATCGGCTTCGCGGGCCCCTTGCGGGTGCGCGCGTTGGTGTGGGTGCGCTGACCGCGCACGGGCAGGTTGCGGCGATGCCGCAGGCCGCGGTAGCAGCCGAGATCCATCAGCCGCTTGATGTTCATCTGCACCTCGCGGCGCAGATCGCCTTCCACGGTGAAGTTGGTGTCGATGTGCTCGCGGATCGCCACCAGTTCCGAATCGGAAAGCTCGTTCACGCGCCGGCTCTCGTCGATGCTGGTCGCTTCGCAGATCGACTTGGCGGCGCTCGGGCCGATACCGTGGATGTAGGTGAGAGCGATCGGGACCCGTTTGTGGGTGGGGATATTGACGCCGGCGATACGTGCCACGTGTCCGTCCTTTCGTTGCGGTTCCGTAACTCCAGAACCTTTTTTCACAGCACTCGGCCCGCGGCTTTTGCCGACGGGCCGACGCGAAGAGGTGATCGTTGCAAACAGCCGGGACGACACCCGGCATGCAAAATGATTCTCGGTCGAGAGCGTTCGGTTAAGAGACTTCGGACCGAGGGTCAACCCCCGCCCCGGCGCGGCCCAGGACATCGGCGATCTCGGCCTGGACCTCGGCGATGTCGCCCAGACCGTCGATGCGGTGCAGGAGGTCCTTGGCATAGTAGTAGCCGATGAGCGGCGAGGTCTTCTTGTAGTATTCCATCAGTCGCTGGCGCAGGCTGTCCTCGTTGTCGTCGGCGCGCCGCTTGAACTCCGTTCCGCCGCAGACGGCGCATTTTCCGTCCTCCGGGATCGGCTTGCTGATGTCGTTGTAGACTTCGCCGCAGGAGGCACAGGTGGAGCGCGCCGTGATGCGCTCGATCAGCGCCTCGTCGTCCACCTGCATCTCGATGACCGCGTCGAGGCCTTGCCCCGTCTCCTCGAGCAAATCCCCGAGCGCGTCGGCCTGCGCGAGGGTGCGCGGGAACCCGTCGAAGATGAACCCCGGCGCCTCGGTCCCCTCCAGCTTTTCCCGGATGAGCCCGATCACGATCTCGTCGGTGACCAGTTCGCCGCGGTCCATCACCTCTGCGACCCGGCGCCCCATCTCCGTCCCGGAACTGCGCGCCTCGCGGAGCATGTCACCGGTCGAGAGCTGCACCATGCCGCGGGTCTCCACGAGATGGCGCGCCTGTGTGCCCTTGCCTGCTCCGGGTGGTCCGAGAAGTATGATGTTCATCGTCTCGCTGGCGCCTTCTTTCCGGGTTTCTTCTTGCCGCGTCCCCGCAGCTGCGACTTCTGGATCAGCCCCTCGTACTGGTGCGCGAGCAGGTGGCTCTGAATCTGCTGGACGGTGTCCATGGACACCGACACCACGATGAGCACCGACGTGCCGCCGAAGTAGAAGGGTATGGCCAGCTGCCCGCGAATGACCTCGGGCAGGAGACACACCAGGGCGAGGTAGCCCGAGCCGACCACAAGCACGCGATTGACGACGTATTCGAGATATTCGGACGTCTTCTTTCCGGGCCGGATACCGGGCACGAAGCCGCCTTGGTTCTTGAGGTTGTCGGCCACGTCGTCCGGCTTGAACGAGACGTTGAAGGTGTAGAAATACGCGAAGAAGATGATCATCGCGCCGAAAAAGGCGAGGTAGAGCGGCTGTCCGGGGCCGAAATAGGCCATGATCGTCGACATCACCGGCCCGGATTGCTGGCCCGAGAAGGTGCTGATCGTCGTCGGCAGCAGAAGCAGCGAACTCGCGAAGATCGCGGGGATCACGCCCGACGGGTTGACCTTCACCGGAAGGTGGCTGGTCTGCGCCTCGGTCATCTTCATGCCGACCTGGCGGCGCGGATACTGGATCGCGATCTTGCGCAAAGCGCGCTCCATGAAGACCACGAAGGTGATGGTCGCCACCACCATGAGGATCACGCCCACGATCACGGCGGGGCTGATCGCGCCCGACCGGCCCGAGGCGAAGAACTGCGCCAGCGCCGCCGGAACCTCGGCGATGATGCCCACGAAGATGATGAGCGAGATGCCGTTGCCCACGCCGCGCGCGGTGATCTGCTCGCCCAGCCACATCAGGAACATGGTGCCGCCCACCAGCGTGATGACGCAGGCGGCCCGGAAGAACCATCCCGGGTCGGTGACCAGATCCCCCGCCTCGAGGCTGACGGCCAGGCCGTAGGCCTGCAGGGTGGCCAGGAACACCGTGCCGTAGCGGGTGTACTGGTTGATCTTCTTGCGGCCCTGCTCGCCCTCTTTCTTGAGCTGCTCGAGCTTCGGCACCATCGAGGCCAGCAGCTGAACGATGATCGAGGCCGAGATGTAGGGCATGATCCCGAGTGCGAAGATCCCCATGCGCCCGAGCGCGCCGCCGGTGAACATCGACAGCATGCCGCCGATGCCGGTGGAGGCCTGCTCCATGAAGTCGCGCAGCGCCTGCCCGTCGATGCCCGGCACCGGGATATAGGTGCCGAGACGATAGACGATCAGCAGACCGAGCGTGAAAAAGATGCGCTGGCGGAGTTCGGTGGCCTTGGCCAGGGCGCCCCAGCTGGTATTGGCGGCCATCTGTTCGGCGGCGGAAACCATGCGGATCCCCATGTCAGGGCACCGCCGCCCAAAGCGTTTTCCAGCTCGGGCGGCGGTACGGAAAACTTCGGGTTATGTAATGGGCGCCGCGAGGCGCCACAACCCGTTATTCGGTCGCGGCGGGTGCCTGCAGCGTGACCGACCCGCCCGCGCCTTCCACGGCGGCGACCGCGGAGCGCGAGGCACCCGTCACCTGAAGCTCGAGCCTGGCGGTCAGGTCACCCTTGGCCAGCACGCGGACGCCGTCGAGCTTGCGCCGTACGAGGCCGGACGCGACGAGCGCGTCCTCGGTCACCGGCTGTCCGGCGTCGATCTTGCCCGCATCGACGAATTGCTGGATCGCGCCCAGGTTGACCACGGCGAAGCGCTTGCGGTTGGGCGCGGTGAAGCCACGCTTCGGCAGGCGCTGGTAGATCGGCATCTGCCCGCCCTCGAAGCCCTTGACGGCCACGCCGGAGCGGGATTTCTGGCCCTTGATGCCGCGGCCGGCGGTCTTGCCCTTGCCCGAGCCCGGGCCGCGCCCGACGCGCTTCTTGTTGTGCAGAGCGCCGGGATTATCGCGCAGTTCGTTCAGTTTCATGTCGCTTCTCCTTGGCCGGAACACCTCCCCGAAGCGCGGCGGGAGGGACACGGCATCAGCTGTTTCAGAGGGCCCGGCCTGTTTCGGCGCGAGCAGGCGTTTTGGAAAACGCCTGGACAAGGCCCGGGACGGGCCTTGTCCGAACCCGGCCTCAGCCGCGCTCTTCCACGATCTCCACGAGATGCGGGATCTTGGCGATCATGCCGCGCACGGAGGGCGTGTCTTCGAGTTCCCGTGTCCGGTGCATCTTGTTCAGTCCGAGGCCGACCAGCGTCTGACGCTGGCTGGCGGGACGGCGGATGGGCGAGCCCACCTGCTTCACGACAATGGTCTTGGCCATGCGATACTCTCCTTACGCCTCGGCGGTCTCGCCGGCCTCGGCCTTCGGCTGATCCTCCTTGTGGAGGATGTCGGCCACCTTCTTGCCGCGACGCTGGGCCACGAGGCGCGGGCTCTGCTGCTTTTGCAGCGCGTCCAGGGTGGCGCGGATCATGTTGTAGGGGTTCTGCGAGCCGTTCGACTTCGCGACCACGTCCTGAACGCCGAGCATCTCGAACACCGCGCGGACGGGCCCGCCCGCGATGATGCCCGTGCCCTGCGGCGCGGTGCGCGTGACGATCTTGCCCGCGCCCCAACGGCCTTCCTGGTCGTGATGCAGCGTCCGGCCCTCGCGCAGCGGCACGCGGATGAGCCGACGCTTCGCCTGCTCCGTGGCCTTGCGGATGGCTTCGGGGACCTCCTTGGCCTTGCCCTTGCCGAAGCCCACGCGGCCTTTCTGGTCGCCCACCACGACGAGTGCCGCGAAGCCGAAACGCTTGCCGCCCTTCACCGTCTTGGACACCCGGTTGATCGCCACGAGACGATCGGCGAATTCCGGCGCTTCGTCGCGCTCGCGGCGGCCGCGGCCGCCATGGGGTTCTCTAGCCATATCCGTCTCCTCAGAACTTCAGGCCGCCCTCGCGGGCCGCGTCCGCCAGAGCCTTGATGCCACCGTGAAACAGGAAACCGCCACGGTCGAAGTAGCACTGGTCCACACCGGCCGCCTTGGCACGCTCGGCGATCGCGGCGCCGATCTTCGCGGCAGCCTCCGTGTTGTTCTTGCCCACCACGCCGAGCGTCGCCTCGAGCGACGAGGCGGAGGCGAGCGTGCGCCCCGCCACGTCGTCGATGAGCTGGACGTGGATGTTCTTGTTCGAGCGATGCACCGAGAGGCGCGGGCGCCCCGAGTTCATCTTCTTGACCTTGTTCCGGACGCGCAGGCGGCGCTTCTGGAACAGTTGCCGTTTGCTGTTAGCCATTTCTGCGCGTCCTTACTTCTTCTTGCCTTCCTTCTGGAAGATATACTCGCCCTTGTAGCGGATCCCCTTGCCCTTGTAGGGCTCGGGCCGCCGCCAGTCGCGGATGTTCGCCGCGACCTGGCCGACGAGCTGTTCATTGAAGCCCTCGATCACGATCTCGGTCGGCTTCGGCGTCGTGACCGTGACGCCCTCCGGCACCGGGAAATCGACATCGTGGCTGAGGCCGAGATTGAGCTTCAGGGTGTCGCCCTGCGCCTGAGCGCGGTAGCCGACGCCCCGGATCTCGAGCTCCTTCTTGAAGCCGTCGCTCACACCCTTCACGAGGTTCGCGATGTTGGTGCGGCTCATGCCCCATTGCTGGCGCGCGCGCTTGGACTGACCACGCGGGCTGACGGTGATCTGCCCATCCTCCTGCGCGATCGTCACGTCGTCGGTGGCCGTCCAGCTGCGGGTGCCCTTGGGCCCCTTCACCTCGACGGTCTGACCGCTGATCGTCGCGGTCACGCCCGAGGGAACGGCGACCGGCTGTTTTCCGATACGAGACATGCCTTTCTCCTCAGAATACGGTGCAGAGAACTTCGCCGCCCACATTCGCCGAGCGCGCGGCGGCGTCCGACATCACGCCCTTCGGGGTCGACACGATCGACACGCCGAGGCCCTGGCGAACCTCCGGAAGGTCCTTTACGCCCAGGTACACCCGGCGGCCCGGCTTCGAAACGCGCTTGAGCTCGCGGATCACGGGGGTGCCGTCGAAATACTTCAGCGCGATTTCCAGCGTCGGATGGCCACGCGCGTCGGTCCCCTTCTCGTAGCCGCGGATGTAGCCTTCCGCGGCCAGGACATCGAGCACCCAAGCGCGCAGCTTGGAGGCCGGCGTGACGACCACGGATTTTCCGCGCATCTGCGCGTTGCGGATGCGGGTGAGCATATCGCCGATAGGATCGTTCATCTCTCGACCTCCCTCACCAGCTCGACTTCACGAGGCCCGGGGCCTGCCCGGTCGAGCCGAGCTCGCGCAGGGCGATCCGGCTCACCTTGAGCTTCCGGTAATAGGCGTGCGGCCGGCCGGTGAGCTGGCAGCGGTTGTGCAGCCGCGTGGGCGAGCTGTTGCGCGGAAGCTTGGCAAGCTTCAGACGCGCCTTGAAACGCTCTTCCATCGGCTTCGACTCGTCGTTCGCGACGTCCTTGAGTGCCGCGCGCTTGGCGGCATACTGCTCCACCATCCGCTGGCGCTTCTTCTCGCGCTCGATCATTGCTTTCTTGGCCATGTCGTGTCTCCTCCGGCGCTCAGCTGGTGAAGGGCATGTTGAAATGCTTCAACAGCGCCTTGGCTTCCGCGTCGGTCTTCGCGGTGCTGGCGATTACGATGTCCATTCCCCAGACCTCGTCGACCTTGTCGTAGTCGATTTCGGGGAAGACGATGTGCTCCTTCAGGCCCATCGCGTAGTTTCCCCGCCCATCGAAGGACGTGCCGGACACGCCGCGGAAGTCGCGGACCCGCGGAAGAGCGATGGTGACCAGGCGGTCGAGGAATTCGTACATCCGCGCGCCGCGGAGCGTCACCTTGGCGCCGAGCGGCATGTCCTCGCGCACCCGGAAACCGGCGATCGATTTTTTCGCCTTGGTGATGACCGCGCGCTGACCGGCGATGGCGGACAGGTCTTCCTGCGCCGACTTCGCCTTCTTGCTGTCGCGGACGGCCTCCGCTCCGCACCCGATGTTGAGCACGATCTTGTCGAGGCGCGGGATCTGCATGTCGTTCTTGTAGCCGAACTCTTCCTTCAGCGCCGCCTTGATCGTGCCGTCGTAGAGTTCGCGAAGACGCGGGGTGTAGGTGGTGGCGTCAAGCATCGATCACGTCTCCCGTGGTCTTGGCGTAGCGAACCTTCTTGCCGTCCTCGAAACGGAAGCCGACGCGGGTGGCCTTGCCGTTCTTGTCCACGATGGCGAGGTTCGACAGGTCGATCGGCAGCGCCTTCGGAACGCGGCCGCCCTGGCTTCGGGCGGATTGGGCGGTGTGGCGCACGGCCATGTTGATCCCGTCCACCACGGCCTTGCCGGCCTTGGGGCTCACGGACGCGATGGTGCCGGTGCGGCCCTTGTCCTTGCCGGCCAGCACGACGACCTTGTCACCTTTCTTGAGCTTTGCAGCCATCAGAGCACCTCCGGGGCGAGCGAGATGATCTTCATGAAGTTCTTCGCGCGCAGCTCGCGCACCACCGGCCCGAAGATACGGGTGCCGACGGGCTCGAGGTTGTTGTTGAGGATCACGGCGGCGTTGCCGTCGAACCGGATCGCGGTCCCGTCTTCGCGGCGCACTTCCTTGGCGGTGCGCACGACGACGGCCTTGCGCACGTCGCCCTTCTTGACGCGGCCGCGCGGGATCGCCTCCTTGACGGAGACGACGATGATGTCGCCCACGCTGGCATATTTGCGCTTCGACCCGCCGAGGACCTTGATGCACTGCACCCGGCGCGCGCCGGAGTTGTCAGCGACATCCAGATTGGTCTGCATCTGGATCATGTGGTTTCTCCCGACCTTTGGGGAGGGCCCTGCCCTATCTCCCCAGGGTTTCGATCAAACCGGGTGTGGTCGTCCCTACTGGGCGATCACCTCCCAGCGTTTCGTCTTGGACTTGGGCGCGCACTCGATGATGCGCACCGCGTCGCCAACCTTGAAGGCGCCGTTCTCGTCATGAGCACGGTACTTCTTGGACTTCTTGACGGTCTTCTGAAGCACCGGGTGCTTGAAGCGCCGTTCCACCGCGACGGTGACGGTTTGTGCATTCGCCGTGGAGGTCACGGTGCCTTGAAGAATACGCTTGGGCATCTCGCTCTCCTCACTCGGCGGCCGCTTGCGCGGCCTTTTCGTTCAGGATCGTCTTCACCCGAGCCACGTCGCGGCGCACGACACGCATGCGCGCCGTGCTCTCGAGCTGGCCGGTGGCCTGCTGGAAGCGCAGGTTGAACGCTTCCTTCTTCAGGCCGACCAGTTGCTCGCGCAGCTGGTCCGGCGTCTTGTCTCTCAGTTCCTTGGCGTCCATCGCCTATCGTCCTTCCATCAGAAGTCGCGAAGACCCGCTTCGCGCTTTTCCAACAAAACGCCGGACCCCCGACCGGGCGCCGGGGGTCCGGAAAATCTCACCAGTCCTCGCGGACAATGATGCGCGTCTTGATCGGCAGCTTCATCGCGGCGAGTCGGAGCGCTTCCTTTGCCACATCCTCACCGACGCCGTCAATCTCGAACATGATGCGTCCGGGCTTCACGCGGGCCGCCCAGTAATCCACCGAACCCTTGCCCTTGCCCATGCGGACCTCGGTCGGCTTCGAACTGACAGGCACATCGGGGAAGATCCGGATCCAGACGCGGCCCTGGCGCTTCATGTGGCGCGTCATGGCACGGCGCGCGGCCTCGATCTGGCGCGCGGTGATGCGCTCGGGCTGCGCGGCCTTCAGGCCGTAGGTCCCGAAATTGAGGTCGGATCCGCCCTTCGCCTCGCCGTGAATGCGGCCCTTGTGCTGTTTGCGGAATTTCGTGCGCTTGGGTTGCAGCATCTTTCAGTCCTCCTCAGCGGCGACCGGCGCCACGGGGCGCAGGACCTTCCTGCAACTCCTGGGCACGGCGCTCGCGAGCCTGGGGGTCGTGCTCCATGATCTCGCCCTTGAAGATCCAGACCTTGATCCCGATGATCCCGTAGGGCGTGCTGGCCTCGACATTGGCGTAATCGATGTCCGCACGCAGGGTATGCAGCGGCACGCGGCCCTCGCGATACCATTCGGTCCGCGCGATCTCGGCCCCGCCGAGGCGGCCGGCGACGTTGACGCGGATCCCGAGGGCGCCCATGCGCATCGCGTTCTGCACCGCGCGCTTCATCGCGCGGCGGAAGCTGACCCGGCGCTCGAGCTGCTGGGCGATGCTCTCGCCCACGAGCTGCGCGTCGAGCTCGGGCTTGCGGACCTCGACGATGTTGAGGTGCAGTTCCGAGTCCGTCATGCGGGCGAGCTTCTGGCGCAGCGCCTCGATGTCGGCGCCCTTCTTCCCGATGATCACGCCGGGCCGCGCAGAATGGATCGTCACGCGGCACTTGCGGTGCGGACGCTCGATCACGATCCGCGATACGCCGGCCTGCTTGGCCTCCTCGCGAATGAACTCGCGGATCTTGATGTCCTCGAGAAGCAGGTCGCCGTAATCCTTGGTGTCGGCATACCAGCGGCTGTCCCAGGTCCGATTGACCTGGACGCGCATGCCGATCGGGTTCGTCTTGTTCCCCATTAGACTTGCTCCTCGATCTGGCGAACCTTGATGGTGAGCTCGGAGAAGGGCTTGACGATCCTGCCGAACCGGCCACGCGCCCGCGGACGACCCCGCTTCAGCACGAGGTTCTTGCCCACCCAGGCCTCGGCGACGACAAGCTCGTCGACGTCCAGGTTGTGGTTGTTCTCGGCGTTCGCGATCGCGGACTGAAGGCACTTCTTCACGTCCTGCGCGATGCGCTTGTTGGAGAAGGTGAGATCGTTCAACGCGCGATCGACCTTCTTGCCGCGGATCATCGCCGCAACGAGGTTCAGCTTCTGCGGGCTGGTGCGCAGCATCCGCAGTTTCGCCATTGCCTCGTTGTCGGCCACGCGGCGGGGGTTCTTTTCCTTGCCCATCGCTTTACTTCCGCTTCGATTTCTTGTCGGCCGCGTGACCGTAATAGGTCCGCGTCGGCGAGTACTCGCCGAACTTCTGGCCGATCATGTCCTCGCTGACCGACACCGGCACGTGCTTGTGCCCGTTGTAGACCCCGAAGGTAAGCCCCACGAACTGGGGCAGGATGGTCGATCGGCGCGACCAGATCTTGATGACTTCGTTGCGGCCCGACTCGCGCGACGCTTCGGCCTTCTTCAGGACGTAGCTGTCGACGAAGGGGCCCTTCCAAACGGAACGTGCCATGGCTTAACGGCCCTTCTTGCGTGCGTGGCGCGAGCGCAGGATGAGCTTCTGCGACGCCTTGTTGGTGTCCCGGGTGCGGCGGCCCTTCGTGGGCTTGCCCCAGGGCGTGACGGGGTGACGGCCACCCGAGGTGCGGCCTTCGCCCCCGCCATGCGGGTGGTCGATCGGGTTCATGACCACGCCACGCACCGAGGGGCGCTTGCCCATGTGCCGCGTCCGGCCGGCCTTGCCGATGTTCTGGTTCGAGTTATCGGGGTTCGACACGGCACCGATGGTGGCCATGCACTCCTGCCGAACGAGGCGCAGCTCGCCCGACGACAGGCGGATCTGGGCATACCCGCCGTCGCGGCCCACGAACTGTGCGTAGGTGCCCGCGGCACGCGCGATCTGCCCGCCCTTGCCCGGCTTGAGCTCGATGTTGTGCACGATCGTGCCGATCGGCATGCCCGCGAACGGCATGGCGTTGCCGGGCTTCACGTCGACCTTCCGGCCCGCGACGATCTTGTCGCCGACGCCGAGGCGCTGGGGCGCGAGGATGTAGGCCTGTTCGCCGTCCTCGTACTGGATGAGCGCGATGAAGGCGGTCCGGTTGGGATCGTATTCGATCCGGACGACGACCGCCGTGACGTCGTGCTTCGTGCGCTTGAAATCGACGATGCGATAGAGACGCTTCGCGCCTCCGCCGCGGCGCCGCGCGGTGATGCGTCCGGTGTTGTTCCGGCCGCCCTTCTTCGTCAGACCCTCGGTGAGCGCCTTGACGGGACGACCTTTCCAAAGTTCCGAACGGTCGATCAGCACCAGCCCGCGCTGGCCCGGCGTCGTCGGCTTGTACGACTTGAGTGCCATGCTTTCTGTCTTCCGTTGTCAGCGGCGGGGTTCGCGCCCCGCCTTTGGTTTTGCGGCCCGTATCGGGCCTGGAGTGAAGGGCCCCTCGGGTCCCCGGTGAAAAAGCCGGGGCCCCGGTCGTCCCGGGGCCCCGCCTGAGTCGGCGCTCATTATCAGAGGCCGGTCGTGACGTCGATAGTGTTCCCCTCCTCGAGGGTCACATACGCCTTCTTGACATCGCTGCGGCGGCCGGGGCGGCCGCGGAAACGCTTGGCCTTGCCCTTGGTGATGGTCGTGTTCACGGCCCGCACCTTCACGCCGAAAAGCTGCTCGACCGCTTCCCGGATCTGCGGCTTCGAGCTGTCGATGGCCACCTCGAAGACCACGGCGTTCGCTTCCGACGCCATGGTGGACTTCTCGGTGATGACCGGCTTGCGGATCACGTCGTAATGTTCGGGTTTCGCGCTCATTTCAGCCGCGCCTCCAGTGCTTCGACCCCCGCGCGCGTGATCACGAGCGTGTCGCGCTTGAGGATGTCATAGACGTTCGCCCCGACCGACGGTAGCACGTCGAGCCCTTCGACGTTGCGGGCGGCGCGCTCGAAGCCCTCGTCCACCTGCGGCCCGTCGATCACCAGGGCGCGCTTCCAGCCGAGGTTCTTCACCGCGCGTGCAAGCTCTGCCGTCTTGCCCGACGACTTCGCCTCGTCGATGACGATCAGGGCGCCTTCGCGCGCCTTCGCGGAAAGCGCGTGCTTCAGGCCGAGCTTGCGGACCTTCTTGGGAAGTTCATGCGCGTGGCTGCGCGGCGTCGGCCCCTTGTAGATACCGCCCTTGCGGAAGATCGGCGCGTTGCGGTCGCCGTGACGGGCACCGCCGGTGCCCTTCTGGCGATAGATCTTCTTGGTCGAGTAGCTGGTCTCGGAGCGCGTCTTCACCTTGTGGGTGCCGGCCATCGCCTTGTTGCGCTGCCAGCGCACCACACGGTGCAGAAGGTCCGCACGCGGCTCCAGTCCGAAGACGTCCTCGCCCAGATCGACCGAGCCGGCCGTGCCGCCGTCCAGCGTGATCACGTCGAGTTTCATTCGTCGCTGTCCTTCTTCTCGGCCTCGATGTCGGCCTCGGCCTCCTTGAGCGCGGCTTCCTGCTCGGCGGCTGCGGCCTCCTCGGCGGCGCGGCGGGCCTCCTCCTCCTCGGCGGCGGCCTGCGCGGCGGCTTCCTCGGCCTGGCGCTTCGCCTCGTCGGCGGCGGACTTGAGCGCCGCGGGCAGGATAACGTTCTCCGGCATCGCCTTCTTGACGGCGTCGCGCACCGTCACCCAGCCGCCCTTCGGACCCGGCACCGCGCCCTTGAGCATGATGACACCGCGCTCCGCGTCGGTGCGCACGACCTGCAGGTTCTGCGTGGTCACGCGCGCCGCGCCCATGTGGCCGGCCATCTTCTTGCCCTTGAACACGCGGCCGGGATCCTGGCACTGGCCGGTCGAGCCGTGGGAGCGATGCGAGATCGACACCCCGTGGCTGGCCCGCAGGCCGCCGAAATTGTGCCGCTTCATCGCGCCCGCGAACCCCTTGCCGATCGAGGTGCCCGACACGTCCACGAACTGGCCCTCGAAATAATGGTCGGCGGTGATTTCCTCACCGACGCCGATCATGTTCTCGGGCGCGACGCGGAACTCCGCGACCTTCCGCTTGGGTTCCACGCTGGCCTTCGCGAAATGGCCGCGCATCGGCTGGCTCACCCGCTTGGCCTTGGCCATCCCGGCGCCGAGCTGCACCGCCGAATACCCGTGCGTTTCGGGCGTGCGCTGCGCCACCACCTGCAACTTGTCCAGTTGCAGGACGGTGACCGGCACCTGCCGCCCGTCTTCCATGAAGAGCCGGGTCATCCCGACCTTCCTTGCGATCACTCCAGAGCGCATCGTCCAGCCCCCCTTACACCTTGATCTCGACATCCACGCCGGCGGCGAGGTCGAGCTTCATCAGCGCGTCCACCGTCTGAGGCGTCGGATCCACGATGTCCAGGAGCCGCTTGTGCGTGCGGATTTCGAACTGGTCGCGCGACTTCTTGTTGACGTGCGGGCCCCGCAGGACGGTGAACTTCTCGATCTTGTTGGGCAGCGGAATGGGACCGCGCACCTCGGCGCCCGTGCGCTTGGCCGTGTTCACGATCTCCTGCGTGCTGGCGTCCAGCACGCGGTAGTCGAAGGCCTTGAGCCGGATCCGGATATTCTGGCTTGTGACTGCCATTTGTCTTGCCTTTCGAGGTTGAGAGGTGGACCGGGCATCTTTCCTGGCCCACGTCGACCCTGTTCGCGTTACTCGATGATCTTGGAGACGACGCCGGAGCCCACGGTGCGGCCGCCTTCGCGGATGGCGAAGCGCAGGCGCTCCTCCATGGCGATCGGCGCGATCAGTTCCACCTCGAAGCTCACATTGTCGCCCGGCATCACCATCTCGGTGCCCTCGGGCAACTTCACCGTCCCGGTCACGTCCGTCGTGCGGAAGTAGAACTGCGGGCGGTAGTTCGCGAAGAACGGCGTGTGACGGCCGCCCTCGTCCTTCGTCAGGATGTAGGCCTCCGCCTCGAACTTCGTGTGCGGCGTCACCGAGCCGGGCTTGCACAGCACCTGGCCGCGCTCCACGTCGTCGCGGTCCACGCCGCGCAGAAGCGCGCCGATGTTGTCGCCCGCCTCGCCACGGTCCAGAAGCTTGCGGAACATCTCCACGCCCGTGCAGGTCGTCTTCCGCGTCGGCTTGATCCCGACGATCTCGATCTCGTCGCCCACGTTGATCACGCCGCGCTCCACGCGCCCCGTCACCACCGTGCCACGGCCCGAGATCGAGAACACGTCCTCGATCGGCATCAGGAACGGCTGGTCCACCGCACGCTCGGGCGTCGGGATGAAGTCGTCGACCGCCGCCATCAGCTCGCGGATCTTCTCTTCGCCGATCTCGGGGTCGCGCCCCTCCATCGCCGCCAGCGCGCTGCCCGCGATGATCGGAACGTCGTCGCCCGGGAAGTCGTAGGCCGACAGAAGCTCGCGAACCTCCATCTCGACGAGCTCCAGAAGCTCCTCGTCGTCCACCTGGTCGACCTTGTTCAGGAACACCACCATCGCCGGGATGCCCACCTGGCGGCCCAGCAGAATGTGCTCGCGCGTCTGCGGCATCGGGCCGTCGGCCGCGTTCACCACCAGGATCGCGCCGTCCATCTGCGCCGCGCCCGTGATCATGTTCTTCACGTAGTCCGCGTGGCCCGGGCAATCCACATGCGCATAGTGACGGTTCTCCGTCTCGTACTCCACATGCGCCGTCGAGATCGTGATCCCCCGCGCCTTCTCCTCGGGCGCGCCGTCGATCTGGTCATACGCCCGGAAATCCCCGAAATACTTCGTGATCGCCGCCGTCAACGTCGTCTTGCCGTGGTCGACATGACCGATCGTGCCGATGTTCACGTGCGGCTTCGACCGCTCAAACTTCTCTTTTGCCATCTCGGCCTCCTGTTCCTTTCGACGCGGGCGCAACCGGGGCGCGCCCGCGGATCATTGGGTTAAGCGTATTTCGACTGGATCTCGTCGGAGATGTTCTGCGGCACCGGCTCGTAGTGGTCGAACTGCATCGTGAACTGCGCCCGGCCCGAGGACATCGAGCGCAGGTTGTTGATGTAGCCGAACATGTTTGCCAGCGGCACGAAGGAGTCGATCACGATGGCATTGCCGCGAGGCGCCTGGCCCTGCACCTGGCCACGCCGCGAGGTGAGGTCGCCGATGATGTTGCCGGTGTACTCTTCCGGCGTCACCACCTCGACCCTCATGATCGGCTCGAGCAGTTTCGCACCGGCCTTGCGCAGGCCCTCGCGCATGCACATCCGCGAGGCGATCTCGAAGGCGAGAACGCTCGAATCCACGTCGTGGAACTTGCCGTCCACCAGCGCGACCTTGAAGTCGATCACCGGGAAGCCCGCGAGCGGACCGGAGTCCATCACCGACTGGATGCCCTTCTCGACGCCGGGGATGTATTCCTTCGGCACCGTGCCGCCGACGATCCGCGACTCGAAGCTGTAGCCCTCGCCGGCCTCGGTCGGCGTGATCTCCAGCTTCACCTCGGCGAACTGACCCGAGCCACCGGTCTGCTTCTTGTGCGTGTAGGTGTGCTCGATCTTCTGGCTGATCGTCTCGCGGTAGGCCACCTGCGGCGCACCGATATTGGCCTCGACCTTGAACTCGCGCTTCAGCCGGTCGACCAGGATGTCGAGGTGAAGTTCGCCCATGCCCTTCATGATCGTCTGGCCCGATTCCAGATCGGTCTCCACGCGGAAGGACGGGTCCTCCGCCGCGAGGCGCTGCAGACCGGCCGACATCTTCTCCTGGTCGGCCTTGGTCTTGGGCTCGACCGCGATCTCGATCACCGGATCGGGGAAGGTCATCGTCTCCAGCACGACGGGCTTCGATGCATCGCAGAGCGTGTCGCCGGTCGTGGTCTCCTTCAGGCCGGCCAGCGCGATGATGTCGCCCGACCCCGCCCAGTCGATCTCCTCGCGGGAGTTCGAGTGCATCATCATCATGCGCCCGATGCGCTCGCGACGGCCCTTGGTGGAGTTCAGCACGCTGCCGCCCTTCTCGAGCAGGCCCGAGTAGATGCGGGTGAAGGTCAGCGAGCCCACGAACGGGTCGTTCATGATCTTGAACGCGAGCCCGGCGAAGGGCTGGTCGTCGCCCGGGCGGCGCTCCATGTTGCGCGTCTCGGTCTCGTCGTCCGGGGCGAAGCCCATGTAGGGCGGCACGTCGAGCGGGCCGGGCAGGTAGTCGATCACCGCGTTGAGCAACGGCTGGACGCCCTTGTTCTTGAAGGCGGAGCCCGCGAGCACCGGCACGAAGGACATGTTGAGCGTGCCCTTGCGGATGAGGCTGCGCAGGGTCGGAAGATCCGGCTCCTCGCCCTCGAGATACTTCTCCATCGCGTCGTCGTCCTGCTCCACGGCGATCTCGACGAGTTCGGCGCGCATCTCCTCGGCCTTGTCCTTGAGGTCGTCGCGGATGTCCTGGATGACCCAGCTGGCGCCGAGGTCCTCGCCCTTCCAGACCCATTCCTTCATGGTGACCAGATCGACGATGCCCTCGAGCTTGTCCTCGGCCCCGATCGGCATCTGGATCGGCGCGGGCAGGGCGCCCGTGCGGTCCTTGATCATGTGCACGCAGTTGAAGAAGTCGGCGCCGATCTTGTCCATCTTGTTGACGAACACGATGCGCGGCACCTTGTAGCGATCGGCCTGGCGCCAGACCGTTTCGGTCTGCGGCTCCACCCCGGCATTGGCGTCGAGCACGGCCACCGCGCCGTCGAGCACGGCGAGCGAGCGCTCCACCTCGATGGTGAAGTCCACGTGTCCGGGCGTGTCGATAATGTTGAAGCGGAACGACGCTTCCTTGGGCGTGTCGCCGTAGATGCCGGTCGGGTTCTTGCCGTCCTCGGTGCGGAACCAGAAGGTGGTCGTCGCCGCCGAGGTGATGGTGATCCCGCGCTCCTGCTCCTGCTCCATCCAGTCCATCGTCGCGGCGCCGTCATGCACCTCGCCGATCTTGTGGGACTTGCCGGTGTAGTAGAGAATCCGCTCCGTCGTCGTGGTCTTGCCGGCATCGATGTGCGCCATGATGCCGAAGTTGCGGTAGCGGTCGAGGGAGTATTCGCGTGCCATGGAATGGAGCCTCTGCGACAGGGGTTACCAGCGGTAATGGCTGAAGGCTTTGTTGGCCTCCGCCATCTTGTGGGTGTCTTCGCGCTTCTTCACCGCGGTGCCGCGGGAATTCACGGCGTCGAGCAGCTCGCTGGCGAGACGCTCTTCCATCGTGTGCTCGTTGCGCTTGCGGCAGGCGTCGATCAGCCAGCGAAGCGCCAGCGCCTCGCGGCGCTCGGGGCGCACCTCGACCGGCACCTGATAGGTCGCACCGCCCACGCGGCGCGAGCGGACCTCGACCGACGGCTTGATGTTCTCGATCGCCTCGTGGAAGATTTCCACCGGCGCGCGCTTCACCTTGCTCTCGACACGGTCCAGCGCGTTGTAGACGATCCGTTCCGCGACCGACTTCTTGCCGTCGATCATCAGGTTGTTCATGAACTTCGTCAGAACCCGGTCGCCATACTTGGCGTCGGGAAGGATTTCGCGCTTTTCCGCTCTGTGACGACGGGACATCCTTTAATCCTCTTACTTCGGGCGCTTCGCGCCGTATTTCGAACGGCGCTGCTTGCGGTCCTTGACGCCTTGCGTGTCGAGCACGCCGCGCAGGATGTGGTAGCGCACACCGGGAAGGTCCTTGACACGGCCACCACGGATCAGGACCACCGAGTGCTCCTGCAGGTTGTGGCTCTCGCCCGGGATGTAGCTGATCACCTCGTAGCCGTTCGTCAGGCGCACCTTCGCCACCTTCCGCATCGCCGAGTTCGGCTTCTTCGGCGTGGTGGTGTAGACGCGCGTGCAAACCCCCCGCTTCTGCGGGCACTGCTCCAGGTGCATCGACTTGGAGCGCTTCACTTTGGGCTGCCGCGGCTTGCGGATCAGCTGCTGGATCGTAGGCATATGGGTCTTTTCCCCGTCTCCGTGTCTTCATCAATGCGCGGGCGTCCCCGCGCGAGTTCCGTGTCCGGCGCGCGCCTCGCCCGCTCAAAACGCAAAAACCGCATTCAGCCTCCTCTGCCGAGGCCGACGCGGTGGGTTTCCAGAGGATCGGGGCGAACGCGCCCGGATCGTGGCCACATGAGTCCTGATGCCGGCGGCGGGGAAGACCCCTGTGCCGAGATGCCGGGCGTATACGGGGAGTCGCAGGGGTTGTCAACAGCACCCCGCCGCCGCTTGTCCCCGCGCCCGGGCGCTGCCACTCTGGCGCACTGAAACGGACCCGGGCGGCGAAGGGACGCGATACCGACATGCAGGCGATCGGGCTCTGCCGCTTTTCCTACCCCGCGATCGGCGGCTTCCAGGTCGAGCACGACAACCTGCGCGCACGGCTCGACTATCTCTACGCGCCGGACCGGATGGAAGAGCGTTTCCGCCTCTTCGAAACCGTGGCGCTGCCGTCGCTGCGCGCCCAGACCGATCCGGCCTTCGATCTCGTGGTCGTCGCGGGCGACAGCCTGCCCGCGCCCCATCTCGCGCGCCTGCGCGCGGCGCTGAAGGACCTGCCGCAGGCGCAGCTCCGGCTCGAGCCGCCCCGGCGCCACCGCGCGGCGATGAAGGATCTGCTGCAGGCGGCGCGGCGGCAGCCGGACCGGCCCTGTCTGCAGTTTCGCTTCGACGACGACGATGCCGTCGCCGTCGATTTCGTGGAGAAGTTCAAATCGGCCGCGGCCGAATGCCGGGACCTGCTCGCGGCGCACCGCTCGGTCGCCATCGACTTCGCGAGCGGCTACCACGCGGCGTTCGGCCCCGGGGGCATCCGCGCCGCAGCGCTGTTCAGGCCCTATTACACCGCGGCGCTCGGCATGTCGGTGCGCGGCGGCGATACTCGGACGATCATGAACTTCGCCCACCACCGCATCCATCGCTTCATGCCGGCGATCTGCTTTCCCGAGCCGGCGATGTTCGTGCGAGGCCTCGGTCGCTTCAACGACTCGCGCGCGGGGGTGCCCTGGCCCGCGGATCTGCGCCCCCTTTCGGCTGCCGAGGAAGAGACGTTCCGCGCGCGCTTCGCCCTCGACGCGGATGCCATCCGGCGGGCCTTCGCCGGGGAGCACGGCGCTAGCGGCTAGGCGGAACGACGGGGCGGGCCCGCCGCGCCAGGCGCGCCTCGCGGAGCATCGTGTAGATGCCCGTCGCCGCGATGATCGCCGCGCCGAGCAGCGTCAGCGGCGCCGGCCAGTCGCCGAAGACGGCCCAGCCCAGCACCAGCGCCCAGAGCAGCCCGGTGTAGCGGAAGGGCGCGACGACGGCCACCTCGCCCACCCGCATCACGAGCACGCTGCAAAGATAGCCCCCCATGATGAAGACCGCCGAGGCACCGATCAGGCCGGCCTGCCGCCCTGTCACCGGGGTCCAGCCCTGACCCAGCCCCGCGAGCGCGGCGAAAAGGGTCACGCCGGCGGCGGCGGCAAGGGTCACCGTCAGCGAGGGCACCGCCGAGGACATCCGCCGCGTGGCCAGATCCCGCACCGTGACCATCGCCACCGCGACCAGCGCGTAGCCGGCGTGAAGGTTGAACCCCTCCGGCCCCGGCCGGACGATGAGCAGCATGCCAGCGAAGCCCACGAGAATGGCGGTGAGCCGCCGCCAGCCGATACGCTCCCCGAAGACCAGCGCCCCCCCGAGGGCGACGGTCAGGGGCAGCACCTGCAGGATCGCCGTGACGTTGGCGAGCGGCATGTTGATGAGCGCGGTCAGGAAGAAATAGGCCGCCCCCACCTCGCAGCCGGTACGCAGCAAGACGAGCGCCCCGTCGCGACCGGAAAGCCGCAGCTCGATCCGCCTCAAGCGCCAGGCCAGCAGGCCGATCAGGGTCGTCGTCGCGAGCCCCCGCAGGAACAGGATCTGCATGAGCGGCAGTTCGTCGCCCACCACCTTCACGAACGTGTCGTTGATGGTGAACGAGGCCATCGAAGCCATCATCAGAAGCGCGCCGCGCGCGTTGTCGGTAAGCACTGGCATGGCCGGCGGCACTCCCGCTGTTTCCGGACGCATCGGACCAGCGGTAGCGCCGCGCGGCCGGGGCGTCGAGACCTCGCCGTCGTCCCGCAGCCGAAGGCCGGCCACCTCGCCATCGCCGCCCCGAGGCCTCCGGAAACGCCCCCGGCAAGCGCGAAGGCCCGCGCGGCGACCGGCTGCGGCAAGGTCGAAGATCCGGAAGAACGAAAAAGGCCCCCGCCGGGGCGGGGGCCTTCTTCCTGTCCTCAGTGCGGCGCCCGGTCTTGGCCGGACGCAATCACTCCTCGCGGCTCTCGGGCGTCTCCGACGCGTCGCTGCCGGTCTCGTCGCCGAAGACGTCCTCAGCCGGCGCGGCCAGCGCCGCGGCGGCTTCCGCCTCTTCCCGGCGCGCCTCGATCACGATGTTGTCGCGCTCCTGCGCGACCCTGCGCACGCGCTGCGTGGCCCCGCCGGTGCCCGCCGGGATCAGGCGCCCGACGATGACGTTCTCCTTGAGCCCCACGAGCTTGTCGCGCTTGCCCTGCACCGATGCCTCGGTCAGGACCCGTGTCGTCTCCTGGAAGGAGGCGGCAGAGATGAAGCTGCGCGTCTGCAGCGACGCCTTGGTGATCCCCAGAAGGATCGGTTCGCCCTGGGCCGGGCGCCCTCCCTTCCTGATCGCCTTCTCGTTCGCGGCCTCGAACTCGGCCTTGTCGACGTGCTCTCCCTTGAGAAGCGTGGTCTCGCCGGAATCGAGGATCTCCCATTTCTGCAGCATCTGGCGGACGATCACCTCGATGTGCTTGTCGTTGATCTTCACGCCCTGCAGGCGATAAACGTCCTGCACCTCGTCCACCATGTAGTTGGCCAGCGCCTCCACCCCGAGAATGGCGAGGATGTCATGCGGCGCGGGATTGCCGTCCATGATGTAATCGCCCTTCTGGATGAAGTCGCCCTCCTGCACCGGGACGTGCTTGCCCTTGGGAACCATGTATTCCACGGGTTCGAGATTCTCGTCCGCGGGCTCGATGGTGATCCGGCGCTTGTTCTTGTAGTCGCGCCCGAACCGGACATAGCCGTCGATCTCGGCGATGATGGCGTGATCCTTGGGCCGCCGCGCCTCGAAGAGTTCGGCCACGCGCGGCAGACCGCCGGTGATGTCCTTCGTCTTCGCGCCCTCGCGGGGGATCCGCGCGACCACGTCGCCGGCCTGGATCTTCTGGCCGTCCTCGCAGGACAGGATCGCATCCACCGACATCGGATAGGTGACCGGGTTGCCCTGGTCGTTGCGCACGGGCTCGCCGGCCTCGTCCACGAGGATGATCTCGGGCTTGAGGTCGTTGCCCTTCGGAGCGGCGCGCCAGTCGGTGACGATCTTCTGCGTCATGCCGGTGGCCTCGTCCGTCTCCTCGCGCACGGCGATGCCGTTCACGAGGTCGTGGTGCTTGGCGATACCGTCCTTCTCGGCGATGATCGGCAGGGTGTAGGGATCCCACTCGAATAGCTTCGCGCCCCGCTCCACCTTCTGGCCTTCCTCGACGAAGAGCTTCGTGCCGTAGCCCAGCTTGAAGCTCGCCCGCTCCTCGCCCTGCTCGTCGCGGATCAGCAGCTTCATGTTGCGGCCCATCACGAGGATTTCCCCCGAGGCGTTCTCCAGCGTGGAGGCGTTCTCGAAGGCGATGGTGCCGCCCTGGCTCGCCTCCTGGAAGGACTGCTGGCCGCCGGTCGCCACGCCGCCGATGTGGAAGGTCCGCATCGTCAGCTGCGTGCCCGGCTCGCCGATCGACTGCGCCGCGATGATGCCCACCGCCTCGCCGGCGTTGACCATCGTACCGCGCGCGAGGTCGCGGCCGTAGCACATGGCGCAGACGCCCTCTTCGGCCTCGCAGGTCAGCGGGCTGCGGATGCGGGCGCTGGCCACGCCCTCTTCGTCGATCCGGTCCGCCTGCCGCTCGTCGATGAGCTCGCCCGCGCGGGTGATGACCTCTTCGCCGCCGGGCACGACGATGTCCGCCGCGGCCACCCGGCCGAGGACGCGCTCGCCGAGCGAGGCGACTACCTCGCCGTCGTTCACCGCCGGCTCCGCGAGGATCGACAGATCCGTGCCGCAATCCGTCATCCGAACGATGCAGTCCTGCGCGACGTCCACGAGACGGCGGGTCAGGTAACCCGAGTTCGCCGTCTTGAGCGCGGTGTCGCTGAGGCCCTTCCGCGCGCCGTGGGTGGATTTGAAGTACTCCAGCACGGTGAGGCCTTCCTTGAAGTTCGAGATGATCGGTGTCTCGATGATGTCGCCGTTCGGCTTGGCCATCAGGCCGCGCATGCCGCCGAGCTGCTTCATCTGCGTGACCGAGCCCCGCGCGCCCGAATGCGCCATCATGTAGACGCTGTTGGGCTCGACCTCGGCACCGTTCTCGTCTCGCTGGTTGGCCGAGATCGCGGACATCATCGCCTCGGTCACGCGGTCGTTGCACTTCGACCAGGCGTCCACGACCTTGTTGTACTTCTCGCCCTGGGTGATCAGGCCGTCCATGTACTGCTGTTCGAAGTCCTTCACCTGCTCGCGCGTGTCCTCGACGATGGACCACTTCTGCTCGGGGATGACCATGTCGTCCTTGCCGAAGGAGATGCCCGCGCGGAACGCCTCGCGGAAGCCGAGCGTCATGATCTGGTCGCAGAAGATGACCGACTCCTTCTGGCCGCAGTACCGGTAGACGGTGTCGATGACCTGCTGCACCTCCTTCTTGCGGAGCAGCCGGTTCACGAGTTCGAAGGGCGCCTTCGCGTTGAGCGGCATCAGCTGGCCGAGGCGGACGCGACCAGGGGTCGTGTCGTGAAGCTGCCAGACCTCGCTGCCTTCCTCGTCGATCTGCTTGATCCGGCACTTGATCTTGGCGTGCATGTGGACCGAGCCGGTATCGAGCGCGAACTGCACCTCGTCGGGGTGGGCGAAGACCATGCCCTCGCCCTTCATGCCCTCACGCCCCAGCGTGATGTAGTAGAGGCCCAGGATCATGTCCTGCGAGGGCACGATGATCGGCGCGCCGTTCGCAGGCGACAGCACGTTGTTGGTGCTCATCATGAGCACGCGCGCCTCGAGTTGCGCCTCGAGCGACAACGGCACGTGCACGGCCATCTGGTCGCCGTCGAAATCGGCGTTGAAGGCCGCGCAGACCAGCGGGTGAAGCTGGATCGCCTTGCCCTCGATCAGCACGGGCTCGAAAGCCTGGATGCCGAGGCGGTGCAGCGTCGGCGCACGGTTGAGGAGGACAGGATGTTCCCGGATGACCTCGTCGAGGATGTCCCAGACCTCCGGCCGCGCCTTCTCGACGAGCTTCTTGGCCTGCTTCACGGTCGAACTCAGGCCCTTCGCCTCCAGCCGCGAGTAGATGAACGGCTTGAAAAGCTCGAGCGCCATCTTCTTGGGCAGCCCGCACTGGTGCAGCTTGAGCTCCGGGCCGGTCACGATGACCGAGCGGCCGGAGAAGTCGACCCGCTTGCCCAGCAGGTTCTGACGGAAGCGGCCCTGCTTGCCCTTCAGCATGTCCGAGAGCGACTTCAGCGGCCGCTTGTTCGCGCCGGTGATGACACGGCCGCGGCGGCCGTTGTCGAAAAGCGCGTCCACGGATTCCTGGAGCATGCGCTTTTCGTTGCGCACGATGATGTCGGGCGCGCGCAGCTCGATCAGCCGCTTCAGGCGGTTGTTGCGGTTGATGACCCGGCGATAGAGATCGTTGAGGTCCGACGTGGCGAACCGGCCGCCATCGAGCGGCACCAGCGGGCGCAGCTCCGGCGGGATGACCGGGATGACCGTCATCACCATCCATTCGGGACGGTTGCCCGACTCGAGGAAGCTCTCGACGACCTTGAGACGTTTGATGATCTTCTTGGGCTTGAGCTCGCCCGTGGCCTCGGCCAGGTCGGCGCGCAGGTGCTCGGCCTCGGATTCGAGGTCGATCGCGGCCAGCATCTCGCGGATCGCCTCGGCGCCGATATTGGCGGTGAAGGCGTCCATGCCGTACTGGTCCTGCGCGTCCATGAACTCTTCCTCGGTCATGAGCTGACCGTAGGAGAGATCGGTGAGGCCCGGCTCTGTGACGACGTAGTTCTCGAAGTAGAGGATCCGCTCCAGGTCACGGAGCGTCATGTCGAGCATCAGGCCGATGCGCGAGGGCAGCGACTTCAGGAACCAGATATGCGCGACGGGCGCGGCCAGTTCGATGTGGCCCATGCGCTCGCGCCGGACCTTCTGCAAGGTGACCTCGACGCCGCATTTCTCGCAGACGACGCCGCGGTACTTCATGCGCTTGTACTTGCCGCAGAGGCACTCGTAATCCTTGATCGGGCCGAAGATGCGCGCGCAGAACAGGCCGTCCCGCTCGGGCTTGAACGTCCGGTAGTTGATGGTCTCGGGCTTCTTGATCTCGCCGTAGGACCACGAGAGGATCCGTTCCGGGCTCGCCAGCGAGACGCGGATCTCGTCGAAGACCTTGGGCGGGGTGAGCGGGTTGAACGGGTTGTTCGTCAGTTCCTGGTTCATGTCGTGACCTCAAATCCTGCGGGGAAGTTGGAGCGGGCGGAAAGGCGCTTCGAAGCGCCTTTCCAAGCGCCTTCCAAGGCGCTTCGGGCCGTCATTCCTCGTCTTCCTCCGCGTCCAGGAGTTCCATGTTGAGCCCGAGGCCCCGGACTTCCTTCACCAGCACGTTGAAGGATTCCGGCACACCGGCCTCGAAGTTATCCTCGCCCTTGACGATCGACTCGTAGACCTTCGTACGGCCTGCCACGTCGTCGGACTTCACCGTCAGCATCTCCTGCAGGGTGTAGGCCGCGCCGTAGGCTTCCAGCGCCCAGACCTCCATCTCGCCGAACCGCTGGCCGCCGAACTGCGCCTTGCCGCCCAGCGGCTGCTGGGTCACGAGGCTGTAGGGCCCGGTCGAGCGCGCGTGGATCTTGTCGTCCACGAGATGGTGCAGCTTGAGCAGGTACTTGACCCCCACCGTCACCGGCCGCGCGAACTGCTCGCCGGTGCGCCCGTCGAAGAGGACGGACTGGCCGCTTTCGCTGAAGCCCGCCCGCACGAGCGCGTCGTTCACGTCGGGTTCCTTGGCGCCGTCGAAGACGGGCGTCGCGATCGGCACGCCGCGGGTGACGGTCGAGGCCGCCTCGACGACGCGCTCCTCGTCCATCCCGGCGATACCCTCCTCGTAGACGTCGTCGCCATAGGCCAGGCGCAGAGCCTCGCGCACCGGCGTCAGGTCGCCGGTGCGGCGGTAGTCCTGAAGCGCGTCGTCGATCCTGAGCCCGAGGCCGCGCGCGGCCCATCCCATGTGCGTCTCGAGGATCTGGCCCACGTTCATCCGGCTGGGAACGCCGAGCGGGTTGAGCACGACATCCACCGGCGTGCCGTCCTCGAGGAACGGCATGTCCTCCATCGGGACCACCTTCGAGATGACGCCCTTGTTGCCGTGGCGGCCGGCCATCTTGTCGCCGGGCTGCAGCTTGCGCTTCACCGCGACGAAGACCTTGACCATCTTCATCACGCCCGGCGGCAGGTCGTCGCCGCGGCGGACCTTCTCGACCTTGTCCTCGAAGCGCGCGTCGAGCTGGCGCTTCTGCGCCTCGTACTGCTCATGCAGCGCCTCGACGATCTTGGCGTCCTCCTCGTCCTTGAGGGCGAGTTGCCACCACTGCCCGCGCGACAGGCCCTCGAGCAGCTCCTCGGTGATCTCGGAGTTGGCCTTCACGCCTTTCGGACCCTTCACGGCCGTCTTGCCGAGGATCATCGACTTCAGACGCGCGTAGATGTTGCGGTCGAGGATCGCGAGTTCGTCGTCCCGGTCGCGGGCGAGGCTCTCGATCTCCTCGCGCTCGATCTGGAGCGCGCGCTCGTCCTTCTCCACGCCGTGACGGTTGAAGACGCGCACCTCCACCACGGTGCCGTAGTCGCCCGGCTTCACCCGCAGCGAGGTGTCGCGCACGTCCGACGCCTTTTCGCCGAAGATCGCGCGCAGGAGCTTCTCCTCCGGCGTCATCGGGCTTTCACCCTTGGGCGTGATCTTGCCCACGAGGATGTCGCCCGGTTCCACGTCGGCGCCGATGTAGACGATGCCCGCCTCGTCGAGGTTGCGCAGCGCCTCCTCGCCCACGTTGGGGATGTCGCGGGTGATCTCCTCGGGGCCGAGCTTGGTGTCGCGGGCGGCGACCTCGAACTCCTCGATGTGGATCGAGGTGAACACGTCGTCGCGCGCGATGCGCTCGGAGATCAGGATCGAATCCTCGTAGTTGTAGCCGTTCCACGGCATGAAGGCGACGACCACGTTCTTCCCGAGCGCGAGTTCGCCCATGTCGGTGGACGGGCCGTCGGCGATCACCTCGTTCTTCGTGACCCGGTCACCCACCTTCACCAGCGGACGCTGGTTGATGCAGCTGTTCTGGTTCGAACGCTGGAACTTGCGCATCCGGTAGATGTCGACGCCCGGGTCGCCGGGCTCGAGGTCGTCCGTGGCGCGGACCACGATCCGCTCCGCGTCCACCTGGTCGATGATCCCGGACCGGCGCGCCATGATCGAGGCGCCCGAGTCGCGCGCCACGATCTCCTCGATTCCGGTGCCCACCAGCGGCGCCTCGGCCTGCAGAAGCGGCAGGGCCTGACGCTGCATGTTCGAGCCCATCAGCGCGCGGTTGGCGTCGTCGTTCTCGAGGAACGGGATCAGCGAGGCCGCGACCGAGACGAGCTGCTTGGGCGACACGTCGATGAGATCCACGCTCTCGTTCGGCGCGAGCGTGTAGTCGCCCGCCTGCCGCGTGGACACCAGGTCGTTCACGAACCGGCCGCCCTCGTCCAGCTTCGCGTTGGCCTGCGCGATGGTGTGGCGCATCTCCTCGGTGGCGGACATGTAGACCACATCCTCGGAGACCTGGCCCTCGTGCACCTTGCGGTAGGGCGTCTCGATGAAGCCGTACTTGTTCACCCGCGCGAAGGTCGCCAGCGAGTTGATGAGGCCGATGTTCGGGCCTTCCGGCGTCTCGATCGGGCACATCCGGCCGTAATGCGTGGGATGCACGTCGCGCACCTCGAAGCCCGCGCGCTCACGCGTGAGGCCGCCGGGCCCAAGCGCCGAGAGGCGGCGCTTGTGCGTCACCTCGGAAAGCGGGTTGGTCTGGTCCATGAACTGGGAGAGCTGCGAGGAGCCGAAGAATTCGCGCACCGCGGCCGCGGCGGGCTTCGCGTTGATCAGGTCCTGCGGCATGACCGTGTCGATCTCGACCGAGGACATGCGCTCCTTGATCGCGCGCTCCATGCGCAGAAGACCGACGCGGTACTGGTTCTCCATCAGCTCGCCGACCGAGCGCACCCGGCGGTTGCCGAGGTGGTCGATGTCGTCGATCTCGCCCTTGCCGTCGCGCAGTTCCATCAGCGCCTTCACGCAGGCCACGATGTCTTCGCGGTCGAGCGTGCGCTGGGTGTCCGGCTTTTCGAGATCGAGACGCATGTTCATTTTCACGCGCCCGACGGCCGAGAGGTCGTAACGCTCCGCATCGAAGAACAGCGTGTCGAAAAGCGCGCTCGCGGCCTCGACCGTGGGCGGCTCTCCCGGGCGCATGACGCGATAGATGTCCATGAGCGCGGTATCGCGGTTCATGTTCTTGTCCATCGCCATGGTGTTGCGGATGTAGGGCCCCACGTTCACGCCATCGATGTCGAGAACCGGGATCTCGGTGATGCCCGCGTCCAAAAGCGTCTTCAGCGTGCCGCCCGTGACGGTGCCGTCCTTGTCCGTCTCCCAGGTGAGCTCGTCGCCCGCCTCGACGTGGATGGCGCCGGTTTCCTCGTCGATGATGTCCTCGGCCACGAACTTGCCCAGGATCTGCTCGAACGGCACGAGCAGATCGGTGACCTTGCCCTCGTCGATGAGCTGCTTGACCGCCCGCGGCGTGACCTTCTTGCCGGCCTCGGCGATCACCTCGCCGGTCGCGGCATCCACGAGATCATGCGAGGGCCGCGTGCCGCGCACGCGCTCGGGGAAGAACTTCGTCTCCCAGCCCTCGCCCTTGCGCAGCGTGTAGCTGACCGTGTCGTAATAGGCCTTCATGATGGCCTCCTGATCCATGCCGAGGGCATAGAGCAGGGTCGTCACCGGCAGTTTCCGGCGACGGTCGATGCGGGCGTAGACGATGTCCTTGGCGTCGAACTCGAAATCCAGCCAGGAGCCGCGGTATGGAATGATGCGGCAGGCGAAGAGAAGCTTGCCGGAGGAATGCGTCTTGCCCTTGTCGTGGTCGAAGAACACGCCGGGGCTGCGGTGCATCTGGGACACGATGACCCGCTCGGTGCCGTTGACGACGAAGGTGCCGTTATGGGTCATGAGCGGCATGTCGCCCATGAACACGTCCTGCTCCTTGATGTCCTTCACCGACTTCGCGCCGGTGTCCTCGTCCATGTCGAACACGATCAGGCGCAGCGTGACCTTGAGCGGCGCGGCATAGGTCATGTCGCGCTGCTGGCATTCCTCCACGTCGTATTTCGGCCGCTCGAGATCGTAGCTGACGAATTCCAGCACCGCGGTCTCGTTGAAGTCCTTGATCGGGAAGACCGACTGGAAGACGCCCATCAGGCCTTCGCCCTCCTGTGGCGACGGTCCGTCGCCGGAGTTCAGGAACAGGTCGTAGGAACTCTTCTGAACCTCGATGAGGTTCGGCATCTCCAGCACTTCGCGGATCTTGCCATAGTACTTGCGCAGTCGTTTCTGGCCGAGGAAGGATTGAGCCATGAGCCGTGCCACCTTTCGTTTCTCACCGGGCGCGTTCGCTGCCGGGGCCACAGGCCCGCGCCCAACCGAGACGGCGTGATCGCGATCCATTCCCGGCCCCCGTCCCACCGCGGGGCCTCCCGATCGCCTGAACCTCGCCTTGGAAAGGCCCGCGGACCGGGCCTTGCCGAGACAGGTTCGGCCGGGCCCGGTTTCCCGGGCCCAGCCTTCAGAGATGCGCGCCCCATGCGGAGCGGGCGTCCTGTTACTTGAGCTCGATCTCGGCGCCGGCCTCTTCGAGCTTCTTCTTGATCTCCTCGGCCTCGTCCTTGGAGACCTGCTCCTTGACGGCCTTGCCACCGGCTTCCACCAGCTCCTTGGCCTCCTTGAGGCCGAGACCGGTGATCGCGCGCACTTCCTTGATCACGTTGATCTTGGACGCGCCGGGCGACTTCAGGATGACGTCGAACTCGGTCTGCTCCTCCTCGGCCGCACCGCCGGCGTCGCCGCCCCCGGCCGGAGCCATCATCACCGCGCCGCCGGCGGCGGGCTCGATGTCGTACTCGTCCTTGAGGATTTGCTTGAGTTCCTGTGCCTCGAGAAGCGTGAGGTTAACGATCTCTTCGGCGAGTTTTTTCAGATCAGCCATTTCGTGACTCTTTCCGTATCAATGTGTGTCCAGCGTCGGGCATCCGCCACGACAAGGGTTTTTCGGGTTGCCTTACGCGGCTTCGGCCTTCTCTTCGATGGTCGAAAGGATGCTCGCGATGTTGGAAGCAGGCGCGCCGATCGCACCGGCGATGTTGGAAGCGGGTGCGCCGATACAGCCGACGATCTGCGCGATGAGTTCCTCGCGCGACGGCATTTTCGACACGGCCTCCACACCGGCCCGGTCCAGAACCGTCTCTCCCATCGCCCCGCCAAGGACCTCGAGCTTCTTGTTGCCCTTGGCGAAGTCCTCGACCACCTTGGCGGCTGCCACGGGGTCTTCGGAGTAGGTGAGCACGGTCATGCCCGTAAGAAGGTCCGCAATGCCTGCGCACGGCTTCCCCTCGAGGGCGATCTTGGCGAGCCTGTTCTTGGCGACGCGCACGGAACTCTGACCCGCGCGGGCGCGGGCACGAAGATCCTGCATCTCGGCAACCGTGAGACCCTCGTAGTGGGCAACCACCACGACGCCAGAGCTTTCGAAGATCTGGCCGAGTTCCTCGACCACTTTCTCTTTCTGGGCTCTATCCACAGTTTCACTCCAAGTTTGGAGGGGATCCCCCCTCCGGCTCTGTTGCACCGCCGCCCGGACAAGCGCCCGGAAGACGGCCTTCGGGTCCGTGTCAGGGTCCCGAGGCCTCGATCGCCCGAGGGGGGGTCTGCCCACCCGGAAATCTCGTCTCGTTCCCCATCTCGGGAAGGACTTAACGGGTTTCCCCTGCCCTCCGTCTCGGACAGGACGGGGCCCGGCCGGCCCCGCCACCCGGCGCGCCCGAAGGCACGCCGAATTCCTTATTCCGCGGCTGCGGCCGCCGGCCCGCTCATGGCGGAGCCCACATCGACGGAGATCCCCGGCCCCATAGTGGAGCTGAGGGAAATCTTCTTGATGTAGGTGCCCTTGGCACCCGCCGGCTTCGCCTTGGCCACCGCGTCCACGAAAGCGCGCAGGTTCTCGGCAAGCTGGCCGTCGTCGAAGGAGGCCTTGCCGATGCCCGCATGAACCACACCGGCCTTCTCGGCCTTGAATTGCACCTGGCCGCCCTTGGCGTCCTTGACCGCCTGCGCCACGTCCATCGTCACCGTGCCCACCTTCGGGTTCGGCATAAGGTTGCGCGGGCCGAGGATCTTGCCCAGCCGGCCGACCACGGGCATCATGTCCGGCGTCGCGATGCAGCGGTCGAAATCGATCGCGCCACCCTGGATCGTCTCCATCAGATCCTCCGCGCCCACGATGTCGGCGCCGGCCTCCTTGGCCTCGTCCGCCTTCGCGCCGCGCGCGAACACCGCGACGCGGGTTTCCTTGCCCGTGCCGTTGGGCAGGCTGACGACGCCGCGCACCATCTGGTCGGCGTGGCGGGGATCGACGCCGAGGTTCATCGCGACCTCGACCGTCTCGTCGAACTTGGCCGAAGCGTTCGCCTTGACGAGCGCGAGAGCCTCCTCGACCGCGACATCTTCCTTGCCGGCGAGAGCTTCGCGGGCGGCGCGGGTGCGTTTACCAAGCTTCGCCATCACTTCACCTCGATGCCCATGGAGCGGGCGCTGCCGAGGATGATCTGCATCGCGTCCTCGATGGTGTTCGCGTTGAGGTCCTTCATCTTGGCCTCGGCGATTTCCTTGACCTGGGCCGCGCTGACCGTGCCGGCGGTGCCGCGACCCGGGGTCGCGGAGCCGGATTTCACCTTCGCGGCCTTCTTGAGATAGTAGGACGCCGGCGGCGTCTTGATCTCGATGGTGAAGGACTTGTCCTGATAGTACGTGATAAGGGTGGGGCAAGGCGCACCTTGCTCCATGTCCTGCGTCTTGGCGTTGAACGCCTTGCAGAACTCCATGATGTTGATGCCGCGCTGACCCAGCGCGGGACCGACCGGCGGCGACGGATTCGCCTGCCCGGCAGGCACTTGAAGCTTCATCTTGCCTGCGAGTTTCTTGGCCATCTGGCCCTCTCTCCTTTCCAACACCCGGACCGGCGCGCCGGCCGGGCTTTCGCGTCGTGTGGTCCGGCCGGGTCGCCGCGGCGCCCGAACCTCCCACGGTTCGCACTCAGCCCTGTTTGGTGACCTGAGTGAATTCCAGATCGACCGGGGTTTCCCGGCCGAAGATCGACACCATCACCTTCAGGCGCTGGTTCGACTCGTCCACTTCCTCGACCATGCCGTCGAAATCCTCGAACGGGCCGTCGTTCACCTTCACCTTCTCGCCCACCTCGTAGTGGATGAGGGTGCGCGGCGCCTCTTCGCCCTCCTGAACGCGGTTCAGGATCGCGTTGACCTCGGCGTCGCGCATGGGCATCGGACGGCCTTGCGGCCCCAGAAAGCCAGTGACGCGGTTGATCGAGTTGATCAGGTGATACCCCTTGTCCGACATCTCCATGCGGACGAGCACGTAGCCCGGCATGAAGCGGCGCTCCGCCGTCACCTTCTTGCCGCGCCGCACCTCGATCACTTCCTCGGTCGGAACGAGCACTTCCTCGATCTCGTCCTCGAGACCGGCCTCGGTGGCGGCTGTCTTGATCTGCTCGGCGATCTTCTTCTCGAAATTGGAAAGAACGCTCACCGAATACCAGCGTTTCGCCATGCTGCCTCAGCCCTTGTCACGACCCGGCAAGGCCGGGAATTCACAGTATGATCCGGCCTTCTGACCGTGTCCTTCCGGAAAACAAAAGCGGCGCGCAACACGAATCGCCGCGCGCCAATTTCCGGAGGTTGACGTGCCTCCTACCCCTCGCGGCGCGAAGTTGCAAGGGCCGGGCGCGCCATGTCCGGCACGCCCGGCATGTCAGTTGAACATGCCCAGAAGCGCCGTCAGCCCGCTTCGGATCGCAAGATCCACGAGCCCGAAGAAGATCGCCGTCAGCGTCGCCATGATGAAGACCATGATCGTGGTCAGGACCACCTCGCGGCGCGTCGGCCAGACCACCTTTGCGATCTCGGCGCGGGTCTGCTGGATGAACTGCAACGGGTTGGCCATGGCGCGCGGACCTCTTTCCTCGGACGCGGGGGATATACGGGGTGCGGCGGCGGCCTGCAAGGGCGGTGTGCCCACCCGAAGGAATGGCAGGGGCAGCAGGGCTCGAACCCGCGACCTACGGTTTTGGAGACCGTCGCTCTACCAACTGAGCTATACCCCTCCGGCCGGGGTCATCCTCTATGCGCGCAGCCCCCGCGATGCAAGCGGGAATCGCCCGTATCGCGTCAGCTCCGGCGCCCGGCGCCGCAGGGGGCCGGCTCTTGCGACCGGAGGGGGGCGGCGCGGCGCAGCGATGACATGCCCCTCACCCCGTCCGGAGCCTGGCGCCGCGCGAGGCTCGCGCCGGCGCGAACCGGCTGAAACAAAACGCCCAGCACGTTTCTTTGAACGCCGTGCGATCGCGCCCGGGCTCACGCGCGCCGCCCGGCCCCGTGACCAGCTCGTGAAAGCGCCGGCCCCCGCCGCACAGGGTCCTGCCGGCAGCGCCGGCATACCGTTGCGCACACTGGAGCCCGGGGGATCACGTCAAGCCCAAATCCCCGTGCCCGGGAAGCGATGGAGGCGTGATTTCCCCGGCGCGCCGGGATGGCGCAGATTGCGGGGCGTCGGCGGCGGACACGCCCCGGCGGAACCCCTGAAAGCCCCGGAGCGGGCAAACACCGAACGACGAAAGGAAAGACCCATGACCCGTATTTTCGCAATCGCCGCCCTCGCCCTCGCAACCGCCGCGACCGCGGCCTCGGCGATGGCCCCCAGCAGCGCGCAGCTTCGCCAGATCGAGCGTCACGCCCCCGCCGGCGCCGATCTTTCGGTGCTGTCCCATTCGGACACGCTGCGGATCCTCGGCCAGATTTCGAGCGCGGACAACGCGGGCGAGATCCGGCGTTTCATCCGGGCTCGGCTGCGCGATGCGAGCTGAGGCCGCAGCATCGGACCGGCTTTCGCAGCAACATTCGCCGCGCGCGCATCGGCCGCGCGGCGGATCCGGCCCCTCGAACGACGAAACCCCCGCCGCAAGGACGGGGGTTTCACGAGCTCGGGACCGGGCGTCTTTCCCGGCCCACGTCGACCCTGTTCGCGTTACTCGATGATCTTGGAGACGACGCCGGAGCCCACGGTGCGGCCGCCTTCGCGGATGGCGAAGCGCAGGCGCTCCTCCATGGCGATCGGCGCGATCAGTTCCACCTCGAAGCTCACATTGTCGCCCGGCATCACCATCTCGGTGCCCTCGGGCAACTTCACCGTCCCGGTCACGTCCGTCGTGCGGAAGTAGAACTGCGGGCGGTAGTTCGCGAAGAACGGCGTGTGACGGCCGCCCTCGTCCTTCGTCAGGATGTAGGCCTCCGCCTCGAACTTCGTGTGCGGCGTCACCGAGCCGGGCTTGCACAGCACCTGGCCGCGCTCCACGTCGTCGCGGTCCACGCCGCGCAGAAGCGCGCCGATGTTGTCGCCCGCCTCGCCACGGTCCAGAAGCTTGCGGAACATCTCCACGCCCGTGCAGGTCGTCTTCCGCGTCGGCTTGATCCCGACGATCTCGATCTCGTCGCCCACTTTGATCACGCCGCGCTCCACGCGCCCCGTCACCACCGTGCCACGGCCCGAGATCGAGAACACGTCCTCGATCGGCATCAGGAACGGCTGGTCCACCGCACGCTCGGGCGTCGGGATGAAGTCGTCGACCGCCGCCATCAGCTCGCGGATCTTCTCTTCGCCGATCTCGGGGTCGCGCCCCTCCATCGCCGCCAGCGCGCTGCCCGCGATGATCGGAACGTCGTCGCCCGGGAAGTCGTAGGCCGACAGAAGCTCGCGAACCTCCATCTCGACGAGCTCCAGAAGCTCCTCGTCGTCCACCTGGTCGACCTTGTTCAGGAACACCACCATCGCCGGGATGCCCACCTGGCGGCCCAGCAGAATGTGCTCGCGCGTCTGCGGCATCGGGCCGTCGGCCGCGTTCACCACCAGGATCGCGCCGTCCATCTGCGCCGCGCCCGTGATCATGTTCTTCACGTAGTCCGCGTGGCCCGGGCAATCCACATGCGCATAGTGACGGTTCTCCGTCTCGTACTCCACATGCGCCGTCGAGATCGTGATCCCCCGCGCCTTCTCCTCGGGCGCGCCGTCGATCTGGTCATACGCCCGGAAATCCCCGAAATACTTCGTGATCGCCGCCGTCAACGTCGTCTTGCCGTGGTCGACATGACCGATCGTGCCGATGTTCACGTGCGGCTTCGACCGCTCAAACTTCTCTTTTGCCATCTTCCTGAGGCGCCTCGCGGTTGGGGGGTCTGAGCCGACCCGGGTTAGCATCGCGCGCTCGTCTATTGTCTGCGCCCGGGAAAATCAAGCGCCTGATTGGCCCGGCGCGTCTAGCCGTCGGCGACCTGCGCCGCGGCGCCGGACGTGGTCCCGGGCGCGGCATCCGAAGGCTCCGGGCCGCCGAACCAGCCCTCCTCGCGATGCCGGCGCACAAGCTCCCGCTCGAGCTGCTTGGCCGCGGACACCGACAGGTTGCGCAGCTGCTCCTGCTTGCTGTTGCTGAGCCCCGAGCCGAGCAGGAGCGACTCGCCAGTCGGAGACTCGGTGACCGTGACCCGGAAGGGCTCCTCGTTCAGCTTCGTTCCGGTCGCGTCGTCCCAGACGGTCACGCTGACGATCAGCGCCGAATTGGGCGAGAAGAGGATGGGCACGCCGGGAAGCGCCAGGACGTAGCCGTCCACGCTCACCCCGAAATGGTAGAAGCTGTCGCCTTCGTAGCGGCCGAACCGCTCCTCGATGGCGGCGTCGAGCGCGGCTTCCCACTCTTGCCGCGTGGCCTCGCGCGAGGCCGGACCGATCACCGGCTCGCGCGCCAGGACCACGCTGTGGCCGAGACGGAAATCGCCCAGCGGAACCGGCGGCTCGGCGAGATCGGCCGTGGTGCCGCAGGCGGCGACAAGGCCGAGCAGGGCGAGAATGGCGGAACGTCTGGGCATGCGGGCACTCCGGCACGGGGACGGCCCCCGGATAGCCCAGCGCGCCCGGGCATGCAATTGTCCGGCCGTTTTGCCCGCCGCGGCGCGGCGCCTATATCGCAGGAGCAGTCGAGGGGAGATGCGCGTGACCGGTCCGACCTCCACATCGAGCGAACTACCCGTCCGCGTCGCCCTCGGCACACGGCCGCTCGGCCTTTTCGCGAGCCTCGCGGCCGCGCGGCGCAACATCGTGGAGATCATCCCCGAGGTCGCCACGCGGCAGCCCGTCGTGTCGGGCAAGACCGGCACGCGCTGGCACATGGTCATGGACCCGGGCGCGCTGCGCCGCGTCCTGGTCGAGCGGCTGGACGACTACCCGAAATCGGACGTGACCAAGAGCCTGCTGCGCCCCGCCATCGGAGAGAGCCTCTTCATCGCGGAAGGCGCGCACTGGCGCTGGCAGCGCCGCGCGGCGGCGCCGGCCTTCTCGCACCGCAACGTGACGAGCCTCGCCCCCGTGATGACCGAGGCGGCGGAGCGCGCCACCCACCGGATCGGCGCCGCGGCCGGGCGGCGCGCCGTCAACGTCTACGACGAGATGGTGGCGGCCACCTTCGACGTGATCTCGACGGTGACCTTCGCCGATGGCGAGGGCTTCGACCGCGCGGCCGTGCACGCCGCCATCGACGCCTACGTCACCGAATCCGGGAAGATCTCCTTTCTCGACGTGATCGGCGCCCCGGACTGGGTGCCCCGGCCCGGGCGCGTGGCCTTCGACCCGGCGACGCGCGACATGAAGGCGATGGCCGACCGGGTCGTCGCCGCGCGGGAGGCTCGCGGGCCGTCATCGACGCCCGATCTTCTCGACCTGCTCCGCGCCGGAGAGGATGCCGAGACCGGGCGGCGCATGTCCGACGCCGAGCTGCGCGACAACCTGCTGACCTTCATCGTGGCGGGCCACGAGACGACGGCGCTGACCCTTGCATGGTCGCTCTATCTCTGCGCCTTCGACAGGCGCGTGCAGGCGCGCGCTCAGGAAGAGGCGGCCGCGGTTCTGGGTGCGCGCGCCGCCGGCGCCGCGGATGTGGAGCGGCTGCCCTACATCCGCCAGATCTGCGAGGAGGCGCTGCGCCTCTACCCGCCCGCGGCGGTGTTCTCGCGCACCGCGCAGGTCGAGGATCGGCTTTGCGGCCGCGAGATCCGCCCGGGCGACACGGTGATGATCCCGGCCTACGCGCTCCACCGTCACCGCCTTCTCTGGGAGGCGCCGGACGCCTTCCGGCCCGAGCGTTTCGCCGATCGCAAGGCGATCCGGCGTTTCAGCTACCTGCCCTTCGGCGACGGCCCGCGCATCTGCATCGGGGCGAGCTTCGCCATTCAGGAGGCGGTGATCATCCTCGCCACGCTGCTCGCGCGGTTCCGCTTCACGCCGGTCGCGGGCCGCGATCCGCGCCCGGTCATGATCCTGACCCTCCGGCCGGAAGGCGGCGTCTGGCTCGAGGCGGAGCCGCTCGCCTGACATCGTTGGCCGGGCGAAAAGGCCCCGCGGCGCGGCGACGCGTCCGGGCTCCCTCCGGCCCGGTGGGCGCGACGCAAGGCGGACGCGCGGCCGGCCCGTCGAGGCGACCGGTCAGTTGAAGCGATTGTCGCGCGGAAAACCCCGGGGCGCCATGCGACCGGCCGAGGCACGCTTCGCGGTCCACTCGGCGAGATCGGTCTCGGTCCGGGTTCGACCCGCCGGATCGTGCCACGAAAGCCCCGCCTCGCGCGCGAAGGTCGTCGCGTCCGACAGGCCGCCGTCCTTGTATTTCTGAAGGCGCACGCCCTTGCCGCGCGTCATCTCGGGCAGCTCCTCGATGTCGAAGACGAGCATCTTGCGATTGTCGCCCACCACCGCGACCGCGTCTCCCGCGACCCGCGCACAGACCCGCGCCGTCGCCGGGCCGCGCACGTTGAGCACCTGCTTGCCGGCGCGCGTCTGGGCGAGCACCTCGTCCTCCGGCACGAGGAACCCGTCCCCGGCCGAAGAGGCGACCAGCAGCCGCGCACCCGGGCGATGGATCATCAGCGACACGATTTCGGCCTCGTTGGGCAGATCGACCATCAGGCGCACGGGCTCTCCCATGCCGCGCCCGCCCGGCAGGCCCGCCGCCGACAGCGTGTAGAACCGCCCGTTCGAGCCGAAGAGCAGAAGGCGGTCCGTCGTCTCGGCGTGGAAGATGAAGCGCGGGCCGTCCCCGTCCTTGAACTTGAGCTCGCGGTTGAGGTCCACGTGACCCGAAAGCGCGCGGATCCAGCCCATTTGCGAGCAGACGACCGTGATCGGTTCACGCTCGATCATCGCCTCGATCGGCACGTCCCCGGCCTCGGTCGCCTCGGCGAAGCCGGTGCGCCGCGCCCCGCCCGGCCATTCCCGGCCGAAACGCTTCTTCGTCTCGCGCAACTCCTCGGCGATGCGCGCCCATTGCACGCCCTCGTCCTCGAGCAGGTCCTCGAGCGCCGCGCGCTCCTCCATCAGCCGGTCGCGCTCTGCCGTCAGCTCCATCTCTTCGAGCCGGCGGAGGCTGCGCAGCCGCATGTTGAGGATCGCCTCGGCCTGTACGTCCGACAGCTCCCGGTCGGGGAAGCGCTTCGGCGTCTCTTCATCGGGCGGCGCGTCCGGGTCGGGCACCGCCTCGAGCGTGGCGCGGTCCACCCCGGCCAGCGGAGAGCGATACTCCGCCTCCGATGCCGCCCGCGTCAGCGTCGCCTGATGCGCGCGCGACCAGTCCTCGTACATCATCGCCGCCTTGGGCGCGTCGTCGTAGCGGATGATCTCGATCACGCGATCGAGGTTCAGGAAGGCCAGAAGGAACCCTTCCAGCACTTCGAGCCGGTGGTCGATCCTGGCCAGCCGGTGGCGCGAGCGCCGGACCAGCACGTCGCGGCGGTGATCGAGGAAGGCGCGCAGCACCTCCTTGAGCGAGCACACCTTCGGGGTCAGGCCGTCCACGAGCACGTTCATGTTGAGCGGAACGCGGGTCTCGAGGTCCGAGCTGCGGAACAGCAGGCCCATCAGCACCTCGGGGTCCACGTTGCGCGAGCGCGGCTCGAGCACAACGCGCACGTCCTCGGCGCTCTCGTCCCGGATATCGGCGAGCGGCGGGACCTTCCGGGTCTGGATAAGCTCCGCGATCTTCTCGATCAGTTTCGATTTCGGAACCTGGTAGGGGATCTCGGTGACGACGATCTGCCACTGCCCGCGGCCGAGATCCTCCTTCTGCCACCGGGCGCGCAGACGGAACCCGCCGCGGCCGGTGCGGTAGGCCTGCGCGATGCTCTCCGCGGGCTCCACGATCACGCCGCCGGTCGGAAAGTCGGGGCCGGGAATGTGGTTCAGCAGGGTGTCGTCCCGCGCGTCGGGCGCCTTGATCAGGTGAAGGCAGGCGTCGATCAGCTCCGAGAGGTTGTGGGGCGGGATGTTGGTGGCCATGCCCACCGCGATGCCGGAGGCGCCGTTGGCCAGCAGGTTGGGGAAGGCGGCGGGCAGCACCACCGGTTCCTGCAACGTGCCGTCGTAGTTGTCGCGGAAATCGACCGCGTCCTCGCCCAGACCGTCGAGCAGCGCCTCGGCGAAGACGGTCATGCGCGCCTCGGTGTAGCGCGGGGCGGCGGGGTTGTCGCCGTCGATCGAGCCGAAATTGCCCTGCCCGTCCACGAGCGGATAGCGCATGGCGAAGGGCTGGGCGAGGCGCGCCATCGCGTCATAGATCGCCGCGTCGCCGTGGGGGTGGTAGTTGCCCATCACGTCGCCGGAAATCTTCGCCGACTTGCGGAAGCCCCCGCCTGGCGCCAGCCGCAGCTCGCGCATGGCGTAGAGGATCCGCCGGTGCACGGGCTTCAACCCGTCGCGCGCGTCCGGCAGGGCGCGGTGCATGATCGTCGAGAGCGCGTAGGTCAGGTAACGCTCGCCCAGCGCGCGCCGCAGGGGCTCCGCCGACAGGGGCGCGGGCGCGCCGGGATCTTCGGGATGATCGTTCATGCGGCGGTGATAGCGGCGCCGGGAGGCCCGGTCAAAGCGTAGCCGCGCCGGCGATGCCGAAAGCCCGTTTTTTGGACTCCGTTGACGTTAGGGAATCTGTTAACGTTTTTGCTGCGTCAATTTGCTGCCAAGCGCGACGTAAGGGGTAACAAGGGTTCGGGGGGTGTCGCCATGCGGCGGTTCATGCTGCTCACCTTCGCCATGCTGGGGTGGGCTTTCTACGAGTTGAGCGGCGGGAGCGACTACGCGCCGCGCGAAGGCACGCTTCAGGCCCCGGCGCGAGAGCCCGGCCAGGATGTCGCGCGTGCCGTTTCGCCACCAGCGGCGTCCGTCGAGATCGCGCAGGATGGGGACGGGGCGGTGGAAACCGCCGCGCTTGGGAACGACGCCTTCGGCGTCACCCTGGCAGCGGCCCGCGATCCGGCGCCCGAGGAGGCCGCGGCGCCGGCGCGGGCGGAAACGCCCGGGGCCGTCGCGGGCGCCTCGCTCTTTTCCGACCCGGTGCTTCCGGTCACATCGGCGGGGCCTGCCGGGCCGGCGCCGCTGGCCGCACCGCCAGCAGACATGCGCAGGGTCGCGGGCGCAGCGGTCAACATGCGCAACGGCCCCGGCACGTCCTACAGCGTGCTCGCGCGGCTGTCGCGCGGCGAACGGGTCGAGGTTCTGAGCGATCCCGGCGAAGGCTGGGTGAAGCTGCGCGTGGAGACGACGGGGCGGGTCGGCTGGATGGCGGCCGCGCTTCTCGAGAAGACCGACGCCTGATCCGCTTGCGCGCGCCCCGCGCGCAGCCTACGCCTCGGGGCCATGAGCGCGCGAACCATCCTGATCACCGGCTGCTCGTCGGGCATCGGATACGATGCGGCGCACGCCCTCGCGGCGCGCGGCTGGCGCGTCTTCGCGGCCTGCCGGCAGCAGCGCGATTGCACGCGCCTCGCCGAGGAAGGGCTCGAGACCGTGCAGCTCGACTACACGGACACCGGGTCGATCGCCGCCGCACTGGATGCGGTGCTCGACGCCACGGGCGGCCGGCTCGACGCGCTTTTCAACAACGGGGCGCACGCCATGCCCGGCGCGGTGGAGGATCTGCCCACCGACGCGCTGCGCGCCGTCTTCGAGGCGAACTTCTTCGGCTGGCACGAGCTGACGCGGCGGGTGATCCCCGCCATGCGGGCGCAGGGGCACGGCCGGATCGTGCAGTGCTCCTCGGTGCTCGGGCTCGTCGTCGCGCCCTGGCGCGGCGCCTACAACGCCACCAAGTTCGCGCTGGAAGGGCTGACGGACACGTTGCGCATCGAGATGCGCGGCACGGGTATCCATGTCGTGCTGATCGAGCCGGGACCCGTGACCTCCCGCATCCGCCAGAACGCGATTCCCCATTTCGAGCGCTGGGTGGACTGGGAAGCCTCGCCGAGGGCGGCGCAGTACCGCGCGACCCTGCTCAAGCGCCTCTACCAGGCGCGGGGGCCCGACCGCTTCGAACTGCCGCCCTCGGCAGTGACGAGGAAGCTGATCCATGCGCTGGAGAGCCCGAAGCCCGCGCCCCGCTACCATGTGACGACCCCCACCCACATCGCGGCCGCGCTCCGGCGCGCGCTGCCGACCCGTGCGCTGGATCGGCTGCTTGCGAAGGGCTAGGAAAGCCCTGATTCGAGGTTCGCTTTTGCGCGGCACTCCGCTATGTGGCCCGCAACGCCAGTGAAAGGACCGCCGCCATGGCAAGTGATCCGCTTTTCATCGTGATCCTGCTGCTGCTTCTCGCGGTGGTCGTGATCCTCGCCACCGGGGTCGGCGGCTTCGCGAAAGGCGGCGAGTTCAACCGCAAGCACTCGAACCGGCTGATGCGCTGGCGCGTCGGGGTGCAGTTCGTCGCGGTTCTGGCGATTCTTCTCTTCATCTGGCTACGCGGAACGGGAGGCTGAGCGCATGGTCGTTCTCAACAAGATCTACACGAAGACGGGCGACGCCGGGGAAACCGCGCTGGGCGACGGCGCGCGGGTGGCCAAGCACGCGCCGCGTGTGGACACCTATGGCACCGCGGACGAGTTGAACGCCGTGGTCGGGCTGGCCCGGCTTCACGCCGAGGGCGAGGTGGACGCGGCGCTGTCGCGCATCCAGAACGACCTTTTCGATCTTGGCGCGGATCTCTGCTGCCCCGACATGGACCGCGATCACGAGGCCGAATACCCGCGCCTGCGCATGGTCGATGCCCAGACGCAGCGCCTCGAGGCCGAGATCGATGCGATGAACGAGAAGCTGGAGCCGCTGCGCAGCTTCGTGCTGCCGGGGGGCTCCGCGCTCGCGGCGCATCTGCACCTGTGCCGCACGGTCGCGCGCCGGGCAGAGCGGCTTTCGGTGGAACTTGCCACGATGGAGCAGGTGAACCCCGCGGCGGTGACATACCTCAACCGCCTGTCGGACTGGTTCTTCGTCGCGGCCCGGATCGCCAACGACGACGGGCGCGCCGACGTCCTGTGGGTTCCCGGGGCGAACCGCTGACGGCGAGCGCCGACGGGCGCCCGCCCTCCCCGGGCCCGGAGACGCCATCGCGACCTGACCGCGGCCAAGATGACCCCGCGTTGCGGGCTTCGGGCCGCACGCTGTCCCGGGCCGTTCGGCCGGCGTGACAGAGTGCCGCACCTGCGGTCCGGATCGCGCGCCGCCGGAAGGCAGGTTTCCGGGCCCGGAAAGTGCCGTCCGGACGGCGCCTCGATCCGGCCGGCCCGGCGCGCCCGGAAAAGCGGATGTTCCGGCAGTGCCGCCGTGACGGCGCCGCCCGCGGCGCGGCCCCGGGCATCCGGCGGCCATGGGGCGGAGCGGCAGCGCCGCACCCGGTCGCCGGACCGCGTGAGGTCCCGCGAAATGAAAAACGCGACGTTCTTCGACGCCGGCGTGACGATTTTGCCCTGTTTCCCGCCAGAACGAAAATATATCACCCTCAGGGAACGTGCACCGCGCCGTCGTCGTCGGCGCCGAAACGATAGGGAGAACCACGCGGATGAAGGTACTCGTGCCGGTGAAGCGCGTGATCGACTACAACGTCAAGGTCCGCGTCAAGGCGGACGGCAGCGGCGTCGATCTCGCCAACGTCAAGATGTCCATGAACCCGTTCGACGAGATCGCGGTGGAAGAGGCGATCCGCCTCAAGGAGGCCGGCAAGGCCGAAGAGGTGATCGCCGTGTCGATCGGCGTGAAGCAGGCGCAGGAGACGCTGCGCACCGCGCTCGCCATGGGCGCCGACCGCGCCATCCTGATCGTCGCCGCGGACGACGTGCACCAGGATATCGAGCCGCTCGCCGTGGCCAAGCTTCTGGCCAGGGTCGTGGAGGAAGAGCAGCCGGGCCTCGTGCTCTGCGGCAAGCAGGCGATCGACAACGACATGAACGCCACCGGGCAGATGCTGGCCGCGCTTCTGGGCTGGAGCCAGGCGATGTACGCCAACGAGGTCGGGATCGAGGGCGACCACGCGGTCGTCACCCGTGAGGTGGACGGTGGCCTTCAGACCCTGAAGGTCAAGCTGCCGACCATCATCTCCACCGACCTGCGCCTCAACGAGCCGCGCTATGCCTCGCTTCCCAACATCATGAAGGCGAAGAAGAAGCCGCTCGAGGAGAAGACGGCCGCGGATTACGGCGTGGACGTCGCGCCACGGCTCGAGGTCATCAAGACCAGCGAGCCCGAGACGCGCAAGGCCGGCGAGATGGTGGGCTCGGTCGACGAGCTCGTGTCGAAACTCAAGGAAGCGGGGGTGGTGTGATGGCGGTTCTGCTGATTGCCGAGATCAACGACGGGGCGCTCGCGTTCGACGCCACCGCGAAGGCGGCGACCGCCGCGAAGGAGCTGGGCGAGGTGACGATCCTGGCCTGCGGCGCGAGCGCGGCGGACGCCGCGGCCGAGGCGGCGAAGATCGACGGCGTCGCCAAGGTGCTCTGCGCCGAGGACGCGCTTTACGGCCACCGCCTGGCCGAGCCGGTCGCCGCGCTCGTGGCGGAGCTGGCGAAGGACTACGACCACGTCGTGGCCCCCGCGACCACCGACGCCAAGAACATCCTGCCCCGCATCGCGGCGCTGCTTGACGTCATGGTCATCACCGACATCACGAAGGTGGTGGACGGCGACACGTTCGAGCGCCCGATCTACGCCGGAAACGCGATCCAGACGGTGAAGTCCTCCGATGCGAAGAAGGTCCTGTCCGTCCGGACCTCGACCTTCGACGCCGCCGGCGCCGGCAACTCCGCGCCCGTCGAGACCATCGGCGCCGCGGCCGATCCGGCGCTGTCGGAATGGGTCGAGGACAAGGTGGCGGAAAGCGACCGCCCCGAACTGACCTCGGCCGGCGTCGTCGTCTCCGGCGGTCGCGGCGTTGGCAGCCAGGAGGATTTCGCCCTCATCGAGAAGCTTGCCGACAGGCTCAACGCGGCGGTGGGCGCAAGCCGCGCCGCGGTGGACTCGGGCTTTGCCCCGAACGACTGGCAGGTCGGGCAGACCGGCAAGGTGGTCGCGCCCGAGCTCTACATCGCCGTGGGCATCTCGGGGGCGATCCAGCACCTCGCGGGCATGAAGGACTCGAAGGTCATCGTCGCCATCAACAAGGACGAGGAAGCGCCGATCTTCCAGGTCGCCGACTACGGCCTCGTCGCGGACCTGTTCGAGGCGCTGCCGGAACTCACCGAAAAGCTCGGCTGACCGGCGGAGCCGGACGGAACGCGAAGGCCCGCCCGCAGTGGCGGGCCTTTTCGTTTCAGCGATCCAGCAGCCCGCGCAGGACCGGCGCCAGCGCCTCGGCGGCCTCGGCGTGGGCGCGCGGCCCGGGCAGCCCCCGCGCCGCCGGGGCCTCCACGTCGCGGAACACCATGCCCTCCGTGCCGTCGGCGCGGGCGGCTTCGCTCGCCGCGACCTCCACCACGGTGGCGACGGCGGGCCGCAGGGCTTCGACCATCGCGCGCGTCACGAAGAGCGGTTCCGGCGCGCGGACCTCCACCGTCCGGATCGGAAAGGTGTCAGGCGAATGCTCCGCGAACCACAGAAGCACGACAGGCGCCCCGATCCGCTCGATTAGCGTGCGCATCCTTGCAAGCCATGCCGTCCGCATCTCTTCGCGGAGGGTGGCAAACCGTTTCGGGCAGCGCGCGGCAACGGTCGACAGCATGTGCCCGGTGAAATGGAACTCCGTGAAGTCCACCTCCGGGAAGATCGACCGCATCAGGTCCGATACGCGCACGAAACGGTCGTTCCGGCGCGGATGCACGCTGTAGAAGCGGTTGCTGAGGCTTTGCGCGCCCATCACCTGCACCACGGCGAGCCGCGCGCCCGCCGCCGCCTCCAGCACCGCGGCGTCGTTCGCGAAGGCGTCGACGCCCGCGTTGACGACGCCGAAATTGAGACAGGTCTTGCCGAGCGGCTCTTCCAGAAGGTCCGGGAAGGGCCGGAGCACGAACTTGCCGAAGGTCTCCGTGCCGCCGAGGCAGGCGACGTAGTCGTCCGGCGGCGGCCGGCGGGGCCCGCGAAACAGGAGTTTGGAGCTTCCGTAACGATACGGAGCGTAATCGAGCCCTGCGCGGCCCGGCATTGCGTAGGTCATCACACCCACCACTTTTCTTCTCACCCGGCAGGCAGAGTCGCGGCGCACCGTTGACAATCGGCTAAACGCCCAATTCGCCGAAACTTTTCGAATCCCGCGCGGACTTGGCAAAGCGGCCCCGCTGCCCCTATGGTCACGCACAACAGAAAGCCCTGCGGCGGGACGGCGCGCGGCACGAACCGGATCAGAGGAGCGGTGAGCATGGAAATCGCGAGCGTCGGCATCGTGGGCGCCGGGCAGATGGGCAACGGGATCGCGCATGTCATGGCGCTCGCCGGGTACGACGTGCTCCTGAACGATGTCAGCCAGGAGGCGCTGGACGACGCGCTCGCGCTGATCGACAGGAACCTGTCGCGTCAGGTCTCCCGCGGGAAGATCACCGACGAGGAGAAGACCGCCGCGCTCGCCCGGATCCGGCCCACCCTCGAACTCACCGAACTCGGCCAGACGGACCTCGTGATCGAGGCCGCGACAGAGCGCGAGGAGGTCAAGCAGAAGATCTTCGACACGCTGCACGCGCATCTCAAGCCGGAAACGATCCTGACCTCGAACACCTCCTCGATCTCGATCACCCGGCTCGCCAGCCGCACCGACCGGCCGGAGAAGTTCATGGGCTTCCACTTCATGAACCCGGTTCCGGTGATGCAGCTTGTCGAGCTCATTCGCGGGATCGCCACCGACGAGGAGACGTTCAAGGCCTGCAAGACGGTTGTCGACCGGCTTGGCAAGACCGCGGCCTCGGCGGAGGATTTCCCCGCCTTCATCGTCAACCGCATTCTCATGCCGATGATCAACGAGGCCGTCTACACGCTTTACGAGGGCGTCGGCAGCGTCGAATCGATCGACCAGTCCATGAAGCTCGGCGCGAACCACCCGATGGGGCCGCTCGAGCTGGCCGACTTCATCGGGCTCGATACCTGCCTTGCAATCATGAACGTGCTGCACGAGGGCCTGGCCGACACGAAATACCGGCCCTGCCCGCTGCTCACGAAATACGTCGAGGCCGGGTGGCTGGGCCGCAAGACGCAGCGCGGCTTCTACGACTACCGCGGCGAGACGCCGGTGCCCACGCGCTGATCGCTTCTCAGCGGCTGTTCGCCGTGCCCGGGCGCGTCAGCGGGGCGGACCCGACCCCGGGCGGCCGCGCGCTTCCGGTGTGCCCGACCGACAGCGTGCGCTCGCGCAGCCATGCCACGAAGCCGCGCGGATTGTCGGCCCAGCGCTGGATTTCGTCCCGCTCGATCACCTCGCCCACCCTGGGCGCTTGCGGACGGTTCAGCGCGTGCACGACCTCGTGCAGAAGCAGCCCCTGCCGCAGCGTCGCCGAGATGCGGTTGGCCATCTGGTACCACCGCGAGTTCTGTCCGGGGAAATACACCGGCAGCACCCGGGCGCCCGAGCGCTGGATCATCTTCGCGGTGAAAGGGTTCCACTCCGCCTCGACGGCCGGGCCGAACAGGGTTCGGGACGCCGCAACGACACCCGACGGGAAGAGCACGATCGCGCCGCCGTCCTTCAGATGCGCCATCGCGCGTTTGCGCATCTCCAGGTTCTGCTGAAGCGCGCCCTCCTCATGGGCGAAGGGCACCGGGATCATGAAATGCTCGATCTCGCCCACGCCGGTCAGCAGCGAGCGCGTGAGAATCTTGTAGTCGGTGCGGCGGCGCCCCACCAGTTCGGCGAGGACCATGCCGTCCACCAGCCCGTGAGGGTGGTTCGCGGTGATGACGAGCGGCCCCTCCCGGGGAATGCGCGCGATCTCCTCCGGCGGCGTCTCGAGCTCGATCCCCATCGTGTCGAGCGCCTGTTTCCAGAAGGCCTGGCCGCAGGGCACGCCCATCGCCTCGAATGTCCGGATGAGGCGCAGAAGCTTCATCTTGCCCGTCAGCAACTCCATCGCCTGGATGGTCCGGACCTGGAGGGGATTGGTGAAGGTGTTGGCATAGCTCAGCCGCCGCCGGTCATAGGGGCGGTCGGACAGGTTGGACCCGTCGCCCTGCCCCCGCACGACATCGGGACGGTTGTGCATCAGCACGGGACGGTGCTGCGAGCTGTCAACCAAACTGCCGGACCTCCCTCGCCCTGCCGGTTCACATGTCCTCGCCGAAACGGTCGGCCACCAGAGCCTCCAGCGCGTCCGCCAGCGCGACGGCATCGGGTCCGGACGTCTGAACCTGAATAGAGGTTCCCCTGGAGGCTGCCAACATCAAAAGCCCCATGATCGAGTCCCCCGATGCCATGTGCCCGTCGCGGCTGATCTCCGCCGTCGCGTCGAAGCCCTCGACCACCTCGACGAGCTTGGCGGAGGCGCGCGCGTGCAGCCCCTTCTCGTTGACGATCTTCAGGACACGGGTGGTGCAATCGCTCGGCATGGCTGGGCCTAGTCAAGGGAAATGTTCTGGCTGTCAATATACTTCCGCCCCGCCTCGAGCGCGTCCCGCACCGCCTCCGCGAGGCCGAGATGGCGCGACTTGGACAGCTTGATCAGCATCGGCAGGTTGGCGCCGTAGAGAATGCGCCGGTCGGCCGGCGCGCTGGCGCGCAGCGACAGATTGGAGGGCGAGCCGCCGAACATGTCGGTCACGATCACGACGCCTCCGCCCTCGTCCACCGCGTCGGCCGCGGCGCAGATCTCGCGCTGCTTGGCGTCGCGGTCATGGTCGGCCTCGATGGAAATGGCACGGATGCCTTTCTGCGCACCCACCACGTGCTCGACGGCGGCGAGGTATTCCCGCGCAAGCCCGCCATGGGCGACGATCACGATGCCGATCACGGGGTGTTTCACGCCGCTGGCGCTCCCTCCGGTGCGGGCCCGGCGGCGGGATCGTCCTGCCGCTCCAGTTCGCGATGCCTTATTGACACCGGCCAGCCGGCCTCTGCAAGGGCAGCGGCCATGTCCTCGGCCGCCGCGACGGATCGGTGCCGCCCGCCGGTGCAGCCGAAGGCGACGGTGACATGCGCCTTGCCCTCCTCCCCGTAGGCCGGGAGAAGGAGGCCGAGCAGGTCCCAGAGGCGGCCGAAGAAGGCCGCGTATCGCGCATCGGCGCGCACATGCGCGGCCACCTCCGGATCGGTTCCGTCACGGTGGCGCAACTCCGGCTGCCAGTGCGGATTGACCAGGAAGCGGCAGTCGAAAAGAAGATCCGCCCCGGGCGGGAGCCCCCGCTTGTAGGAGAAGGACTGCACCGAAACCGCGAGCGTCCCGCCGTTCTCCGGGGCGCACCAATGCCGGATCTCCGCGCGAAGTTCGTGCGGGGTAAGTTCGGAACTGTCGATGAGGATGTCGGCGCGCGCGCGCACCGGCGCGAGAAGGTCGATCTCGCGCGCGATGCCGTCCTGCGGCGTCTCCGCGGGGGCGAGCGGATGGCGGCGCCGGGTCTCCGAGTAGCGGCGCAGCAGCACGTCCGGCCGACAATCGAGATAAAGCAGGTCGCCCGCGACACCGTCCAGCCCGGCAAGCCAGTCCGCCAGTTCGAGCATGGCCGCGACCGAGAAATCGCGGTTGCGCGCATCGATGCCAAGGGCGAGTGGCCGGCGCGGCGGCGGCCCCGACAAGAGACGCGGCAGCAATCCGAGCGGCAGGTTGTCGATCGCCTCGTAGCCCAGATCCTCGAGCGCGTTGATCGCGGTGGTGCGGCCCGCGCCAGCGGGCCCGGTCACCAGCACCACGCGCTGCCGCGGGATCGACGTGGTTTCCATGTCCTCTGTTACGGGCATATGCCTCACGCGAAGCGACCGCAGGTCAGGTATTGCAGTATCGCGGCCGGAAAATGGCCCGCCTCGGAATTGTGAACCACCGGCAGGGACACGCCAAGAAGATCCCGCCGGCGCAGGGGCGGCAGCCGCGCGGTCTCGGTGCGGTCGAGATCCACCAGCAGGCCGAGCAGCGTGGGCCCGGCCGCCCGCGCGTGCAGAAGGCCGACGCCCCGCGCCTCCACCAGGCCGCGCAGCGCGGGGGGCGCGTCCGCCACGATATGCGGGCCGGCGCGGCGCACCACGACGCGATCGTCCGCCACAAGCAGCGCACCCCGCGCGAGGCATTCCAGCGCGAGCCGCGACTTTCCCGCCCCCGAACGCCCGAGGACCAGGGCAGCGCGGCCCTGAAGGGCGATGCAGGCCGCGTGCAGCACCGTTTCCTCCGGACGGGGGTCGGGCGACGCCTCGCCCGCGATTTGGGAAGGGCGGGCGGCGTCGGGCACGGCTCAGATCGGCAGGCCGACCACGAAGCGCGCGCCCAGCGGCTCCGAAGTCGGGTCGGCCTCCGTGGGACGGATGTTCTCGGCCCAGATCACGCCGCCATGGGCAACCACGATCTGCTCGGAGATGGCGAGGCCCAGGCCGGAGTTGTTGCCGAAATCGTCCCCGGGCCGCTCCGAGTAGAAGCGCTTGAAGATCATTTTCTCGGCGCCGGCCGGGATGCCGGGGCCGGTATCCTCCACCACCACGAGCACGCGGTTGTCGCGGCGGCGCGCCCACATCCGGATCGCGTCACCCTCTTGGCAGAAGCTGATGGCGTTGGTGATGAGGTTCACGAAGACCTGCGCGAGCCGCGCCTCGAGCCCGTGCACGATGATCTTCTCGTCGGGCAGGTCGAGGATGAAGTCGATGTTCTTGGCGCGCGCCTCCTGGCCGAGGTACTGGCCCAGGTTGTCGAGCATCTTGCAGAGATCGAAGGCCTCTTCCTCTTCCTTCACAAGCTCGCTGTCCAGCCGCGACGCGTTGGAGATGTCGCTCACCAGCCGGTCGAGCCGCCGCACGTCATGGTCGATCACGTCCAGGAGCTTCTGGCGGTGATCCTCGCGGCTGGCCACGCGCAGCGTTCCCACCGCCGAACGCAGGCTCGCGAGCGGGTTCTTGATCTCGTGCGCCACGTCCGCGGCGAATTGCTCGTTGGCGTCGATCCGTTCGTAAAGCGCGTTGACCATGCCCCGAAGCGCGCCGGACAGGCGGCCGATCTCGTCGGGGCGCGCGGTGAGGTCGGGGATGCGCACGCGGCCCGGCCCGCCCATGCGCCCATGTTCCCGCCGGTCGCCGATCTCGGCGGCGGCAGCAAGCTCGTGGAGCGGGTTGGCGATGGTCGACGCCAGCACGAGGCTCAGGCCGATGGAGACGAGGATCGCCACGACGAACATCTGCAACACGCGCTCGCGCTCCGCGCGCACCATCTGGTCGATCTCGCCGGCCGCGCTCGCCATGGCGACGACGCCCACGGCGCGCCCGTCCAGCATCACGGGGGTCGCAACGGTGATGACGCTGCCGCCGGTCGTGCCCGTCGCCGTCTCCACGACCGTCCGTCCCGAAAGCGCCGCAGTCACCGCCGGGCCAAGCTGGGCCTCGACCGAGACTACCGGCGCGTCGCCGACGAGGTTCGCGGCCCCCTCCAGCATGTCCCAGAGCCGGGACAGCGTGTCCGAGAGAACGGTGCGCGCCGCTTCCTCGCGGAGCAGCCGCAGGGGTTCCGACCCGGTTTGCCCCTCGCGGTGCGCGATCGGGGTCCCGGCCTCATCGAAGACGAAAACCTCCACCCCGCGGCGCAGGTCGAGCCCGTCCAGCGTCCGAGGGGGGGCGAGCCCTTCCTCGCCGCCGAGCGAGGTCGGCCCATCCGCGCCGAGCTGCGCCTCGAACACATCGGCCACGAGCTCCACCTCGCCGACGAGCCCCGCGGCCCTCTGCAGCGCGAGACTGTCACGGGAGGAATTGAGATACAGGATGCCCGCGACGAGGATGTTCAGGGCGATCAGGTTGAAGACGATGATCTTCCTGGTCAGCGGAGATCGGCGCAACGACAGGAGCCCGCGCCGCTCGCGCGGGGTATCGCGGAGCGTACCGTCGGGCGCGACCCAGTCCTCGCCCAGGACGAGATCGGCGTCGCGCCTTTTCGGGGCCTGCCCCAAGCCCGTGCCCTCCGCCAGAGCCATCCGTTATTCTTCGTTGTAGCGGTAGCCGATCCCGTAGAGCGTCTCGATCGCCGAGAACTCGGTATCCACCCCGCGCATCTTCTTGCGAAGCCGCTTGATGTGGCTGTCGATCGTGCGGTCATCCACATAGACCTGATCGTCGTAGGCCACGTCCATGAGCTGGTCGCGGCTCTTGACGAAGCCGGGCCGCTGGGCGAGCGCCTGCAGCAGCAGGAACTCGGTCACGGTGAGCGACACGTCGTTGCCCTTCCACGTCACGGCGTGGCGCAGCGGGTCCATCGTGAGGTTGCCGCGCACCATGACCTTGGTCTCTTCGGTGGTGCCCAGCACGTCGCCGGCCACCGCGTCCTGCCGGCGCAGAAGCGCGCGGATCCGCTCGACCAGCAGCCGCTGCGAGAAGGGTTTCTTTACGTAATCGTCCGCGCCCATGCGCAGGCCGAGCACCTCGTCGATCTCGTCGTCCTTCGAGGTCAGGAAGATGACCGGCATCGACGACTTCTGGCGAAGCCGCTGAAGCAGATCCATCCCGTCCATGCGCGGCATCTTGATGTCGAGGACCGCCATATCGGGCATCCGGCGGTTGAACGCCTCCAGCGCCGACTGGCCGTCGTTGTAGGTCTCGACCTCGAAACCCTCCGCCTCCAGCGTCATGGCGACCGACGTGAGAATGTTCCGGTCGTCATCGACCAGTGCGATCTTCGACATGCCAGCTGTCCTTGTGCTGCTCTTGTGCTCTTCGAGTTTTTCCATGACCATGAGCTTCCTCCGCGTTTCGATCAATCCCACACAGCGATTCGGCTCGAGACTACGAGGCGATTGCGCCACAATTTGGTTAGCGGCGGCTGAATTGCGGCATTCCGTGGACAACGCCGCGACATTCGCCGGCGATGATTGCGCTAACCACCCGCGTGGTTGCGCTAACTGAACCGGGTTCCCTGTTCACCTCTTGCGGGCGCGTGCTAAGGACGCGACACCAGCGGTGCCGGGCAGCCCTCCCCGGCCGGGCGCGTGGGCCCGGTAACGGAGATTGCGGCGCCGGTATCGCGGCGAAAAGGAGCGAGCCAAGATGACCATCGGACGGGTGAACCCGAACTTCCGCCTCGAGGACCAGGGCATCGCGAAGGCCGGCACTGTCCATTACAACCTTACCGAGCCGGCGCTGGTCGAAGAGGCGCTCAAGCGCGGCGAGGGTACGCTCGGCCGGGGCGGCGCGCTTCTGGTGACCACGGGCAAGTTCACCGGCCGTTCGCCCCGTGACAAGCACGTGGTCCGCACGCCGGACGTGGCCGACCACATCTGGTGGGACAACAACGCCGAGATGTCGCCCGAGGGCTTCGACGCGCTTCACGCCGACATGCTGGCGCATCTCGAAGGGCGCGACCTCTTCGTGCAGGACCTCGTCGGCGGCGCCGACCCGGCCTACTCCATCGACGTTCGCGTGATCACCGAACTCGCATGGCACGGGCTTTTCATCCGCCACCTGCTGCGCCGGCCCGAGCGCGCGGCGCTCGACCGGTTCACCGCGGACTGCACGGTGATCAACGCGCCCTCCTTCCGCGCCGATCCCGAGCGTCACGGCTGCCGCTCGGACACGGTGATCGCGATGAATTTCGAGAAGAAGATCATCCTGATCGGCGGCACGGAATATGCCGGCGAGAACAAGAAATCCGTCTTCACGCTGCTCAACTACATCCTTCCCGAGAAGGGCATCATGCCGATGCACTGCTCGGCCAATCACGCGCCGGGCAACCCGGTGGACACGGCGGTCTTCTTCGGGCTCTCGGGCACCGGCAAGACCACGCTCTCGGCCGACCCCGAGCGTGTGCTCATCGGCGACGACGAGCATGGCTGGTCCGACCGCGGCACCTTCAACTTCGAGGGCGGGTGCTACGCCAAGACCATCAACCTGTCGCCCGAGGCCGAGCCCGAGATCTACGCCACCACGCGCAAGTTCGGCACCGTGATCGAGAACATGGTGTTCGATCCCGAAACGCTCGAACTCGATTTCGACGACGACAGCCTGACCGCGAACATGCGCTGCGCCTACCCGCTGGACTACATTTCCAACGCCTCGGACACGGCGCTTGGCGGGCATCCCAAGAACGTCATCATGCTCACCTGCGACGCCTTCGGCGTGCTCCCGCCCATCGCGCGACTCTCGCCCGCGCAGGCGATGTATCACTTCCTGTCGGGCTTCACCTCCAAGGTCGCGGGCACCGAGCGCGGCGTGACCGAGCCGGAACCCACCTTCTCCACCTGTTTCGGCGCGCCCTTCATGCCGCGCCGCCCCGAGGTCTACGGCAACCTCCTGCGCGAGAAGATCGCCAAGCACGGCGCGACCTGCTGGCTCGTCAACACCGGCTGGACGGGCGGCGCCTATGGCACCGGATCACGCATGCCGATCAAGGCGACCCGCGCGCTGCTTTCGGCGGCGCTCGACGGGTCGCTGTCGGAGGCGGAGTTCCGCAAGGATCCGAATTTCGGCTTCGACGTGCCGGTCGATGTTCCCGGCGTGGCCGAAGTGCTGCTCGACCCGCGGCGCACCTGGGACGATCCGGACGCCTACGATGTGCAGGCCCGCAAGCTCGTGCAGATGTTCGCGGACAATTTCGAGAAGTATGTTCCCTACATCGACGAGGACGTGAAGGCGGCGGCCCTCGGCTGAACCGCGCGACGCCCTGCCCCCGGGCAAGGCGCCTTCGTCGTGTGCTGCCGTCCCCCCGCCACGCGGGTAGGGCGCCATGCCTTCGGGGCGCGGCATCGGTCCGGCGCTTTCCATGCCCGTCCTGTGCCGCTGGCACCGGCCGTATGGCTTTCGTGGGCAGATGGATTAGCTCGAACCCCATCAACGCACGGCGCGGGGTCTGGCGCGTGCCGCCGGGACGGCCCCGTGACACTGCGCCGCAGCGAAACGGGGGCGCAACAATCGGTCGAAAGGCCGCAGGTACGGGCATTTTTATTGCGCTGCGCCTGCAAAACCACTAGGACACCGCAACGCAGGACAAGGATGTGAATCATGGCCCATGACGGACAGGACCTGACCGCCGCACCGCAAGTTATCCTCCCCGGTCTCCTCGGACTGACGGCCGCGGCCGTGGCCCCGGCCGAGACGATCCTGAAAACGGCCACCGAGCGGCTGCGCGCCGAGGTGACGGAAGACGGCCGCGTGTCGGGCACGCTGGTGGAGCTGCACCAGACTGCCGCGCACGGCCTCGCATGGCTGGCGACTTACGTCGAATCGCTGCGCCAGATGCAGGCCTGGGCCGAGAAGCTGGACGCCGAAGGCCGCTTCGGCGAGACCGAGCAGCTGATCCTGCAGATCGCCTTCGGCGAATACCTCTGGCAGATCCAGGGCGGCATCCCCATGAGCCAGGGCGAGATCCTGCGGCTTCAGGACATCGGCCTCTCGCAGGAGGACATGCGCGCGCTGATGGCGCCCGAGGTCCTGACGCTCACCCGGGAGGGCAACACCCAGGCCGCGCGCACGCGCCTCGTGGAGCTCATGCAGGAGCGCGCCGCAGAGGCGACCGTGGGCGCCACGGGTCTCGACGAAGAGCTCGAGATGATCCGCGAGCAGTTCCGCCGCTACGCCGTGGACAAGATCGAGCCATACGCGCATGACTGGCACCTCAAGGATGAGCTCATCCCCATGGAGACGATCCGCGAGCTTGCCGAGATGGGCGTGTTCGGCCTCACGATCCCCGAGGAATATGGCGGGCTGGGCATGTCGAAGGCCTCCATGTGCGTCGTCTCCGAAGAGCTCTCGCGCGGCTATATCGGGGTGGGCTCCCTCGGCACCCGGTCGGAAATCGCGGCCGAACTCATCATCTGCGGCGGCACCGCCGAGCAGAAGGAAAGATGGCTTCCGGGGCTCGCCTCGGGCGAGGTTTTACCGACGGCCGTCTTCACCGAACCCAACACGGGCTCGGACCTCGGCGCGCTGCGCACCCGGGCGGTCAAGGATGAAAACGGCGACTACCTGGTCACGGGCAACAAGACGTGGATCACCCACGCCACGCGCACCCATGTCATGACGCTGCTCGCGCGCACCGATCCCGAGAGCACAGACCACCGCGGCCTGTCCATGTTCCTGGCCGAGAAGACGCCCGGCACCGACGAGAATCCGTTCCCGACCGACGGCATGACCGGCGGCGAGATCGAGGTTCTGGGCTACCGCGGCATGAAGGAGTATGAACTCGGCTTCGACGGCTTCCGCGTGAAGGGAGAGAACCTGCTCGGCGGCAAGGAGGGCAAGGGCTTCAAGCAGCTCATGCAGACCTTCGAGAGCGCGCGCATCCAGACCGCCGCGCGCGCCGTTGGCGTGGCGCAGTCCGCGCTCGACGTGGCGATGCGCTACGCGCAGGATCGCAAGCAGTTCGGCAAGCCGCTCATCGCCTTCCCGCGCGTCTCCGGCAAGCTCGCCATGATGGCGGTGGAGATCATGGTGGCGCGCCAGCTCACCTATTTCTCGGCCTTCGAGAAGGACGAGGAGCGGCGCTGCGACCTCGAGGCCGGCATGGCCAAGCTTCTGGGCGCGCGCGTTGCATGGGCCGCGGCCGACAACGGGCTCCAGATCCACGGCGGGAACGGCTTCGCGCTGGAATACGGGATCAGCCGCATCCTGTGCGACGCGCGCATCCTCAACATCTTCGAGGGCGCCGCGGAGATCCAGGCGCAGGTCATCGCGCGGCGGCTGCTCGGCTGAGCCCCCGCACGGCCCCTTCAAGGGTCATCGCAAGGGCCGCCGCCCCGTCCGGGCCGGCGGCCTTTGCATGTTTCACGACCCCGACCTGCCGTCGGCGCGCTCCACGGCCGAGGAGATGTCCTTCCACGCGCTCTCGAACCCAGCCTTCAGCTCGTCCCACGCGCCATCGCCGGCCGCCCGCATCCGGTCGAGCGTGGCGCGCGCCTCGTCCGCGCGTTCCTGCAAGGCGGCGACCCGGCGCTCGTAGTCTTCGCGGGCCTCCGCCTGGTCCTTCTCGGCCTTCTCCTTCAGCTCGTCGATCCGGCCATCGAGCCAGTCGAGCTGATCCTCGGCCCGCGTGATATAGGTGTTTCGATCCATCTCCTGCCTCCCTCCAGCCGCGCGCCCGCCAGGGGTATGGCGGAACGCATCGGCTGCAGTGAACCACGCCGCCGCGCGCGGCGCCACGGCGAACCGGCGCCGGCGCGCAGGATCATTGTGGTCCGGCACCCTCGGGCCGGTCGATACCGGGCAGCCACGGCTTGATATCGAGCACGGGTGTCCCGTCGAAGGCGTCGGTCGCGTCGATCTTCAGCACGCCCGTGTCCATGTCCAGCGACACGATCCGCACCAGCTGCATCGTCACCGGATTCGGCCGCACCGGCGAGCGAAGCGCGAAGGTGCCGCGCGGCCCGTCGGCATGGGCCGGCGCCTGCACGATGAGGTCGCGCCGCTTGGCCCCGAACCATGCCAGAAGCCAGATCCATTGATCCTCGGCGAGCCCGCGCAGCCCCGCGCGGTAAGGTGCGTCAAGTTCGATCCTTGCGTTGCCGCCGCCTCTCTCCCGCGCCTGACGCATGTTGCGCGGACAGTCGCCCGCGCGCCAGTCGGACCGGATGCGCCCGATGAAGCAGAGCCCTGCCTCGGGTTCCGCGCCGGGCTCGAAGCCGAGCGCCACCTCGCCGGGGCGCGCGCCGCTCATGCCCGCGCGCTTTCGCGGGCCAGCAGGTCGACGTAGCGCTGACGCGCCTGCGGCAGCGGCCGGTCTCCGAGCTGCGGCGCGAGATGGTGATGCAGGAAATGCCCCGTGGTGCCGAGCGCCTGCGCGATCTCGTCCTCCTCCGCCTCGCCCGCGCCGACGAGGCAGGGCGGCAGCGGCAGAAGGCGATCCGCCCAGTCTCCGGCCGCCGCGCGCGTCACCGCCCGACCCGTGCGCGGGGAGACGTAGGCGAGCCCCTCGGTCGCGCCCGTCACGGCGCAGGCCGACAGGTCGAGGCCGAATCCCATCTCCTCGAGCAGCGCAAGCTCCCAGCGCAGGTAGGCGAGCGGCCAGAGCTCCGCCTCGGGCAGAAGGTCCATCAACGCGACGCTGCGGCGATAGAGAGCGGGGTGCGGGGCGCGCTCGGGCAGGCAGAAGGCCAGCAGCGCCGTGACCGCGGAAAGACCGGCGAGCGCCCGCCTGTCGCCAAGCGCGGTCGCCGCGCGGGAGCGCACGGGCTCCACCGTGAAGCTGCCGATATGCTCTTCCAGCCGGGCGCGCCACGCGAGGTCGAGCTGCGCGCCGGGCTGCAGGATCGGCGCGACGCGGCGCGAGGTGCCGCCGCGCACGACGCCGGCGTGGCGGCCATGCGCCTCGGTGAAGACCTCGATGATCGCCGCGCTTTCGCCGTGCGGACGCACCGCCAGCAGAAGCCCTTCGTCACGCCATTCCATGCCGCAACCCTGCCCCGCGGGGGCGGCGCTGTCCATCCTCAGCCGTCGAGCCCCGGCTCGTCCAGCAGGTGCCGGCCCGCGCGATCCTCGACCTCTATCACCCAGAGATCGGGATCGACGGCACGCTGGCGCGCGACGGCGGCGTCCACCTCCGGCTCCGGCCCCTCGGCCAGAACCTCCCAGCGCCGCGTTCCCGCCATCGGGTCGGAGAAGCGCGAGAAGACCCGCGCACGCCCGTCGAGCGTGGCGAGCTTCACCAGAACCGCGCCCGCCTGGGGGTCACCGCGCGCCGTGACATAGGCCGGCACCCCGGCGAGCGTCAGACGCCGCAGGTAGGCCTCCACCCAGAAGCGCGCGGTCAGCCGTTCCATGCGCATCGCCCCGCAACCCCGGCGCACCCTTGCCGCCGCGCGCCGCGCGTATAGCTTGCGGAACGAAAGGGAAGCTTCGTCATGTCCAGTTCCGTGCCCTTCGTCGTCAAGGCGATCCTGATCGCCGGTGCTGCCGTCAACCTCGCCGCCGTCGTTCTGGGTCTCGGCGGGCCATGGCCCGTCCTCCAGCTCGCAGCCAATCTGGCCATGCTGGGCGCCGCCGGCTGGCTCATCTGGCGCTGGATCGGCCGCTCCTAGCCGCCGTCGCGGAAATCGAGACCCATCTGGTCGTAGCGCTCGGCCTCTTCCTGCCAGTTCTCGCGGACGCGCACCTGCACGAAGAGATGCACCTTGCGGCCGAGGAATTCCTCGAGCTCTTCCCGCGCCGCCTTCGAGATCGCCTTGATCGTTTCGCCCTTGTGGCCGAGCACGATGCCCTTGTGCCCGTCGCGCGCGACGTAGATCACCTGCTCGATCCGCGCGGAGCCGTCCTTGCGCTCGTCCCAGCTCTCCGTCTCGACGGTCAGCTGGTAGGGCAGTTCCTGATGCAGCCGCAGCGTCGCCTTCTCGCGCGTCGTCTCGGCCGCGATGATGCGCAACGGCAGGTCCGCGATCTGGTCTTCCGGGTAGAGCCACGGCCCCTCGGGCAGTTCCTCGGCGAGCCAGCGGCGCAGATCCTCCACGCCATGGCCCTTCTCGGCCGAGATCATGAAGGTGCGCGCGAAGTCGAACCGGTCGTTGAGATCGCGGGCGAGCGCGAGAAGCCGCTCCGACGCCACCCGGTCGATCTTGTTGATGGCGAGCGCCACGGGCCGTCCGCCGGCGATCTCGCGCAGGCGCTCGAGGATCTCCTCGACCCCCGGGGTGACGCCGCGATGCGCCTCGACGAGCAGCACGACGATGTCGGCGTCCGCCGCCCCGCCCCACGCGGCCGCGACCATTGCCCGGTCGAGCCGGCGCCGCGGCTGGAAGAGGCCGGGCGTGTCCACGAAAACGATCTGCGCGGGCCCCTCGATCGCCACGCCGCGGACGCGCGCCCGCGTCGTCTGCACCTTGTGGGTCACGATCGAGACCTTCGCGCCCACCATCCGGTTGGTGAGCGTGGACTTGCCCGCATTGGGCTCTCCGATCAGGGCGACGAAGCCCGCGCGAGTGGGGTTTTCGGTCATTCGCCTGTCACCTCCGCCAGCAGACGGCGCGCGGCCTCCTGCTCGGCCTGTCGCTTGCTGCCGGCTTGCGCCGCCTGCGCGCGGCCATCGGCCAGCCGCGCCTCTATGGTGAATACCGGCGCGTGGTCCGGTCCGGTGCGCCCTGTCTCGACATAGCTCGGCGGAGGCAGCGCCCGCGCCTGCGCCCATTCCTGAAGCGCGGTCTTGGCGTCGCGGGCATCCGCCTCGACCCCGCCCACGCGCGGGCCCCAGAGGCGCAGCACGAGCGCGCGCGCAGCGGCGTAGCCGGCGTCGAGATAGACCGCGGCGATCACCGCCTCCATCGCGTCGCCCAAGAGCGCCTGCTTGCGCCGCCCGCCCGAGATCATCTCGGACCGGCCCAGCCTCAGGACGTCGCCAAGGCCCACCTCGCGCGCCACGTCGGCGCAGGTTTCCTTGCGGACGAGCGCGTTGTAGCGCGGGGCGAGCTGCCCTTCGGCAGCCTCGTGATCGGCTTCGAGCAACGCCTCGGCCATCACGAGGCCCAGCACCCGGTCGCCGAGGAATTCCAGCCGCTGGTTGTCGGGGCGCGTCGGGCCCGACCGCGAGGCATGGGTCAGCGCCTCGGCCAGAAGCGCGGGCCGCGCGAAGGCGTGTCCGATGCGCGCCTCGAAGGCCCGGATGTCCGCCGAAAGCTTCAATCGATCCCCTTGAAGAACCGGTCGCCGCGCCACGTCCAGAAGAACAGCATCGACCGCCCCGCCGACGAGAACATGATCCGGTCGGCGCGGCCGATCAGGTTGGCGTGCGGCACGAAGCCCACGCCGCCCACCTGTCCCGGCACGCGGCTGTCGGAGGAGTTGTCGCGATTGTCGCCCATCATGAAGTAGTGCCCTTCCGGGACCGTGTAGACGGGCGTTTTGTCCGCGGCCTGCCGGCCGATGTTGAGCACCGTGTGCGTCTCGCCGTTGGGCAGCGTCTCGACGAAGCGCTCCTTCTCGCACACCGCGCCGTCGCCCACCGGCGCGTTGGCGCAGCGCGGGCGGATGCCCTGCGGGCCCTGGGGCTCCATGATCTCGGTGAAGGTGCCCGCGGGTTCGAGCTCCACTGGGTCGCCGTTGATGTGCAGCACCCCGTCCACCATCCGGATGCGGTCTCCGGGCAGGCCGACCACGCGCTTGATGAAATCGCGCCCGTTGCCGGGGTGGCGGAACACCGCCACGTCGCCGCGCACCGGCTCGCTTCCGAGGAAGCGGCCCTCGCCGCCCTGAAGCCATCCGCAGAAATCCTCGGCGTCGATGTCGAGCCCGATGGCCCCGATCCGGATCGACGGGCAGGAGGCATAGGAATAGCCGTAGGACATCTTGTTGACGAAGAGGAAATCGCCCACGAGGAGCGTTTCCTTCATCGAGGGCGAGGGTATCCAGAAGGGCTGAAAGAAGACCGTGCGGAACACGCCGGCGATCAGGAGGGCGTAGACGATCGTCTTGACGGTCTCGACGACCGCGCTGCCTTTTTTCGCCTCCGCCATGGGATGCCTCCGGCTGTGTGTTGCCGGCGCTTCATGGGCGCGGGCGCAGGGGGTGTCAAGGCAGACGCCCTGCGCTCAGCCGTCCTGCGGCGCGCGGCCGCGCAGCGCGGAGAGGGCGGCCGTCGCCTCTGCCGCCGCGGCGGCGACCGCGCGGTCGACGGCGCGGTCGAGCGCCGCGCCCGGATCCGCGGCCAGATCCGCCGCCACGGTGCCGAGGCCGAGCGCGGCCGCCTGCATTTCGGCCAGGCTGGCCTCGGCCTTCTCCAGGCGCGCCTCGAGTCGCCGCGCGTCGTCGCCCGTCAGGCCGGCCGCCTCCGCCCTCAGGCTCGCGATATCGGACCGGAGCGCGGCAACCTCCGCGGCCAGCGCCTCCGCGCCCCGGCCGAGCGGAGAAAGCTCGGACGCGGCCTCCGACAGCGCGGCGGCGAAGCCATTCTGAACATCCTCGAGCGTCGTCGCGAGGCGCATCCCGAAAAACAGGCAGACCGCGATCAGGATCAGCGTCGCATTGAGCAGCGCGAGTCCGAGGTCGCGGAACGTGCGCCGCACCCGGCGGACGGTGTCGGACATGGGAAGAAGCTCCTTTCCTGGAGGCGACGCCATCAACAGGCCAGAGATCCGCACCCGGTGTCCAGCTTCAGGGCTCCGGAAGCGCCTCGATCACCACGAAGGCCTGCGCCCAGGGATGATCGTCGGTCAGCGTGACATGGATGACCGCGACATGGCCCTGCGGCGTCATCTCCGCGAGGCGCTCCGCCGCCCAGCCGGTGACGTGCATGATCGGCTGGCCGGTGCGGAGGTTGCTCACATGCATGTCCTTCCAGGCGATGCCCATGCGCAGCCCGGTGCCCAGCGCCTTGGAGCACGCCTCCTTCGCCGCCCAGCGCTTCGCGTAGGTACCAACCGTGTCGCGCCGTCGCTCGGACTTGCGCTGCTCCTCCTCGGTGAAGACGCGGTTGCGGAACCGGTCGCCGAACCGCTCGAGCGTGCGCGCGATGCGCTCGATGTTGGCAAGATCGGTGCCGACGCCGAGGATCATCCGCCAGCCCCCCCTTCCGCGAAGAGCGGAAAGCTCACGCCGAGCGCCCAGGCGAGGATGAGGCCCAGGGCGAGGCCGGCCGCCGCGGCGCCGCCGGTGCGCGCCGCCCAGCGTCCCATCAGCCCGTAGACGACGTAGAAGAGCACGATCACCGGGGCGATGAGCGCGAGGAAGAAAAGCCGCTCGAAATCGAGCGCCACGGCGAGGCCCAGCGACAGGAAGAAGGCGAGCCGCGCCGCGATCCGCTGCCCTCGCGGCGCGCGCCCGCCCATCGTGATCAGCGCGTCGGCCAGCATGAAGGGCACCGCGCCCGCCGCGAGGGCGAGGATGATCCACCCGCGCTCTGCCGTCGGCCAGAAATTCGCGCCGTAGCGGTCGAGCACGAAGCCGAACACGCCGAGCCCCCAGACGAGCAGCGCCAGTGTGGCGACCGGCGAGACCCGGCCGAGCGGCACGCCGAACCAGCGCAGAAGCGCGAGCTGCACGCCCCCGAAGACCAGGAGATGCACGGCGAGGTAGTCGGCCACCAGCACTGGCAGCGCGTTCACGTCTATCGGCACGGAGATGAGCGGCGCGAGCAGCGCCGGGGCCGTCACCGCGATCGCGAAGCGGCGCGCCGGAAGAGGGGCGCGCGGAACGCGCCTGTCGGGCAGCAGATGGGAAAGCGGCCAGGCCAGCGTCACCACCGATGCCAGAAGCGCCAGCAGCCACGGCCCCGTGCGGGGCACGGCGACGGCGCTCTCGCGCCCGTAGGCGGCATCGAGCCACGCCAGCGCCTCCTCCCGCCCCGCCTTGCTGTAGAGCACGGCGACATGTTCGGCGAGCGGCGCCATGGCCGCGCGGCGGACGACGTCGCCGGCGCGCGCCGTCTCCCCCTCGCGGGCCGCGGGATCGACCATGCGCAGCGCGTCGCGCGCGAAGTCGCGCAGGCCGGGCTCCCACTGGCCGGAAATCATCAGGAGCCGCTCGGGCGCCTCCGGGGTCACCGCCTGGCTGAACGCCGATATGGCGACGACCGGCCCGAGGCCCGGTTCGCGAAGCGCGGCGCGGATGATGATGTCGGTCGCCATGGAATGGCCCAGAAGCGCCACGTCCCCGTCCCAGCCTTCGCGCGCGCGGCCTTCGCCCACGACGCGCAGCGTCTGGTCGACCAGCCGCTGCGTGGTGCCGTCGATGCTGTCCACGTCGCCCGACATCGGCACCGGGTTGCGCCCGTGCCCCTCGAAGTCGAAGACCCAGACGCGATAGCCCGCCCGCGCCAGCGGCAGCGCGTAGGCCTGCATCATCTGCCGCGAGCCCGCGAAACCATGGGCGATGACGACGAGGGGACCCCCCGCGCCCGGAGCGGCGTAGCGCGTCACGGGCGTCTCGCCCACGTGGAAGCGGTCGATCCCGATGCCGAAGCGGGCGGATTCGAGGTGCCACAGCGCCACGAGGGCCACCAGCGCCGCGACAAGCGCCGCCGCCCAGCGGCGCAGAAGGATGGGGGCGGGCGTCATGCCGCGTCGGTGCGGGCGTGATCCATGATCCGGCGCATCTCCTCGATCGCGCCCCGGAGCCCGCGAAAGATCGCTTCGCCGATGAGGAAATGCCCGATGTTGAGTTCCCGGACCTCGAGAAGCGCGGCGACGGGACCCACCGTGTCGTAGGTGAGCCCGTGGCCGGCATGCACCTCGAGCCCCAGGCCATACGCGAAGGCGGCCATCTCGGCCAGCCGGGCAAGCTCGGCGTCGCGGTCGGCGAAGCGCCCCTCGGCATGGGCGTCGCAATAGGCGCCGGTGTGCAGCTCGATCACCTGCGCCCCGATCCGGTGCGCGGCCTCGACCTGCGCGCGCTCGGCGGCGATGAAGATCGACACCCGGCAGCCCGCCTCGCGCAGGGGGGCGATGAAATGGGCCAGCCGGTTTTCCTCCCGCGCGACCTCGAGCCCGCCCTCGGTCGTCCTTTCCTCGCGCTTCTCGGGCACGATGCAGACGGCATGCGGCCCGTGGCGCAGCGCGATCGCCTGCATCTCGTCGGTGGCGGCCATCTCGAAGTTGAGCGGCACGCTCAGCGCGCCCATCAGCCCCTCGATATCGGCATCGGTGATATGGCGGCGATCTTCGCGCAGATGCGCGGTGATGCCGTCGGCGCCGGCCTCCTCGGCCAGCCTCGCCGCGCGCAGCGGGTCGGGAAAGGCGCCGCCGCGGGCGTTCCGCACCGTCGCCACATGGTCGATGTTCACGCCGAGCCTGAGATCGGGTTGGGCCATGCGGTCCTCCTTTTGGTCGCGCGTCCGCCTACTGCGTGCCGGAGCGTTCGTCAGCCCCGGCAGAAGAAGCGCGATGCAACTTCTTTTCCAGCCGCTCCATGACCTTGGCGGCACGGCGTTTCTGATAGGCGCGGATCACGGGCACGGACAGGAAATACATGGCCGTGGCGGCGATGATCCCGGGAATGATCCCGCCGATCGTGTAGGGCAGGAACACGTCGTCGTAGAAGACCGCCAGCCCGCGCCAGTCCTGCGGCGCGCCGGTGAGCCAGGCCCAGAGATTGTCGCGCAGATCGCCCCCCGCCCCCATGAACTTGTCGAGCAGCGACCGGCCGTCCTTCTCGTCGAAGGTGGTCCCCATGAGGAGGTGACCGGTCTTCAGGGAGATGACCCCGATCGGGACATAGGTGAGCGGATTGCCGAAGAACGTTCCGAACAGCGAGGCGATGACGTTGCCGCGCATCATCCAGGCCATCGCCATGGCGATGAAGAAATGAAGCCCGTAAAACGGCGTGAAGGTCACGAAGACGCCCGCCCAGATGCCCCGCCCGATACTTTCCGGCGTGCCCGGCAGGCGTCGCATCCGATACTTGACGTAACGGAAAGCACGCCCCCAGCCCCCCTTGGGCCAAAGCGCGGTGGCCATGACCGTCCACCAGGTGCGTCTGTCGCGGCGCTTGAAGACCACGGGGGCGTTCCTTCAGCTCGCGCGCGGCTCCTGCGAGGAACGGGAGAGGTCGCGAAACCGCTCGACCGCGGCCACGTCGCTCTCGGCTTCCAGCGCCGAGGCGATCGAATGCAGATGCTCGGCGTCGCGCAGGTCCACGTCGATCAGCAGGCGATAGAAATCGGGTTTCCTGTCGACGAATTCGAGATCCGAGATATTGGCCTTCTGCTCTCCGATCAATGTGCAAATACGTCCCAGAACGCCGGCGTCGTTGCCGATGGTGACGTCGAGCGTCACCGTGTAGACGGGCGGGTGGCTTCCGGCCTGCCAGTGCAGGTCCATCCAGCGCGCGGGCTGGTCCTCGAACTGGGCGAGGACCCCGCAATCGATCGCGTGGACCACCACCCCCCGCCCGCGCCAGGTGATGCCCACGATCCGCTCGCCCGGCAACGGCTGGCAGCACGGCGCGCGCTCGAAATTCTGGCCGGGATCGAGGCCGATCACGGCGCGCGAAGTGTCGATCTGGGCGACGTCCTTCGGCGCGAGATCGGGGTAGACCGCCCGCACCACCTCCTGCGCGGTCAGCTCGGCCGAGCCCATGCGTGCCAGGATCTCGTGCCGGTCGGGCAGGCGCAGCCGCTTGGCGGCGGTGTCGAGCGCCTTGTCCGTGGCCTTCTTGCCCACGTTCTCGAAGGCTGCGCGCACCAGTTCGCGGCCGAGGCGCACGAAGCGTTCGCGGTCCTGCTCGCGCAGGGCGCGTCGGATCGCCGACTTGGCCTTGCCGGTAATCGCGATCTCCAGCCAGGACGGCTGCGGCGTCTGGCCCTCAGCGGTGATGACCTCCACTGACTGACCGTTCTTGATACGCGTCCAGAGCGGCACGCGCAGCCCGTCGATCTTGGCGCCGACGCAGGAACTGCCGATCCGCGTATGGATCGCGAAGGCGAAGTCGATGGGCGTCGCGCCCCGCGGCAGCTTCACCACGTCGCCCTTGGGCGTGAAGCAGAACACCTGGTCCGAGTACATCTCGAGCTTCACCGCCTCGAGGAACTCGTGATGGTCTTCCTCGGCGTCAAACTGCTCCGTCAGTTGCGAGATCCACTTGGCCGGATCGACCGCGAACGGGTTCTCGGCGCGCACCCCGTCCTTGTAGGACCAGTGCGCGGCCACGCCCGTCTCGGCGACGTCGTGCATGGTCTGCGTGCGGATCTGCACCTCGACGCGCTTGCCGTCGCGCCCGGACACCGTGGTGTGGATGGAGCGGTAGCCGTTCGACTTGGGCTGGCTGATATAGTCCTTGAACCGGCCCGGCACGGCGCGCCAGCGCTGGTGGATCGCGCCCAGCGCGCGGTAGCAGTCCATCTCGGATCGCGTGATGACCCGGAAACCGTAGATATCGGAAAGCCGGGAGAAGGCGAGCTCCTTCTCCTGCATCTTGCGCCAGATCGCGTAGGGCTTCTTGGCACGGCCGAACACCTCGGCCTCGATGCCGGCGGCCTTCAGCTCGTAGCGCATGTCGCCCGTGATCCGCTCGATCACGTCGCCCGCTTCCTTCTGAAGCGTGATGAAACGGCGCATGATCGAGGCGCGCCCCTCGGGGTTGAGCACCCGGAAAGCGAGATCCTCGAGCTCCTCGCGCATCCACTGCATGCCCATGCGCCCGGCGAGGGGCGCGTAGATGTCCATCGTCTCGCGCGCCTTCTGCGCCTGCTTGTCGGGGCGCATGGCCTTGATGGTGCGCATGTTGTGCAGGCGATCGGCCAGCTTCACGAGGATCACCCGGAGATCCTTGGACATCGCCATGAAGAGCTTGCGGAAATTTTCCGCCTGCCGCGTCTCGGAGGAGCTGAGTTGCAGGTTGGTAAGCTTCGTCACCCCGTCCACGAGCATCGCCACCTCGTCGCCGAACCGCGTCGCGACCTCGGAGTAGGTGGATTTCGTGTCCTCGATCGTGTCGTGGAGAAGCGCGGTGACGATGGTGGCGTCGTCGAGCCGCTGCTCGGCGAGGATATGGGCCACCGCCACGGGATGGCTCCAGTAAGGCTCTCCGGAATGGCGGAACTGGCCTTCGTGCATGGCACGACCATACTCGAACGCCTGGCCGATCAGGCCCGCGTTGCTGCGGGGGTTGTAGCTCTTGATGCGCGCGGCGAGGTCTTCCGCCCCGCCGATACGCGTTTCGGTCTCGAGTTCCAGTGTCAGCCCTGTCTCTGTGCCTCGAGAAGCTGGCGCAGAAGCGTCTCGTCGGGCATTTCATCCTCTGCCGGCTTGTCGGCTTCCGAGCCGCCGCCCATCAGAAGCGACATGGAATCCTCTTCGGGCTCGTCCACCTCGATCTGGGTCTGGTTCGACTCGATCAGCCGCTCGCGCAGCGCGTCTGCGGATTGGGTTTCGTCGGCGATCTCGCGCAACGCCACCACCGGGTTCTTGTCGTTGTCGCGTTCGACGCTGAGTGGCGCGCCGGCCGAGATCTCGCGGGCGCGATGCGCGGCGAGCATGACAAGTTCGAACCGATTGGGAACCTTGTCGACGCAGTCTTCGACGGTCACGCGGGCCATGGGCACTCCAATTCATCAGGTGCGGGAGCAAAGCCGAATGTCTAGCGCCCACGCAGGAAAAACGCAAGCGGCGAATCAGAGCGGCACGACCTCGCCGCGCAGGTCGTCCGGCAAGGCGCGGCAAAGCTGCGCCACGTCCGCGCCGAGCACCGGATGCACCCAGCCCGGCGCCACCTCGGCGAGCGGCACCAGCACGAAGGCGCGCTCATGCATCCTGGGATGTGGAAGAATCAGTTCCCCCGGCGCCTCCTCGGACTGTGCCACGGGCGGCAGGGCGCGCCAGGCCTCGAACGTGGCGCGGTCGGGCAGGACCGCGTCGCCCAGCGCGAGAAGATCGAGGTCCAGCGTCCTCCGCCCCCACCGCCGGACGCGCTCGCGCCCGTGCGCGCGCTCCACCGCGTGCAGCAGATCCAGCAGCCCGCGCGGCGGGCCGTCCCATTCCAGAACCGCGGCGGCGTTGACGTAATCGGGCCCCGCGCCCGCGGGAAAGCACGGCGTCCGGTAGAAGCGGCTGACCGCGCGCACCGGGGCCCCGCCCGCGGCAAGGTCGGACAGCGCCGCTTCCAGCGTCTCGCGCAGCGTGCGCCCCGGGCGCGGCACGTTCGCGCCGAGCGCGATCAGCGCGGTCCCGATGCCGCCACGCGCGCTGCTCCGGGTCTCTTGAGGTTCGGGGCCGATAAGCTATCCTCGTGAATTATTGCTGGAACGACGTTTTCCCCGGCAGCGCCGTCGCACGCGCGCCACCGGCCACGACAATTGGAAGGATCCCGGATGTTTTACAAGGACGAACGGCTTGCGCTGTTCATCGACGGCTCGAACCTCTACGCGGCCACGCGGGCGCTCGGCTTCGACATCGATTTCAAGCTTCTGCGGCACGAGTTCATGCGCCGGGGCAAGCTTCTGCGCGCGTTCTATTACACCGCGATCCTGGACACCGAGGAGTATTCGCCGGTCCGCCCGCTGGTCGACTGGCTGCAATACAACGGCTTCACCATGGTCACGAAGCCGGCGAAGGAGTTCACGGACGCGCAGGGCCGCCGCAAGGTGAAGGGGAACATGGACATCGAGCTGGCCGTCGACGCGATGGAACTCGCCCCCCGGATCGATCACATCGTGATCTTCTCCGGCGACGGCGATTTCCGCCCGCTCGTCGAAAGCCTTCAGCGGCAAGGCGTCCGGGTGTCGGTCGTCTCCACCCTGCGCAGCCAGCCCCCCATGGTCGCGGACGAGCTGCGGCGGCAGGCCGACAACTTCATCGAGCTCGAGGATCTCAAGGACGTGATCGGCCGCCCGCCGCGCGAGCAGCCGGCAGACCGCGACATCCGCGTGGCGACCGGGGACTGAACGCACCCCGCCCGATCGCGCCATGTGGGCCGAGATCTCAGCGCTCGCCAGCCTTTTCGTCGTCGCCTTCGGGGCGGCGACCATCCTTCCGTTCCAGTCCGAGATCCTGTTCGTGGGCCTGCAGGCGGGAGGCGTCTCGCCGCCCTGGCTGCTCGTGGTGGTCGCCTCGCTGGGCAACACGCTCGGCGCCGTCGTCAATTACGTGATGGGCATCTGGATCGAGCATTTCCGGCACCGTCGCTGGTTCCCGGTCCGCGAGGCCGACCTGGACCGCGCCCAGCGCTGGTACGCCCGCTGGGGCGTGTGGACTCTGCTTCTGAGCTGGGCGCCCTTCGGCGACGCCTTCACCGTGGTGGCGGGGATCATGCGCACGCCGCCCTGGCTGTTCCTCGTCCTCGTCACCGCCGCCAAGACCGGCCGTTACGCCGCGCTGGCCTGGGCCACGGGCGCGGTCAGTCCCTGAAGATGGCGGCGCGGCGGTTCACGTCGTTGTGGATCTCGACGATCTCTTCGGGCCACGTGCTCTTTATGAAGGCAAGGACGTCCAGGATCTCGTCCTTCGTCAGCACCTCGCCGAAGCCGATCATGCCGGAGCGATAGTCGCCGCCGACGACCGCCTCCGTCCCGCGCGTGACGATATCCACCAGAAGCGCGTCGGCATGATGCCAGGTGTGGCCCGAGGCGTCATGCGGGGGCGCGGGCATCAGGCCGTCGGCGCCCGGCGCGCGCCAGTCGGGCGCGCCCTCCAGCGCCGCGCCGTGGCAGGCCGCGCAATGGGTTCCGTAGATCTCCTCTCCGTTCGCGACCCGCGACGGTTCCTCGTAGGGAAGCATCCCTTCCGCGAGGGCCGGTCCCGCAAGAAGCAGCGCGGCCATGAGGGCGATGGGCATCATTCGGGGGTCTCCGTCCGGATATGCGCACACCAGTTCCGGATGCCGTCGCCCTGCAAGGCTGTCAATTCACGAACGCGCGGGGTGCCGGTCTCTGGACGCGCTGCCCGCTGGAGTCTAGGTCTTGAGCATGATCCCGGAGGCCGCGATGACCAAACCCGCCCTCACCCTCTACCTCGCCGCGCCGCGCGGCTTCTGCGCGGGCGTGGACCGTGCGATCCAGATCGTGGAACTGGCGCTCGAGAGATGGGGCGCGCCCGTCTACGTCCGCCATGAGATCGTCCACAACCGGTTCGTCGTCGACGGGTTGCGCGCCAAGGGCGCGGTCTTCGTGGAAGAGCTCGACGAGTGCCCCGACGACCGGCCGGTGATCTTTTCCGCCCACGGGGTTCCGAAAGCCGTGCCGGCGGAGGCCGCGCGGCGCGAGATGCTTTTCGTGGACGCGACCTGCCCGCTGGTCTCGAAGGTGCACATCGAGGCCGAGCGGCATCACGAGAACGGTCTTCAGATGATCATGATCGGCCACGCCGGCCACCCCGAGACGGTGGGCACCATGGGCCAGCTTCCCGAAGGCGAGGTCCTCCTCGTCGAGACGGTGGAGGACGTGGCGCGGGTCGAAGTCCGCGACCCCGAGAGGCTTGCCTTCGTCACCCAGACGACCCTTTCGGTGGACGACACGGCGGGCATCGTGGCCGCGCTGAAGGCCCGCTTCCCCGCCATCTTGGGCCCCCACAAGGAGGACATCTGCTACGCCACCACCAACCGGCAGGAGGCGGTGAAGGCGATGGCCCCGCGCGCCGACGCGATGCTCGTGGTGGGCGCGCCCAACTCGTCGAACTCGCAGCGCCTGGTCGAGGTCGGACGCAACGCGGGCTGCCCCTACGCCCAGCTCGTACAGCGCGCGCGCGACATCGACTGGCGCGCGCTCGACGGTATCTCCAGCATCGGCGTCACCGCCGGCGCCTCGGCTCCCGAGGAGCTGGTGGAAGAAGTCATCGACGCTTTCCGCGACCGGTACGACGTGACGGTGGAGCAGGTCGAGACGGCGCAGGAGAACGTCAATTTCAAGGTGCCGCGCGTGCTGAGGGAACCGGCCTGATGCAGGAGCATTTCGGCGCCAGGGCGCAGCGGGCGCTGCTGCACCGGGGCCGTACCCTCTTCGACATCGCCGCAGAAGATCGCCGCCGGCGCGACGGCCGACGTTTGGCGGGGCACGCATCTTTCGCCGACACCCCGATCCGCGGGCGCGCTCCGGTGGCGCGTCTCCGGCGCGATGCCCTTGGCCGGAGCGCCCTTGGCGCATCCGCCCCCGCCGCCGGGCGGATGCAGGACAAGGTGGCGGGCACGGCGCGATGACCCGGATTCCCACAGCTGCCCTTACCCTCGGCCTCGCGGGGCTGATCCCCTTCGTCTGGGGCGCGCTCACCATGCTCGACCCCGCGCTTCAGGCCTGGGGCGTTGAAGCCCTGGGCCCCCGCTTCGTCGGGCCCTACGTGCTGCTGTTCTACGGCGCGATCATCCTGTCCTTCATGTCCGGGGTGCTCTGGGGCTTCGCCACGAAGGCCGACGGCGCGGTGGCGGCGACCGGCTACGCGCTCTCGGTCATCCCTGCGCTCTGGGCCTTTTTCATGACGGGGGGCGGTCCGACCCATGCGGGCATCAGCCTGATCGCGGGGTTCGTCGGCCTTCTCGGCCTCGACTGGCTTTTCGCCCGGCAGGGCCTCGCCCCGGGCTGGTGGATGCCGCTGCGCCTGCTCCTGACGGCGATCGTCGTGATCTGCCTGGCCGTGGGGGTGTTCGCGTGACCTCCGACCGGGAGACCGTGTCCGTCTATGACGCCGAAGCCGGCCGTTACGCGAAGGTGACGGCCGGGCTGCGCGACGATCCGGATCTGCTGGCCTTCATCGCGGCTCTGCCCAGGGGCGGCCGCGTGCTCGATCTCGGCTGCGGGCCGGGGATCGCGGCGGCGGCGATGGCCGAGGCCGGCCTTGCCGTGGATGCGACCGACGCCTCCGCCGAGATGGTGCGCCTTGCCGCCGCGCAGCCCGGCGTCACCGCCTGGCAGGCAAGCTTCGAGGAGATCGGCGGCACAGCGACGTATGACGGGATCTGGGCCAATTTCAGCCTGCTGCATGCCCCGCGGGAGGCCATGCCCCGCCATCTCGCCGCGATCCGCCGCGCGCTGAAGCCACGCGGCCGCTTCCATATCGGGGGCAAGACGGGCACCGGCGCCACCCGCGACCGGCTGGGGCGGCTTTACACCTACTACACCGAAGCCGAACTCGAGACACTACTGGCCGAGGCCGGCTTCGAGATCGTCGCCCGCCGGCGCGGCCGCGACAAGGGGCTGGACGGCGCGATGGCCGACTGGGTGACCTTCGCGGCCCTTGTGGCCCCCGCCCGGCGCGGCTAAGCCGCCCCGCATGGCCAAGCTCTACGCCTTCACCGACGGCGCCTGTTCGGGCAATCCGGGCCCCGGCGGTTGGGGCGCGCTCCTGCAGGCCGTCGAGGGCGAGTCGGTCCTGAAGGAACGCGAGCTCAAGGGCGGCGAGCCCGCCACCACCAACAACCGCATGGAACTGATGGCCGCCATCGCGGCGCTGGAGGCGCTGGGCCGCGCCTCCGCGATCACGGTCGTCACCGACAGCGCCTATGTGAAGAACGGGGTGACCGGCTGGATCCACGGCTGGAAACGCAACGGCTGGAAGACCGCGTCGAAGAAGCCGGTGAAGAACGCCGAGCTCTGGCAAAGGCTCGACGCCGCGCAGGCGCGCCACGACGTGACGTGGGAATGGGTGAAGGGCCATGCCGGCCACCCCGAGAACGAGCGCGCCGACCAGCTCGCCCGCGAGGGCATGGCGCCCTTCAAGACGGGCTGACAGCGGGCACGCCCGGCCCTATATCGGCGCCAGCCGCAAAGGAGTGTCCCATGCCCGCCGTGAAGATCGCCCCCTCCATCCTCGCCGCCGATTTCGCCGATTTCGGCGCGGAGTGCCGCGCCGTCGAGGCGCAGGGCGCAGACTGGGTCCATGTGGACGTGATGGACGGCCATTTCGTGCCGAACATCACCTTCGGCCCGGCCATGTGCAAGGCGCTGCGCCCGCACATCTCCACCGTGATGGACGTGCACCTGATGATCGCGCCGGTCGATCCGCTGATCGGCGCCTTCGCCGAGGCGGGCGCGGACATCCTGACCGCCCACGTCGAGGCGGGACCGCACCTGCACCGCACGTTGCAGGCGATCCGGGCGGCGGGCGTGAAGCCGGGCGTCGCGCTCAATCCCGGCACGCCGGCCGAGGCCGTGGCGGAAGTGCTCGACCTGGTGGAGCTCGTTTGCGTGATGACGGTGAACCCGGGCTTCGGCGGGCAGAGCTTCATCGAAAGCCAGCTTCCCAAGATCGCGGCGCTCCGGCGGATGATCGGCGATCGCCCCATCCACCTCGAGGTGGACGGAGGCGTGGACGCGGCGACCGCGCCCCGCGTCGCGGAGGCCGGCGCCGACGTGCTCGTGGCGGGCTCGGCGGTTTTCAAGGGCGGCTCGGCGCAAGACCCCGCACCTTACGGAGAACACATCCGCGCCATTCGCGCGGCGGCCGAGTGCGTCTGGGCCTGAAGAGGAATTTTCGACCGAAAATTCCTAGCAACGCCGGCCCGGCCGCGCGAATTTTCGATCGAAAATTCGCGCTCAGCTGCCCTCGTGGAAATGGGCGTAGATCCTCTCGGCGAGCGCGCCCGAAATCCCCTCCACCGCCTTCAGGTCGGCGAGATCCGCCCGCGTCACCGCCTTGGCCGATCCGAAATGCTCCAGCAGGGCACGTTTGCGCGCCGCGCCCACGCCCGGCACCTCGTCGAGCGGGTTGGCCGCCACCGTCTTCGCCCGCTTCGCGCGGTGGCTGCCGATGGCGAAGCGGTGCGCCTCGTCCCTGAGCCGCTGGACGAAATAGAGCACCGGATCGTTGTGGCGCAGCGCGAAGGGACGTGCGCCGGGGCGGTGGAACTCTTCCTTGCCGGCGTCGCGGTCCACGCCCTTGGCTACCCCCACGACCGGGATGTCGGGCACGCCCAGCTCTTCGAGAATGCCCTGCACGGCGCTCACCTGGCCGGCGCCGCCGTCGATCAGCAGAAGGTCGGGCCAGGCGCCCGATCGCCGGTCGGGATCCTCCTTCAGAAGGCGCTTGAAGCGGCGGGTGAGCACTTCCTTCATCATGGCGAAATCGTCGCCCGGCGCCACGTCCTCGCCCCTGATGTTGAACTTGCGGTACTGGCCCTTCTCGAACCCTTCTGCGCCGGCCACGACCATCGCGCCCACGGCGTTCGTGCCCATGATGTGCGAGTTGTCGTAGACCTCGATCCGACGCGGCGGCTGCTCGAGCTCCAGCGCCTCGGCGAGGCCCTTCAGAAGCTTCGCCTGCGTCGCGGTCTCGGCCATGCGGCGCCCGAGGCTTTCCCGGGCGTTGCGCGCCGCCCCGGCCACGAGTTCGGCCTTCTCTCCGCGCTGCGGCACGAGGATTTCCGTCTTTCGGCCGCGCTTGCCCGAAAGCGCCTCCTGCATGAGATCCGCGTTCTCGATGGGATGCGACAGCAGCAGCAGCCGCGGCGGCTCCTTGTTGTCGTAGAACTGGCCGAGGAACGCCTCCATCACCTCGGCCTCGGAGACGTCCGCGCCGACCCGCGGGTAGAAATCGCGGTTGCCCCAGTTCTGGTTGGCGCGGATGAAGAACACCTGCACACAGGCCTGACCGCCCTCCATGTGCAGCGCGATCACGTCCGCCTCCGCCACGCCGCGCGGGTTGATGCCCTGCACGCCCTGGACCTGCGTCAGTGCGCGGATGCGGTCACGCAGGGCGGCGGCGCGCTCGAATTCCATCTTGTCTGCCGCCTCGGCCATCTCGGCCGCGAGCGTCTCCTGTATCGTGGTGGATCGTCCCGACAGGAAGCGCTCGGCGTCGCGCACGCTCGCGGCGTAATCCTCCTGCGAGATCAGCCCGACGCACGGTCCCGAGCAGCGCTTGATCTGATAGAGCAGGCAGGGCCGGGTCCGGCTTTCGAACACCGAATCCGAGCAGTTGCGCAGCTGGAACACCTTCTGAAGCTGGTTCAGCGTGCGATTGACCGCGCCGGCGCTCGCGAAGGGGCCGTAATAGGCGCCCTTCTCCGTCTTGGCGCCCCTGTGCTTCCTGATCTGCGGGAACGGGTGGTCCTTGGCCACGAGGATGTTGGGAAAGCTCTTGTCGTCGCGCAGAAGCACGTTGTAGCGCGGCTTGAGCTGCTTGATGAGGTTCTGCTCGAGCAGCAGCGCCTCGGTCTCGGTCCGCGTCGTCAGGAACATCATCGAGGCGGTTTCGCGGATCATCCGCGCGATGCGGGGGCTGTGCCCCGACGGGCGGGCGTAGTTCGACACCCGCGCCTTGAGGTTGCGCGCCTTGCCGACATAAAGCACCCGGCTTTCCGCATCGAGCATGCGATAGACGCCCGGCGAACTGTCGAGTGTCTTCAGATAGCCCTGGATGCAGGCGTGCCCGGTCACGTTTCCGGAGGCGTCGGTTTCGGCGCGGTCGCTCATGGCGCAGAGATACGATTCCCCCGGTCCGGCTGCAATCTCGCGACCGTCATGGCAAGGGCAAACAAATCCACGGTTTCTGTGGATAAAGCTGCGGGCAAGTTTTGGGCAGACAAGGATTTTCGTTTGGTTCGGGTAGCTTCGCCGCTTTGCCCAATTTTTAGGCGCTCCTGCAAAACCTTGACTTCATTACACATTTTTCACCACCTCGCCAAGACGATGAAATCGCACACAAATTTGTAAATCTTTCTTGAAGATCCTGTGACCGGTGCACAACTCGCGCGCCTTCCGGCCGCACGGCGGTCACTCGACGCCCAGCACGTCCGGCGTCTGCCAGGCGAGGTGCTGGCCGCCATCCACGCAGATCAGCTGGCCGGTCACCGCTTCGGCATCGAGGAAATACCCCAGCGCCGCGGTGATGCCCGCGGAATCCGCCCCGCGGCCGAGCACCGTTGCGGCGCGCTGGCGCGCGAAATGGCTTTCGGTCTGCCGCGCCCCGCAGAGCGTCGGCCCCGGCCCGATCGCGTTGACGCGAAGACGGGGCGCGAGGCCCTGCGCCGCGGTCTGGGTGAACGCCCACAGCCCGGCCTTGGCCAGCGTGTAGGTCATGAACTCGGGCGTAAGCTTGCGCACGCGCTGGTCGATCATGTTGATGACGAGGCCCTGCGCCACCGGCTCTCCCCGCGCGTCGATCAGCGGCTCGGGCACCTGCCGCGCGAGCGCCTGGGTCAGCACGAAGGGCGCGCGCAGGTTGCTTTCGAAATGCCGGTCCCAGCTTTCGCGCGTCGCGGTCTCGATCCGGTCATGCTCGAAGATGGAGGCGTTGTTCACGAGGCAGGTGAGCGGCCCGCCCAGCGCTTCGGCCGCGGCATCGACCAGCGGCGTGACCTCCACCTCGTTCAGGAGATCGGCCCGGAGCGCCACGCCCCGACGCCCCAGGGCCTCGATCTCGGCGACGGCGGACAGCGCGTCCTCACGCGAACTGGCGTAATGCACCGCGACGTCGTAGCCACGGCCGGCCAGATAAAGCGCCATCGCGCGTCCAAGCCGCTTTCCCGCGCCCGTGACCAGTGCCCGTGACATGCCGCGTGCCTCCCTAGCTCAGCAGCACGACCACATAGGCGACATAGCCCGCGGTCAAGCCGACACCCCAGATCCGCGTCAGATCCCGGCCGAGGAACACGACCGGAAGCAGCAGCAGGGACGCGCCCAGCATCACCCAGATGTCGAAGCGCAGGATCTCGGCGTCGACGGGAATGTCCCCCACGAGCGCGGCGATCCCTATGATCGCGAGCAGGTTGAACATGTTGGAGCCGATGACGTTGCCGAGCGCCACGTCGGCCTGCTGGCGCAGCGCCGCCATCACGGTGGTCGCAAGCTCCGGCAGCGAGGTGCCGAGCGCCACGAGCGTCAGCCCGATCACCGTGTCGGGCACCCCGTAGATCCGCGCGAGCGCGGAGGCGTTGTCGACGAGAATATCCGCGCCGAGCGGCAATCCGGCGAGGCCCAGCGCGAGAAAGACGCCGATCTTCCACCACGGCATGTCCGGGTCCGCGCCCTCGACATCTTCCAGCGCTTCGGCCACGTCCAGCGTGGCGGACCTGTGTGCGCGGGCGTCCCGGAACGCGTCCGCAAGAACCAGCGCGAGCGCGGCGAGCAGGATCAGGCCCGACCACCAGGTAAAGATCCCGGTGAAGGCCAGCACCATGAAGAGGCCCGTGGCCGCCAGCATGAACAGGTAGCTCTTGCGCATCTCGCACGCGCCCGTGCTCATGGTCGAAAGCAGGGCCGGCACCCCGAGCACCAGCAGAATGTTCGCCGTGTTGGAGCCCACGACGTTGCCGAGCGCAAGGCCGGGCACATTCTCCAGCACCGCGCTGACCGAGATCAGCAACTCCGGCGCGGAGGTTCCGAAGGCCACGATGGTCAGCCCCACGATCAGCGCCGGCACGCCGAGGCGCAGGGACAGATTGACCGCGCCTTTCACCAGAGCATCGCCGGCCAGCAGCAGGATGACGAGCCCGAGGCCCGCGAGCAGCCAGACCGTCATCCCTCAGCCCCTTTCCCTGCCGCAGGGGCAGGGCCCCTTTCCGATCCGGTAGCGCCCGCAGTCGGGGCAGCGCGCCGAGCGGAGCGCGCGCTGGCCCGGAAAACGCAGGCGGCCGAACATGGCCAGCACCCCCATGCCCACCAAAAAGAGAAGGACGACCTTGAGGATCACGGCCAGAGGCCAAGGCGCGCATAGGCTGCGCGCTCTTCCAGCACCGCGATGCCGTCGGAAAGGACCTGTGCGCCAAGCCGCTGAAGGATGCCGCGGCGCAGGCCGTAGCGGCGGAAGCGAACCTTGTCGCCGAAGATTTCCTGCATCTTCGGTTCGAGATGGCCGATGCCGTCCACCAAACCCTTTTCCTGCGCCGCCGCGCCCAGCCAGATCTCCCCGGTGTAGATGTCCGGATCGTCGGCAAGCCTGTCGCCCCGGCGGCTTTTCACATGTCCGATGAAGGCGCCGTGCATCTGGTCGAGGATGCGGCGCAGCCGCTCGACATCCTCGGGCTTCTCGGGCTCGAACGGGTCGAGCAGGGTCTTGGAGTTGCCGGCGGTATGCACCCGCCGCTCCAGCCCCTGCCGCGCAAGGAAGACGTGGGCGCCGAAACTGGCCGAGATGACGCCGATGGAGCCCACGACAGAGCCGGTGTCGGCCCAGATCTCGTCGGCCGCGCAGGCGATCCAGTAGCCCCCCGAGGCCGCCACGTCCTCGACGAAGGCGTAGACGGGTATCTTCTTTTCATCGGCCAGACGGCGGATGCGCGCCCCGATGAGCGAGGATTGCGTGGGAGACCCCCCCGGCGAGTTGATCTCGAGCGCCACGGCGGCCGGCTTGCCCCGCGAGAAGGCGCGCTCGATCGCCGGCGCCACCGCGTTGTCGTTGAGGCTGGAACGCCCGCCCGTCCCGATCATGCCGGTCAGCCGGACCACCGCCACCGTCGGGCGGCGCGAGAGAAAGGGCAGGTGTATTTCCATGCTGCCGGATGTAGATTGGCCGGGCACGACAAACAAGGCGGGGCGGAAAAGAACGCGGCGCCCTGCGCGCGGGCGGCGGCGCCTCTCCGGCGCGGGTCAGGAGCGGATGCGCCACCCTGTCCGGAAGATCCACCAGATCGCCCCGAGGCAAAGCGCGAGAAAGCCCGCGATGGCCAGAAGGCTGATGCCCACCGGCACGTCGGCAAGACCGTAGAACGACCAGCGGAACCCCGAGATGAGGTAGACGACCGGGTTGAAGAGCGCCACGGTCTGCCACGCCGCCGGCAGCATGGAGATCGAATAGAACGACCCGCCCAGGAACACGAGCGGCGTGACGATCAGCAGCGGCACGAGCTGGAGCTGCTCGAAATTCTTCGCCCAGATGCCGATGATGAACCCCATGAGCGAGAAGCTCACGCAGGTCAGCACAAGGAACGCGGCCATCGCCAGCGGATGGCTCACGCGGACCTCGACGAAGAAGCTCGCCGTGACGAGGATGATCACCCCGATGAAGAGCGATTTCGTCGCCGCCGCACCGACATAGCCGATCACGATCTCGAGGAAGCTGATCGGCGCCGAGAGCAGCTCGTAGACCGTGCCGATGAATTTCGGGAAATAGATCGCGAAGCTCGCGTTCGAGATCGCCTGGGTCATCACCGTCAGCATGACGAGGCCCGGCACGATGAAGGCGCCGTAGCTCACGCCCTCCACCTCCTGGATGCGCGAGCCGATCGCCGCGCCGAACACGACGAAATAGAGCGACGTGGAGATCACGGGCGAGATGAAGCTCTGCAGGAGCGTGCGGAAGAACCGCGCCATCTCGTACCGGTAGATCGCCGCCACGGCGCCCCAGTTCATGGCCGGGCCTCCGACCCGTCCTTGCCATGGACGAGATCGACGAAGATCTCCTCGAGGCTCGACTGCCGCGTGGACAGATCGCGAAGAACGAGCCCCGCCTTCTGCACGTCATTCAGAAGCTGGGTGATGCCCGTGCGCTCGGCCGAGCGGTCGTAGCTGTAGACCAGCCGCGCCCCGTCATCGACGCGTTCGAGGCCGTAGCGCGACAGCGCCTCGGGCACCGCGTCCACCGGCTCGTGCAGTTCGATCAGGAGTTCCTTGCGCCCCAGCCGCTCCATCAGGCGCCCCGTCTCCTCGACCAGCAGCAACTCGCCCCCGTTTATGACGCCCACGCGGTCGGCGATGGCTTCCGCCTCCTCGATGTAGTGGGTGGTCAGGATCATCGTCACGCCATCCGCCTTGAGCTGGTCGACGGTTTCCCACATCCCCCGGCGCAGTTCCACGTCGACCCCGGCGGTCGGCTCGTCGAGGAAAAGAAGCCGCGGCTCGTGGGCCAGCGCCTTCGCGATCAGCACGCGCCGCTTCATACCGCCCGACAGCTCCCGGGTCTGCGCGTCGCGCTTGTCCCAGAGCGACAGGTTCCGCAGCACCCGCTCGACCAGCGCGTCGTCCCGCGGCAGGCCAAAGAGCCCGCGGGAGAACTCCACTGTATGGCGCACCTTCATGAAGGGCTCGAGCGCGACCTCCTGCGGCACGAGCCCGATCAGCGCCCGCGCCGCGCGGAAATCCTCTAGGATGTCGTGCCCGGCGACGCGTGCCCGCCCGCCGGTGGGCATGGTGATGCCGCAGAGCGCCGAGATGAGCGTGGTCTTGCCCGCGCCGTTGGGCCCCAGCAGCGCGAGGATCTCGCCCTCCTCGACGCTGAGCGACACGCCTTTCAGGGCCTCGAGCCCGCCCCCGTAGGTCTTTCGCAGATCCTCGATTTCCAGAATTGCCGGCATTCCGCCTCCCTCGTCAGCGGCACAGTAGCCCGCAGCGTGCCGGGCACAAGGGCCTGCGCCCGTGCGCTCGATGTCGCGGACAGGCTAGCGGCGCGCGGCGCGCGCTGCTAGGCGCTGGAGGGGAAGGAGCCACGCCCGTGACCTTGCCCAGCGCGCCCTTGCCGATGAACGACGCCGCCAGGGGGATCGGCTTCATCCTCGCGGGCATGCTGGCGATCTCGGCCAACGACATGCTGATCAAGCTGCTCTCGGGCGGCTACCCCTTGCACCAGATGGTGTTCGTGCGCTCGGCCATCGCGATACCCTTCAGCCTCGCGCTCGTGCAGATCGAGGGCGGCTGGCGCATCCTGCGGCCCGACCGCCCGGGGCTGCACCTCGCGCGCGGGCTGCTGGTGGTCACGGCGAACATGACCTATTTCGCCGCGCTGGCCGTTCTGCCCCTCGCCGAGGCGACGGCGCTCTTCTTCGCCGCGCCGCTTTTCATCACGCTGCTGTCCATCCCGCTTCTGGGAGAGAAGGTGGGGCCTTGGCGGATCGGCGCGGTGGTGGCCGGCTTCGCGGGCGTGCTGGTGATGCTCCGGCCCTGGCAAGGCACGCTCGACGTTCCGCGGGCGGTGCTGCTGCTGCCGGTCGTCGCCGCGCTGACCTACGCGCTGATGCAGCTTCTGACGCGAAAGCTCGGCGCGACGGCGAAGGCGTCGGCGATGGCGGTCTATATCCAGGGCACCTTTCTCGTGGTGGCCGCGGGATTCTACATCGTCGCGGGCGACGGGCGGTTCGCCGAAGGGGTCGAGAACGAGAGCCTCGTCTTCCTCCTGCGGGAATGGGTCTGGCCGCAGGGGCGCGATCTCTGGCTGTTCCTCGCGCTCGGCGCGAACGCGACGGTGATCGGCTATTCGCTCTCGGCGGCCTACCGGGCCGCGGACGTGGCGACCGTGGCGCCCTTTGAATACGTGGCGCTGCCGCTTGCGGTGCTCTGGGGCTGGTTCGTGTTCGCCGAATGGCCCTCGGGGCCGGTCTGGACGGGCATCGCGCTCATCGTGGGGGCCGGGCTTTTCGTGTTCCTGCGCGAGCGGCAGAGGAACCGGCCCGTGGCGCTCCGGACGCGGGTGCGCCGCCGCTACTGAGATCCGCCGAGCGTCACGGCGCGCACCCACCATCCCGGCCGCGCCAGCGCGGCGGCGGCGGTCTCTGCGCCCTCACGGTCGGGAAAGAGCCCGAAACAGGTCGCCCCGGAGCCCGACATCCGCGCGAGCGCGCAGCCCGGGGACGCCGAAAGCGCGGCGAGCACCTCTCCGACGACCGGCGCGAGGGCGCGCGCGGGCGCCTCCAGGTCGTTGCGCTGCGCCGAAAGCCATCGCACCAGCGCCGCCGCGTCCGCCCAGCGCGGCAACGGCGTGGGCAAGGGCGGGTTCTCTCGCTGCGCGAGGCGCGCGAAAACCTCGGGCGTGGAGAGCGACACCCCCGGATTGACCAGCACCGCGGCAAGCGCCGGCAGAGCCGCGACTGGCTCAACCGTTTCGCCGATCCCGCGCATCCGGGCCGGGCGCGCGGCAAGACAGACCGGGACATCGGCGCCAAGCGTCGCCGCGTCGCCGGGCACCGCGCACCCCGACAGTCGCGACAGCGCCCGCAACGTGGCGGCCGCGTCCGAGGACCCGCCACCGATCCCCGCGGCCGCCGGCAGGTGTTTCTCGAGTTCGAGTTCCGCGCCGACGCCGATCAGCGCCGCGGCCCGCAACACGAGGTTCTCCGGCCCGTCGGGCACGCCCCGGGCCATTGGGCCCGTCACGCGAAGCGAGGTCGTGGCGCCCGGCGCCGCGCGCAGCGTGTCGCCCAGGTCGGCGAAGACGACGAGCGAATCGAGCAGGTGATAGCCGTCGGCCCGGCGGCCGGTGACGTGAAGCGCGAGATTGATCTTGGCCGGGGCGTGCGCCTCAACCGCCGTCATTGGCGACTTCGAGGGGCGGCGCGCCCTCTTCGCTCAGCACCTGGTCGAGCCCGACCTCGAGCTTGCGGCGGATGCGGTCGGGATCGACGTCCTCCGTCTCGCCGGGCTTTATCAGCGAAAGCGCGCGATGCCACTGGAACCGCGCCTCCATCCTGCGGCCGACGGCCCAGTAGACGTCGCCCAGATGGTCGTTGACGATCGGGTCCACCGGCATGAGCTCCGCCGCGCGCTCCATGTGACCGACCGCCTCCTCGTAGCGGCCGAGCCGGTAGAGCGCCCAGCCCAGGCTGTCCACGATGTAGCCCGAGTCGGGCCGCGCCTCGACCGCCTGCTCGATCATCTCCAGCGCTTCCTCGAGGTTGGTCTGCTTCTCGACGAGCGAATACCCGAGATAGTTCAGCACCTGCGGCTGGCCCGGATTGAGCTCGAGCGCCTTGCGGAACCCGGCCTCCGCCTCCTCCCAGAGATCCTGCCGTTCCTGCGAGATGGCGCGCGCGTAGTAGAGAAACCAGTCCGCCTCTTCGGGATTGTCGTAAAGCGCGATCGCGCGATCATAGGCCGCGACCGCTTCCGCGTGACGTTCGAGCACCCGGAAAAGATCGCCGAGCGTGAAGTGCACCACCGGCAGGTCGCCATGCGTCGCGGCCAGCTGCTCCAGTACCTCGATCGCCGCATCGGGCTTGTCGTCGAGGCGCAGCGCCTCCGCGCGGCCGAGTTCGGCCGCGTGGTAGGACGGGTGATCGCGCGGCACGCGCTTCAGCGTCTCGACGGCGAGTTCGTAGCGCTCCAGCCGCTCCAGCAGGTCCGCCGACATCAGGATGGCGTCGACGTGGTCGGGCCGCAGATGCTCCGCCACCCGCGCGTAAAGAAGCGTGAAGTCGTCGTTGGCCTCTCCGCGCAGCGCGCTGGCGATGGTGAAGAACACCTCCGCCAGCCCGTCGCGGGCGCTTCCGACCTGCGTGAACGGCAGCCGCTCGCCCGACGCGAGGGCCTCGCGCATCGCCCGCGGCGCCGGGTCGAGCTCCGGGCCGAAGCTCTCGTCCAGAAGTTCGAGCGCCTCCTCGTTGCGGTCGAGCTGGCTCAGTACCTCGATATGCGCCATGACCCCGCGCCGCGTCAGCGGCGCGGATCCGCCCGCCTCGCCCGAATAGACCTTGTCCGCGCCCTCGAAATCGCCGACCGACGCCAGCGCCAGCGCCTTGTGATAAAGCGCGAAACCGCGCAGCCCCTCTTCCTCGGCCATGGCGTCGAAGGCCACGAGCGCGCCCGACATGTTGCCCTGCCCCAGCTCGGCCCATGCCCGCACCAGCGAGTCCACCAGCATGCCGACCCCCTGGCCTTCCTCCAGCATGGTCAGGATCTCGCCGTAGCGATCGTTGGCGCCACGATCCGCGAAGAGCACCATGTTGGCGATCTCGTTCGTCGCGTCCGACGCGGCCAGGCGGCGCGCGATCGGCAGCGCCCTCTCCACGTCGCCGAGCCCGAGATTGGCGTGCGTCGCAGAGCGCAGGAGGTCGGTGTTTCCCGGATCATGCGCCAGCGCCTGCGCGTAATAGCGTGCCGCGGCGCGGTAGTCGGCCTCATAGGACGCCTGCCGCGCCGCGAGATAGGCGCCGGACGGCACGGAGGCCGCCTCCGCGAGGGGCGCCGAAACGGCTAACGCGGCGGCGAGCAGGGTCGTTCTGAACTGGGGCACGGGCGGGTCGTCCTCCTGAGTGGCGGGATGCTCGTGACGGAAGATTAGGGTGCGCACCGCAGCGAAGCAATGCGGCCGCCGCAACCCCTCCGGGACGGCGGATGCGCGCCAGCCGCCTACATGTTGGGATAATTCGGCCCGTCGCCGCCCTGTGGGGTTACCCAGGTGATATTCTGGCTGGGATCCTTGATGTCGCAGGTCTTGCAGTGCACGCAGTTCTGGAAGTTGATCACGAACTTGTCATTGCCCTGATCGTCCTTGACGAACTCGTAGACGCCCGCCGGGCAGTAGCGCGCCGACGGCCCGCCATAGGTGGCGAGGTTCACCTGCACCGGGACGTCCGGATCGCCGAGGCGCAGGTGCGACGGCTGGTTTTCCTCGTGGTTCGTCATCGAGAAGCTCACGTTGGTCAGCCGGTCGAAGCTGATCCTGCCGTCGGGCTTCGGATAATCGATGGGTGCATGCTTCGACGCGGGCTCCGTCGCCTCGGCGTCGGTCTTGCCGTGCGGCACCGTGCCGAAGAGCGAGAAGCCGAGCGTGTTCGTCCACATGTCGAGACCGCCAAGACCGAGCCCGCCGATCAGCCCGTATTTCGACCAGAGCGGTTTGACGTTGCGGACCTTGCGCAGATCCTCGCCGATCGGACCGCCCCGCACCTCGGCCTCGTAGGCGTCGAGCGTGTCGCCCGCGCGTCCCGCCTGAAGCGCGGCATGGGCCGCCTCGGCGGCCGCCTTGCCCGACAGCATCGCGTTGTGGTTGCCCTTGATGCGCGGCACGTTGACCATCCCGACCGAGCAGCCGAGCAGCGCGACACCCGGCGCTACCATCTTCGGCATGGACTGATAGCCGCCCTCGCTGATCGCCCGCGCGCCGTAGGCCACGCGCTTTCCGCCCTTCAGAAGCTCGGCCACCTTCGGATGATGCTTGAAGCGCTGGAACTCCATGTAGGGGAAGAGATGCGGGTTGGCGTAGTTCAGGTGAACGACGAAGCCCACATAGACCTGGTTGTTCTCCAGGTGGTAGATGAAGCTTCCGCCGCCGGCGTTCCGGCCGAGCGGCCACCCCATGGTATGGGTGACCTCGCCCTCGTTGTGCTTCTCGGGATCGACCTCCCAGATCTCCTTCATGCCGAGCCCGTATTTCTGCGGCTCCTTGCCCGCCGAAAGATCGAACTTGCCGATCACCTGCTTCGACAGCGATCCGCGCACGCCCTCTGCGAGGAAGAGGTACTTGCCGTGCAGTTCCATGCCGGGCTCGTAGGACGGGCCCGGCGTTCCGTCGGGCTGAAGCCCGAACTCGCCGGCCACGACGCCCTTCACCTCGCCGTTCTCGCCCCACACGAGTTCCGAGCAGGACATGCCGGGAAAGATCTCGACGCCGAGGCCCTCGGCCTGCTCCGCCATCCAGCGGCACACGTTGCCCATGGAGACGATGTAGTTGCCGTGATTGTTCATCAGCCCGGGCATCGGCCAGTTCGGGATGCGGATCTGTCCGCCCTCGCCCAGCATGTAAAAGTTGTCCTCGCGCACCGGCACGTTGAGCGGCGCGCCCTTCTCCTTCCAGTCCGGCATCAGCGCGTCGAGGCCGGAGGGGTCGAGCACCGCCCCGGACAGGATGTGCGCGCCCACCTCGGACCCCTTCTCGAGCACCACCACCTCGAGATCGGGATCGAGCTGCTTGAGACGGATCGCGGCCGAAAGCCCCGCGGGCCCCGCCCCGACGATCACCACGTCGTATTCCATCGTCTCGCGCGTCACCTCGGCCATCGGACCCTCCCGGCTTGAGTGCTATGGTCGGAAAGACTATCCGGCACGCAGGTAGCCCGCCCTCCCGCGGCGCGTCAATCGCAACCGGACGTCGCCGCCTGCGAAACACGGCCGCGCCCCGGAAAATGCGCGGTGCGGCGCCGCGGAGCCCGATCCATGCCGCGTCCGGCCTTGCAAATCGCCCGCCCCTCGGGCCACTGTGCACCGCGTCCGCGGCGCGCCCGATCCGCGCGCGGATGCCGCCGGTTCCCGGTGCGCCCGCTCACGAAACGCCGGTAGAGGCCCATGGAAAAAGTACCGATGACCCGCGCGGGGCACACCGCGCTGGAAGCCGAACTGAAGCACCTGAAGTCGGTCGAGCGCCCGGCGATCATCAAGGCGATCGCCGAGGCCCGCGAGCATGGCGACCTGTCGGAAAACGCCGAGTATCACTCCGCCCGCGAAAAGCAGAGCTTCATCGAAGGGCGGATCAAGGAACTCGAAGGCGTGCTCGGCCGCGCCGAGGTGATCGATCCCTCGACGCTTTCGGGGCCGATCAAGTTCGGCGCGACCGTGCGCCTCGTGGACGAGGACACCGCAGAGGAAAAGACCTGGCGGATCGTGGGCGAGCACGAGGCCAACGTCGAGATGGGGCTTCTCAACATCAAGTCGCCGATCGCGCGCGCCCTCATCGGCAAGGAGGAAGGCGACAGCGTCGAGGTGCGCACGCCGGGGGGCGAGAAGTCCTACGAAGTGCTCGAGATCCGATACGAGTGATCCCCGAGGAGTGAGGGGCCCGCACATGGCCGAGACGCGCGACGAGAGCCAGACCTCCCTCGGCCTCTACCAACGCCCGCAGATCCCGCGCGCCTCGGGCTTCGAGATCGCGGCCGCGGCGGCAAGCATCGCGTGGCTTGCGATCGCCGGCGGCTTCCTCGTGCTGACGTCGGGCGGGGACAGCGACGCCGCCGGCCTGCGCTTCGCGATGACCGCGCTCGCGCTCTTCCTGCCCGTGGGCATGATCTGGGTGGCCGCCACCGCGGCGCGGGCGAGCCGGGTCATGCGCGAGGAAAGCCAGCGACTGCAGGCGGCCGTCGAGGCGCTTCGGCGCGCCTATCTCGCGCAGGAACAGGGCCGGCACTCGGTGGCGGAGCCGTCCGTTTCGAAAAAGCTCGACGAGATCGCGGCCCTGCAGCGGCGCACCGACGCGGCCCTCGCCGTCTTCACCTCCTCGCGCTCCGCCGGCGCGGCCGCGGCCGCCGCCGACCCCGCCGGAGAGCCGGCCGCGGACGATCAGGCGACGCTCGCGCTCGGCACCCCGGCCGAGGCGCTTGCGCCGCCCCTCGCGACCGAGGACTTCATCCGCGCGCTCAACTTCCCGGAAACGGCCGAGGACATGGAGGGGTTCGCCGCGCTCCGCCGCGCGCTGGCCGACCGGCAGGCATCGCAGCTCGTGACCGCGGCGCAGGACGTGCTGACGCTGCTGAGCCAGGACGGCATCTACATGGACGATTTGCCCCCCGACATGGCCCGACCCGAGGTCTGGCGGCGCTTCGCCAAGGGCGAACGCGGCCGCACCATCGCCTCGCTCGGCGGGATCCACGACCGCTCGTCTCTCGCGATCAGCGCGGCGCGGATGAAGCAGGATCCCATCTTCCGCGACGCCGCGCATCATTTCCTGCGCCGCTTCGATCACGGTTTCGCCGCCTTCGAGGCACGCGCCAGCGACGCCGAGATCCAGTCCTTCGCGGACACGCGCACGGCGCGCGCCTTCATGCTTCTGGGCCGCGTCGCCGGCACCTTCGACTGAACGCACGGAACTCTTCGCGCCCGGAAATCCGCTCCGGGGCACGGGTGCGCCGGATCAGGCGAGATGATCGAGGATGGGGCAGTCCGGCCGGTCGTCCCCGTGGCAGGCGTGCACGAGAGACGAAAGCTCTTTCCGCAACTCCTGCAAGGCGCGCTGCTTGGCCTCGATCTCGGCCAGGCGCCGCTCGGCGATGCGCTTGACGTCCGCGCTGGACCGGGTGCGATCCTCGTAAAGCCCGAGCAACTCGCGGCATTCCGGGATCGAGAACCCGAACTCCCGCGCGCGCCGGACGAAGGCGAGCTTGCGAACGGCCGCATCGTCGTAATCCCGGTAGCCCGCCGCGCTGCGCCCGGCCGGAGCCACGAGCCCGATATCGGCGTAATAGCGCACGGTCTTCACGGGCAGACCCGCCGCCTGTGCCGCGGTCGAGATATTCATCCGTCACCCTCTCTCCGGCTACGGGAAACTAGGCGCGGGCGCATCGCTCAGCAAGCCCGCACCGCCGCCGCGAGTTCCTGCTCGAAGCCCAGGCCGAGGATCCAGCCTTCTTCCGGCGCGCTGACCCCGAGCATCGCGGCAAGCCGCTCGCCCTTCAGCCGCGCCAGGGCCGCCGCCATGAGCCGCACCTGCGCGGCATCGAGGATCTCGTCCGCGCCCCGGCGCGCCGCGATGGCCTCGCGCAGGAGCGAGGGCCAGATTTCCACCAGCGCCACGTCGGCGTCCGCCACCGGCTCGAACGGCCAGGCTGCGGCCCCGAAGCGGCGGCGCAGCCGCGCAAGCACCGGCAGCCCGGTGAGCGCCTGGCTGCCGACCGAGCCCGCCCCGGAAAGCTGCCAGCAGGAAAAGGCGCCGCGCGCCCGTCGTTCCGCCGCGCGCCATTCTTCCATGCCGTGACCGGCCCGCGCGCGCCCCTTGCGAGGCAGGTGCGCAATGTCCCGGCGCAGCCCGTTGCCCCAGAACGGCCCGACGCCCGGGAACCGCGCGTTGATCCCTGCGGCCACGTCGAACCGGTTGCTGGTGCGGGGGCCCTCCTCGATGCGCGCCTCCAGCCAGTCCCAGACGGCAAGCGCGTCGGCGCGGCCGGTGAGCGCGGCCGCGAAGCCGGCCGGGTATCCGAAGGGAAAGTCGAAGCCGGCGAGCACGCGCCACCCCGCCGCACGCTCGGCGGCGATGCGCGTGGTGAGCCAGGCCTCGGCGACGGGCCGGCTGCGCAGGTAGACCGGCGGCTCGGCCCCGGCCCGGCTGACCACGCACCCCCAGATCGCGTCCTTCTTGGGGCGCGGGCCCCGGTCGGCGCCGCCCGACCAGTCCACCATGAGCACCGTGTCCCACCTCACCGGCCCGCACCGAGAAGCGCGCGGGCGGCGTTCAGGTCCTCGGGCGTGTTCACGTTGAAGAAGGGATCGCGCGGCGCGGCGGGGAAAAGCGCCTCCGCCGCGCCCTGCGCCTCGGCCCAGCGGCCGAGCTTGCGCTCGCCCGCCGCGAGGGCCTCCCGCAACCCCTCGCGCAGCGCCACAGGCCAGAGCGCGCAGGTGGGATGCAACCGCCGTCCGCCGGGCAGGTCGCTCGCCGCGAGCGCGACGCCCGTGCCCTGCGCCGCGGCGGCCGCCTTGAGCCGCGCGACCATGTCCCGCGGCAGAAAGGGGGTATCGGCGGCCGCGGTCACGACCGTCCTGGCCTCCAGCCCGGCGGCCCAATCGAGTGCCGCGAGCAGCCCCGCGAGCGGTCCGGCGAAGCCCGGCAGCGCATCGGGCAGGACCGGCAGCCCGCTCGCGGCGAAGCGCGCGGGGTCGCCGCCCGCGCAGATGACCAGCGCCCCGACCTGGGGACCGAGCCGCGCGGCGACGTGGCCGAGAAGCGTGCTGCCCCCCAGCGGCAGAAGCGGCTTGTCCACCCCGCCCATGCGCCGGCCCTGGCCCCCGGCGAGAATCGCGCCGGCGGGCGGCGTCATGCCGTCCCCCCGGGCGCGGTTTGCATCTTGCCGGGAGCGGGCGTAAGGCCACGCACCGAAGAAGGGAAAGGCGGCGTCATGCGGGTATCATCCACCAAGCGGGCCTATCTGCAAGGGGTGCGCGACGGCTTGCCCTTCCTGCTCGTGGTGTCGCCCTTCGCCGCGCTCTTCGGCATCGTCGCCACCGAGGCCGGGCTCGCCGTCACGGAAACGATGGCGTTCTCCATCGTCGTGATCGCCGGCGCGGCGCAGTTCACCGCGCTCCAGCTGCTCGTGGAGGAGGCGCCGACGATCATCGTGCTGGCCTCGGCGCTCGCGGTGAACCTGCGCATGGCGATGTATTCCGCCTCGCTCACCCCGCATCTGGGCCGGGCATCGCTGTGGCAGCGCGCCCTCGTCGCCTATTTCCTGGTGGACCAGACCTACGCCATGAGCGTGGCCCGGTTCGAGCGCGAGCCCGATCTGGGCATGACCGCGAAGCTTGCCTATTTCTTCGGGGTCGTCACGCCGATCTGCCCGATGTGGTACGCCATGACGCTGGTGGGCGCGGTGGCCGGCGGCGGGCTGCCCGAGGGCCTCGCGCTCGATTTCGCGGTGCCGATCACCTTTCTGGCCATGATCGCGCCGATGCTGCGCACCTTCGCGCATGTCGCCGCGGCGGGTGTCTCGGTCGCGCTCGCCCTCGCCTTCGCCTTCCTGCCCTACAGCCTCGGCCTCATGGTGGCAGGGCTTGGCGGCATGGTGACGGGGGCGCAGGTGGAGCTTTGGCTCGCCCGCCGGCAGCCGGGACAGGAGGGCGCGCCATGACCGATCGGGGGCTCGATCCCGCCACGCTCTGGCTCGTGATTCTCGCCCTCGGGGCAGGCAGCTTCGGGCTGCGCTTCGTGTTCCTGGGCCTCGTGGGCGACCGCCCGTTGCCGGCCTGGCTTCTGCGGCACCTGCGCTACACGGCCGTGGCGGTGCTGCCCGGCCTCGTGGCGCCGATGGTCGTCTGGCCGGCGGCCACGGGCGGCGCGCTCGATCCCGCCCGCCTTGTCGCCGCGGTGGCGACGCTCGGGCTCGGCCTCGTCACGCGCAACGTGCTCGTCGCGATCCTGGGCGGCGCGGCGACGCTCTATCTGGGGCTCTACCTGACCTGACCGACGGGCTGCGTCGAGGTGGGCATCGGGAAATGCGCCGGGCGGTTCGGGTCCGGCAACTGGCCGTAACGCGCGATGGCCTTCGCCTTGTCCGGGTCGTCGTACTCGATGAGCTTTTCCTCGCGCACGCCCGGCACGCGGCCGAAGCTTTCCATCAGCCGTTTCGGGAACCAGCTGCGCTCCACCGTTTCGAACCCGGGCAGGGAGGAAATGATCTCGGCGGTGACACGGGTGCACCGGGTCGGCGCGACGGGTCCGCGTTCCTGCACGAGGCGAAGCGCCATTTCGGCGGTGGCGGCGGGCACCTCCACCTCCTGCACGACGACATGAAAGGTCTCGCGCGCGTGCGCGCGGCGGTAGACATCCTCGAAGGCGGGCGTGATGCCGTAAAGCACGTCGTTGCGTTCGGGAATGAGCTCGTGCGTGACCGAGCCCGCCGGATCGAAGATCACCCGCTGCGATCCATTGACCATGAGGCTGGTATGCGCCCCCTGGCCGTTGCGGTTGTTGATCATCGTGTAGAGGGTGATCGCCGGGGGCCCGTCATGAACGTAGCGCGCCCGCGCCACGGCCTCGTCTGGGGCCCAGACCCGTTCAGCCGGCGCGCAGCCCGCGACGATCGCCGGCGCGACAAGGCAGGCCAGAAAGCGGCGCCGGCGCATGGATGTCGCCCCCGCCCTCGCCGCCACGATCAGACGGCGAAAATGGCAAGGAAGATCAGGATACCGATGGAGACGCCGCCAACCCACACGGCCGCCCGGATGAACCCGGCAAAGGTCTTCTCGTGATCGCTGACGTCCATGTCGCCATGCTTGTGCTGCTCAGCCATGTCACACTTCTCTCCCTGCATCGCGGATTCGCCTTCCGCATAGCCAATTCGTCGCGTCGTGTCATCCCGTCACGCGTCACGACGGGACCCCGTCGCCGCCCCCCTCCCGGCCCGCCGCCATACGGCACGCGGTGAACTCGAGGGCGCCGTCGCGGTTCAGGTGACGGGTCGCGCGCCCCGCCCGGTGGAGGTGGTTGAGATGGGCCACCGCCTCGACCAGCGCGAGACCGTATTCGGCCCGCCCGATGCTGCGCTTGAAAAGCGGCGCGAAGCACGCTCCGGCGGTTTTCGGCGTGGCGATGTGACGCTCCAGCCGGGCAAGCGCGCCGCGATGGTTCTCGATCAGCTGCGCGAGGCGAAGCGGCAGCCCCGTGAACGGCAGCTTGTGGCCGCCCAGCGCGAGCTGGTCGTCACGCGCGAGACCGGCTAGCCGCGTGCAGGACTCCAGCCAGTCCGCCACCGGATCGGCCTCGGGCTCGGTGGCGTAGACCCCGAGGTTGGAGCTGATCGAGGGCAGGATCTGGTCGCCCGCCAGAACCAGCGCGTCGTCGCGGCTCCAGAAAGTGGCGTGTTCCGGGGCGTGGCCGTGGCCGATATGCACGTCCCAGCGCCGGCCGCCCATCTCCAGCGTGTCGCCCTGTTGCAGCCGGGTGAATCCCAGCGGCATGGGCCAGACCATGTCGGCGAAGTTGAAGGGGCGCTCGTCGGCCCGCTCGGCCAGGATCTCGGGGTCCATTCCCGCGCGGCGCCAGAATTCGAGCGTTTCGGGAGGCGGGCGGTCCTGCTCGTCAAGGGTGAGCATCCGCGCGAAAAGCCACGCCGTGCGCGTGGTCAGAAGCTCGGCGACATGCACGGACTGGAACCAGCCGGCAAGCCCCATGTGGTCGGGATGGTGATGGGTCACCACCACGCGCCGGACAGGCTTGCCGCGAAGCGGCCCCGACAACAGGCTGTCCCAGATGGCGCGCGACTTTCGCGAGCTCATGCCGGTGTCGACGAGTGTCCAGCCGTCGCCGTCGTCGAGCGCGTAGACATTGACGTGGTCGAGCGCCATCGGCAGCGGCAGGCGCAGCCACAGCACGCCCTCGGCCACCTCCACCGCCTCACCGGGGGCGGGCGGGGTGTCCCAGGGTGTGCGAATGCCCGCGCCGCCATCCATCACGCGGCAAGGTCCCCGGGCGCGAGCGCGTAGAGGTCGGCCGCGCCCTCGCGCGCCTCGCCGAGGCAGGCCGCATGTTCGGGCAGCGACCGGCCCATGTAGACCCGCGCGAGCGCCGTGCGCGGCCCCGAGAGCCCCTCGGCCAGCGCCGCCTTCAGGTGGAAATGGCCGCCAAGCACGCGTGCCACCCCGCGCAGGTAGGCCGACGCGCCGCCGAACCGGTCGTTCAGGTCGCCGTTCGACACCAGCGCCTCGGTGGTCTCGCGCAGCGTCTCGGCGGCCTGCCAGACCGCCTCGGCCATCTCGGGCGCGCGGCCCCGAGCGCGCTCGGCCTCCGCCTCGATCTCGTCGAGCAGCGCCTGCGCCGCATCGCCCCCGTCGGCGAGCTTGCGGCCGACGAGGTCCATGGCCTGGATGCCGTTGGTGCCCTCGTAGATCGAGCTCACGCGGACGTCGCGCCAGTACTGCGCCGCGCCCGCTTCCTCGATCACGCCCATGCCGCCATGGACCTGGATGCCGGTGTCGGCGGCGGCGATGCCGACATCGGTGCAGAACGCCTTGGCGACGGGGGTCAGGAACGCCGCCCGCGCGTCCCAGGCGGCGTCGCCGGTGGCCGAGGCCATGTCGATCGCCACCGCGCACGAAAGCCCGATCGCCCGCGCCGCGAAAAGATCGGCGCGCGTGGTGGCGAGCATGCGCCGCACGTCGGCATGATCGACGATCGCGCCGGTGCCGTCGGCCAGCGGGCTCCGGCCCTGGCGGCGGTCCATCGCGTAGGCGAGCGCGTGCTGGAAGGCGCCCTCGCCCGCACCGAGTCCCTGCATCCCGACGCCCACGCGGGCGTTGTTCATCATGGTGAACATGCAGCGCATCCCCTGGTGCGGCGCTCCCACGAGCCAGCCGGTGGCGCCCTCGTAGGACATCACGCAGGTGGGGCTGCCATGCAGCCCGAGCTTCTTCTCGAGGCTGACGACGCGCAGATCGTTCGCGACACCCGGGCGCCCCTCGGCATCCGGCAGGAACTTCGGCACGAGGAAGAGGCTGATCCCCTTCGTGCCGGGCGCGCCGTCGGGCAGGCGTGCCAGCACGAGGTGACTCACGTTCGCGGCGAAGTCGTTGTCGCCGCCGGTGATGTAGATCTTCTGCCCGGTGATGGCGTAGGTGCCGTCGCCCCTCGGCTCGGCGCGCGTGGTCAGCGCGCCCACGTCCGAGCCCGCCTGCGGCTCGGAGAGGTTCATCGTGGCCGTCCACTCCCCGCTCGCGAGTTTCGGGATGAAGAGCGCCTTGATCCAGTCCTCGGCATGATGCTCGAGCGCCTCGATCTGGCCCTGCGCCATGAGCGGCGTCAGCTGCGTGGCGAGCGCCGCGCCCGACATCATCTCGTTCACCGCGCTGGTCAGGACGAAGGGCAGCCCGAGGCAGCCGTGTTCCGGCGGCCCGGAGATCGCCAGGAACCCGCCCTCGGCGATGGCACGATACCCCTCGGCGAAGCCCGGGGGCATCCGGACGACCCCGTTTTCAAGCCGCGCGGGCGTCGCGTCGCCTGCGCGCTGAAGCGGGTGCACCACCTCCTCGCAGATCCGCCCCGCCTCGCCCAGCATGGCGCTGACCACGTCGGGCGTCGCCTCGGCGAAGCGCGGCGTCGCGGCCACCCGGCCGAAGCCCGACACATGCTCCAGGATGAAGGCGATGTCGCGGGTCGGGGCGGTGTAGGGCATGATGCGCTCCATGGATGAGGCTTGGCAGCGGGCCGACGCGGGTGTATGCGCCGCCGCATCCCCGCATCGCGTGCGACGTTACGGAAATCGGCGCGCGCCTCAACCCGGAACGCCGCGTCACGGATGCCCGAGTTCGACACCGAGCTGCTTGCCCCGGACGAGGGCGGCCTGGCGCGCGCCGCCGCGATCTGGCGCGCCGGCGGGCTCGTGGCGCTTCCCACCGAGACGGTCTACGGGCTTGCCGCCGACGCCCGCCAGGGCCGCGCCGTGGCCCGGATCTTCGCGTCGAAGGAGCGGCCCCGCTTCAACCCGCTGATCGTGCACCTGCCCGGCGCGGCCGCGGCGCGGCAGCTCGCCGAATGGCCCCGGGACGCCGCCCGGCTCGCCGACGCGTTCTGGCCGGGCCCGCTCACGCTCGTGCTGCCGCTGCGGCCGGGGCACGGCCTTTCGCCGCTCGTCACCGCGGATCTGCCGACGGTCGCGCTCCGGGTGCCTGCGCATGACGTGGCGCGCGCGGCGCTGCACGCCTTCGGCGGGCCGCTCGCCGCGCCCAGCGCAAACCCCTCGGGCCGGATCAGCCCGACCACGGCGGCGCATGTGCTCGCCGGGCTCGGCGGGCGGATCGAGGCGGTGATCGACGGCGGCCCCTGCCCCGTCGGCGTGGAAAGCACCATCGTGAGCCTCGCCGGGGATCCGGCGCTCCTGCGCCCCGGAGGCGTGCCCGCCGAGGCCGTGGAAGCCGCGCTCGGGCGCCCCCTGGCCCCGCCGGAGGCCGCGGCGCCCGATCGTCCCGGCGCACCGGGCCAGCTTGCGTCCCACTACGCGCCCCGCGCGGGAGTCAGGCTCGACGCGACCGAGCGCCGGCCGGGCGAGGTCCTTCTGGGGTTCGGGGCGATCGCGGGCGATCTCACGCTCTCGGCCTCGGGCGATCTGGCCGAGGCGGCGGCCAATCTCTTCGGGCATCTGCACGCCCTCGACGCCCGCGGGCAGCCGATCGCGGTGGCGCCGGTCCCGGAAACGGGGCTCGGGCGCGCCATCAACGACCGGCTGCGGCGCGCCGCCGCGCCGCGCCCCTGAGCGGGCGGGCGGGGCTGGCGCCCCCCGGCCGCGACGCCTACTATCGCATCATGGACTCGGGGATGGATTGGCACGCGGCGCGCGCGGCGCTGGAATGGCAGGTGGAGCTCGGCGCCACCGACGCGATCCAGGATACGCCCGTGAACCGTTTCGAGGCGGCGCCCCCGGCGCCCGCCCGCGCACAGGCCCCGGCGGCGGCGCCCGCCGCCCATGCGCCCGAAGACGATCCGATCGCCGAGGCGGAAGCCGCCGCCGCCGGGGCGCAGGATCTCGCCGCCCTGAAGGCCGCCATGGCCGCCTATCCCCATTGCGATCTGCGCCGCGGCGCGCGCAACCTCGTCTTCGCCGACGGGGTGCCCGGCGCGCCGGTGATGATCGTGGGCGAGGCGCCGGGCCGGGACGAGGACCGGGAAGGCCGCCCCTTCGTGGGGCGCGCGGGCCAGCTCCTAGACCGGATGCTGGACGCGATCGGGCGCAAGCGGGATGCCGAAAGCGCGGGACACGCGGTCTACATCACCAATGTGCTGCCATGGCGTCCGCCGCAGAACCGTACGCCGACGGCCCAGGAAATCGCGATGCTTCTGCCATTCCTGCGCCGGCACGTGGACCTCGCGCGGCCGCGCATCCTCGTCCTGATGGGGAACGCGAGCTGCCAGGCCCTGCTCGGGCGGTCCGGCATCACCCGGCTGCGCGGCCACTGGGACGAGGCGCTCGGCCTGCCCGCGCTGCCGATGTTCCATCCCGCCTACCTGCTGCGCAATCCGCCGGCGAAACGGGAGGCCTGGGCCGACCTGCTGGAGCTTCAGGCCAGGCTGCGGGGTGCCGGCTGATGCCCGATCCGCTCGTCCTGCTCGTGTTTCTTCCGGCGGCGCTGGCGCTCAATCTCACCCCGGGGGTCGACATGCTGTTCTGCCTCGCCCAGGGCATGAAGGCCGGACCGCGCCCGGCGCTGGCCGCCTCGGCGGGCATCTCGACCGGCACGATGGTGCATGTCGCGCTGGCGGGGCTCGGGCTGGGCGCGCTCGTCGCGGCCTTTCCCTGGCTCTTCGGCGCGATCCGGTGGCTCGGCGCGGGCTATCTGCTGTGGCTCGCGTGGCGGGCGCTGACAGAGCCGCTCGGCCACGGGCACGCGCCGCCGGCGCGCCCTGCACGCGCCTTCCGCGACGGGCTGGTGGTGAACCTCTCGAACCCCAAGATGATTCTCTTCATCCTGGCCTTCGTGCCGCAATTCGTGGATCCGTCCGACGCGGTGCTGCGGCAGTTCCTAGCCTTCGGCGCGGTGCTGGCGGCGGGCGGTTTCGTCGTGAACGGGATCGTGGGGATCTTCGCGGGGCGGCTCGGGCGGCGCCTCGCCTCCAGCCCGCGGCTGGAAAACGGGCTGCGCGGCGTGACCGCAACGCTTTTCGGCGCACTGGCCCTGCGCATGGGATGGGAGGCCGCGCGCGGATGAGCAGGATCGACCACACCCGGGAGTTCATGCCCGTCCGCATCGCGGTGCTGACCGTGTCGGACACGCGCGGGCCCGAGGACGACCGCTCGGGCGACACGCTGGTGGAACGGCTTGAGGCGGCGGGCCACACCCTCGCCGCCCGTGCCATCCTGCCCGACGATCGCGCGCTCATCTCCGCGAAGCTGCGCGAGTGGGTGTCGGATTCCGGCGTGGATGTGGCGATCTCCACCGGGGGCACGGGGCTGACCGGGCGCGACATCTCGGTCGAGGCGCACCGCGACGTCTACGAGAAGGAGATCGACGCCTTCGGCACCGTCTTCACCCTCGTCTCGCTTCAGAAGATCGGCACCTCGGCGGTGCAAAGCCGCGCGACCGCGGGCGTGGCGGGCGGCACCTATCTCTTCGCGCTGCCGGGCAGCCCCTCGGCCTGCCGGGACGCGTGGGACGAGATCCTCGGGCCGCAGCTCGACTACCGCCACAGGCCCTGCAACTTCGTCGAGATCCTGCCGCGCCTCGACGAGCACCGAAGGCGCAAGTGACGCTCGCCTTCCGCCCCATGGGCCCGCTGCCCGAGGCCGAGCTCTGGCGGGGCGCGCTCGTGCGGGCGCGCGACACGCTCGGCCGCGAGCTTCTGCAGCTCCGCGACGACCTGCCGCACGTGGCGGGCGCCGGCTGCTGGAGCCTCTTCGGCGGCGGCGTGGAGGCCGGCGAAACGCTCGAGGGTGCCGCGCGGCGTGAATTCGCGGAAGAGACCGGGATCGCGCTGGCCCCGGGCGATCTGGTCCCGCTCGCCCGCGCCGGGGCCACGGCGAAACCGGGCGGCGTGCTCTACGTCTTCGACTGCACCCGGGCGCTCGCGCCCGGCGCGGTGCGCCTGGGCGAAGGCGCCGGCTTCGGCTTCCTGACGCCCGCGCAGGTGGACGCCTGGCCGCTTCTGCCGCAGATCCGGTCGCTGCTGCAAAACCAGCGGGACCGCGCGCCGTGAGCGCCGCGCGGGGCGGCGGGAAGGGCGCGGCACCTTGGCATTTCACCGCGCGTTCCTAATCTAGTGGGGTGCTCCCGCGAGGGCAGACGTCGAAAGGACGCGAACGAATGGTCTTTCTCAGGCAGAGCGTGGTCGGCCTGTTCCTGCTGGCGCTGACGCTCGGGCTGCTGGTCTACGCGGGCAGCCTGATCCAGGGGGCGGTCACCGAGCGGCTCGCGCAGGAGCCGCGCGTTCCCGAGGCGCGCGAGCGCGTCTTCGCGGTGAACGTGGTCGATGCCCGGCCGGAGACCGTCACGCCCGTCCTCACGGCCTTCGGAGAAGTGCGGAGCCGCCGCACGCTCGAATTGCGCGCGGCGACGTCGGGGCGCGTGGTGGAGCTTGCCGAGACCTTCGTCGAGGGCGGCGAGGTGAGGGCAGGCGAGGTGCTCGCCCGGATCGATCCCGCCGACGCCGAGGCCGCGCTCGCCCGCGCCGAAAGCGACCTGCTCGATGCCCGCGCCGAGGCGCGGGAGGCCGAACGCGCCCTCGCGCTGGCGCGCGACGAGCTGGAAGCCGCGCGCGCGCAGGCCGATCTGCGCCAGCGTGCCCTCGCCCGCCAGCGCGACCTCGAGGCCCGCGGCGTCGGCACCGCGGCCACGGTCGAGGAGGCGGAACTCGCCGCCTCGGCGGCCGAACAGGCGGTTCTCGTGCGCCGCCAGGCGCTCGCGCAGGCCGAAGCCCGCGTGGACCAGGCCAGAACCCGCATTCTGCGCAGCGAGATCGCCCGCGACGAGGCGCGAAGACGCCTCGACGACACGGTGCTGCGGGCCGGGTTCGCAGGGACGCTGAGCGATGTCTCGATCGTCCAGGGCGGGCTGGTTTCCGCCAACGAGCGGCTCGCGCAGGTGATCGATCCCGCGGCGCTCGAGGTCGCCTTTCGCGTCTCCACCTCTCAGTTCACGCGGCTTCTGGACGAGGATGGCCGCCTGCGCCCGGCCCCGGTCACGGTGCGGCTCGACAACTCCGGACCGGGTCTTGCGGCGCAGGGCACGCTCAGCCGCGACAGCGGCACCGTCGGCGAGGGGCAGACCGGGCGGCGGGTCTTCGCGCGGCTGGACGGTGTGCGCGGCTTCAAGCCGGGCGATTTCGTGACGGTCGCGATCACCGAGCCGCCGCTCGAAAACGCGATCCGCCTGCCGGCGACGGCGCTGGACGCTGCGTCGGAGGTTCTTGTCCTCGGCCCCGAGGACCGGCTGGAAACCATGCCCGTGACGCTGCTGCGCCGGCAGGGCGACGACGTGCTGGTGCGCGCGGAGGCGCTTGCCGGGCGACAGGTGGTGGCCGAGCGCACGCCGCTCCTCGGCGAAGGCATCAAGGTGCGCCCCCTCGCCCCGCAGGCCGCCGCAGAGCGGGAACCCGAAGCGATGCTGGAACTCTCGACCGAGCGGCGCGCGAAGCTCGTGGCCTTCGTGGAAGGCAGCGCCGCGATGCCCGAGGCGGCCAGGGCGCGGCTGCTCGCGCAGCTCGCGGAGCCGCGAGTACCCGCCCGCACGGTCGAGCGCATCGAAGCGCGGATGGGGGGCTAGGGCACGATGCGCAGCATCCCCGAGGGCGCGGGCGGCATCCTGTCCTATTTCACGCGCCATCCCACGGTGGCGAACCTTCTGCTCGTGCTGCTGCTCGTCGCGGGGCTGTTCGCCGTGCCGAACATGCGCGCGCAGTTCTTCCCCGACGTGGTCGTGGACGACATAACCGTCTCCGTCGCCTGGCAGGGCGCCGGGGCGGAGGACGTGGACGGTGCCATCGTGCAGGTGCTCGAACCCGCGCTGCTGGCCGTGGACGGGGTGGAATCGAGCTCGGCGCGGTCGAGCGAGGGCTTCGCCAGCATCCGCCTGGAATTCGAGCCGGGCTGGAACATGACCCGCGCCCGCGACGACGTGCAGACCGCGGTGGACACGGTGACCACCCTGCCCGAGGACGCCGAGGATCCGGAGGTGCGCAGCGACCGCTGGGGCGACCGGGTGACCGACGTGGTGATCACCGGGCCGGTCGGGCCGGATCAGCTCGCCCGGTTCGCCGACGAGTTCAACCTGCGGCTTTTCACCGAAGGCGTGACTCAGACCACCATCCGCGGCCTCGCCGCGCCGCGCACGGTGGTGGAGGTGCCGTCGGCCAGGCTCATCGCCCACGACCTCTCCATGCAGGAGATCGCCGACGCGATCGCCGCGGAGGTGGACACCGACCCGGCGGGCGACGTGACCGGCGCGGCCGCGCGGGTCCGCACCGGGACGGAAAAGCGCACCGCCGAGCAGATCGAGGCGATCGTCCTGCGCTCGGAGGTGGGTGGCACGCGCCTCACCATCGGCGAAGTCGCGCGGGTCCGGGTCGAGGGCGTGGACCGCGAGCGGAGCTATTTCGTGGGCGAGAATCCGGCGATCTCGATCCGGGTGGACCGTTCGCTGCAGGGCGACGCCATCGCCATCCAGCGCCAGGTCGAGGAGGTGGCGGCCGAGCTCGAGGCGACGCTGCCCGAGGGCGTGAGCATCGACCTCATCCGGACGCGCGCGGATTACATCTCGGGCCGCCTCGACATCCTGCTCGACAACGCGGTGACGGGTCTTCTGCTCGTCGTCGCGCTGCTCTTTCTGTTCCTGAACGCGCGCACCGCCTTCTGGGTGGCGGCGGGCATCCCGACCGCGCTTCTGGCCGCGATCGCGATCATGTATGCCGCCGGGCTGACCATCAACATGATCTCGCTCTTCGCGCTGATCATCACGCTGGGCATCGTGGTGGACGACGCCATCGTGGTGGGCGAACACGCCGATTTCCGCCACAGGCATCATGGCGAAAGCCCCGTCGTCGCCGCCGAGACCGCGGCACGGCGCATGGCGCTGCCCGTCTTCGCGGCCACGCTGACCACGGTCATCGCCTTCTTCGGCCTCGTCGCGGTGGGCGGGCAGTTCGGCAGCCTGATCGCGGACATCCCCTTCACGGTGATCGCCGTGCTGGTGGCGAGCCTGGTGGAGTGCTTCCTGATCCTGCCCAACCACATGTCCCACGCGCTCGGATCCTCCCGGCGCAACCACTGGTACGACTGGCCCTCGCGGCAGGTGAACCGCGGCTTCGTCCAGGTCCGCGACCGCCTGTTCCGGCCGGCCATGGCGCTGGTGGTCCGCGCACGCTACGCGGTCGTCGCCGGGGCGGTCGTCCTTCTGGCGTCGCAACTCGCGCTTCTCGTCTCGGGTGAGGTGCAGTGGCGCTTCTTCAACGCGCCGGAGCAATCCTCGGTCACCGGCAATTTCGCGATGACGCCGGGGGCGACGCGCGAGGATACGCTGGCGCAGATGCGGGCCATGCAGGAGGCGGTCGCCGCGCTCAGCCGCGACTACGAGGCCGAATACGGGCGCGACCCCATCCTCTACGTCATCGCCGAGGTGGGCGGGAACGCCGGCCGCCCGCTGCCGGGCAGCGACAGCAAGGACGACGACCTGCTGGGCGGCATCTCGATCGAACTGATCGAGGCCGATCTCAGGCCCTATTCCAGCTTCGCGCTGGTGGCGGAGTTGCAGGAGCGCGTGGAACGCCACCCCCTCACCGAGACGATCAGCTTTCGCGGCTGGCGGTCCGGTCCCGGCGGCGAGGCGCTCGACGTGCAGTTCTACGGCGCCGACGCGCAGACGCTGAAGGGCGCCGCCGAGGCGCTCAAGACCGCGCTGGCGCGCTTCCCCGAGGTGTCGGCGCTCGAGGACAGCCTCGCCTACGACAAGGAAGAGCTGATCCTGGAACTCACGCCGCAGGGCCGGGCGCTGGGCTTCGACATCGACGGGCTCGGCCGCGTGCTGCGCGCCCGGCTGGGGGGCATCGAGGCGGCGACCTACCCGCTCGGCCCCCGCAGCGCCGAGATCCGGGTGGAACTTCCCGAGACCGAATTGACCGCGGACTTCCTCGAGGGCACGCTGCTGCGCGCGCCCTCGGGCGCCAATGTCCCGCTCGCGGACATCGTGACGGTGGAGCAGCGCACCGGCTTCTCGACCGTCCGGCGCGAGAACGGCATCCGGCTCGTCTCGGTCACGGGCGACCTCGAGCAGGACGACGCCGCGCGCGCCGCCGAGATCATGACCGCGCTGGAAGAGGAGATCCTGCCCGCCATCGCCGCCGAGAAGCAGGTGGACTACCGGATTTCCGGCCTTTCCGAGCAGGAGAACGAGTTCCTGTCCGACGCCCTTACGGGGCTGATCCTGTGCCTGACCGGCATCTACATCGTGCTCGCGTGGATCTTCGCAAGCTGGACGCGGCCGCTGGTCGTGATGTCGGTGATCCCCTTCGGCCTCGTGGGCACGATCTGGGGCCACTACATCTGGGAGGTGCCGCTGTCGATGTTCACGGTGGTGGGACTTCTGGGCATGAGCGGGATCATCATCAACGATTCCATCGTGCTGGTGACCACCATCGACGAGAAGGCCAGGACACGGGGGCTCGTTCCGGCCATCGTGGACGGCGCGGCGGACCGGCTGCGCCCGGTGCTGCTGACGACCGCCACCACGGTCCTGGGGCTCACGCCGCTTCTCTACGAGGGCTCGAGCCAGGCGGAATTCCTCAAGCCCACGGTGATCACGCTGGTCTACGGCCTGGGCTTCGGGGTGGCGATGGTGCTTCTGATCGTGCCGGCCTTCATGGCCATGCAATCCGACATCGGGCGCCAGTTCACCGCGCTGCGCCGCGGTCTGCGCAGCCGGAGAGGCGGGCTGGGGCGCGTGCTGTCGCTGGCGCTGGCCGGCACGCTCGCCTGGCTCGGCGCGACGCTCGGCTGGACGGCGGTCACGGGCGCCCTGCCCCCGGCGATCACGGGCGCCCTGCCCGCGCTCGCCGCGCTCGCGCCGATGACCGCGGCGCTGGTGCTTTTCATCGCGGGGGCCGCGGCCCTCGCCGTGACGACCTATGCCGTCACCGCCCTTGCCATTCTGCTGCTGCGGCGCCGCGCGGCCTGACGATCAGCGGGACCCGCAGCCGCGGATATCCACGGCCGAGGCGCCGTCCAGCAGCGTGACGCGCACACCGTCACGGTCCAGCGCGAAGGCGTTTCCATCGACGTGGACCAGACGGCTTTCCGCGGCCAGGCGGCCGGCCGCCGCCGAAAGCGCCGGTTCGGAAACCCAGACATGCGGGTCCGCAGTCTCGATCACCGCGGCCTTCACGCCGCGGGCGCCAGGCATCTCGACCTCCACCCGCAGGCCGAGGCCATCCTGCGCGGGCGCGAGGACGCATGTCACGGCGGAGACGTCCGCCTCCTCGGCGCTGAGAGGGCGGGCGGCCAGCGCGGCGGCGATGGCGGGATCGGGGCGACGCGCGTCGGCGGGCAGCACGCCCGCCACGGACACCTGGGCGGGGATGCAGATGTCCTCGCAGACGCCGAGGTCGATCCGCGCGGAAATCCGCACATCCGCGCCGCTGCGCGCGGGGCGGACGTGCAACGGCAGGACGACGCGGTCGGCGTAGACGATGGATCGCATGCCGTTCTGGTCGAAGACCCGCGGCACCGGCCAGGAAATCGCGACGCCCGACAGGTTGTCGGACCCGGACCAGTCGAAGCGCGGCGGGATGCCGGCGTCGCCCGGCGCGCGCCAGTACGTCTTCCAGCCCTGGGCGAGGACGAGCTCCAGCCCGGCCAGATGCGTGCCGTCCGGCTGGCGCCATCCGGGCAGAAGGCGCGCGGACACGACATCGAGACCCGTTCCGGCCTGCGCGGCCGGAACGGCAGGAGGGGTGGCGAGGGCGGCCAGCGCGGCGAAAAGGGCAAGGGTGCGAGACAACATGAGACATCGGATGCGCCAATTCGCGCGAGAATCCAAGTCACGTTCCGGCGAGACGCGGCACGCGGTGCCCGCGGCAGAGGCTTGCACCCCGCCCGACCCTTGACCATGTTCGTGAAAACCTTCCTTCGACACGAGGCAAGATGGCGGACGCCACCCCACTCATCGGCAAGCTTCTCATCGCCATGCCCGACATGGGCGACCCGCGCTTTTCCCACAGCGTCGTTTTCGTCTGCGCCCATTCCGAAGAGGGCGCGATGGGCCTCATCGTCAACAAGCCCACCGACGACGTGACGCTGAAGGACCTTCTGGAGCAGCTGTCGATTCCCGTCACGGCGGGCCTCAGGGACATCAAGGTGCATTTCGGCGGTCCCGTCGAGACGGGGCGCGGCTTCGTGCTGCACGGGCCCGACTACGCCTCCTCCATCTCCACGCTGGTGGTCGACGCGCGCTTCGCCATGACCGCCACGCTCGACATCCTGGAGGAACTCGGCGAAGGCGGCGGCCCCGAGAACGCGATCATGGCGCTGGGCTACGCGGGCTGGGGCCCCGGGCAGCTCGAGGCCGAGCTGGCGGCAAACGGCTGGCTGGCCTGCGATGCGACGCCCGAGCTCGTCTTCTCGCCCGATGACGGCGGGAAATGGCAGGCCGCGCTCAGGACGCTCGGCATCGACGCGCTGATGCTCTCGGGCACGGGCGGCCGGGCCTGAGCACGGCTTGCCGCGCGCCGGCCCGGCCCATATAAGCGGTCGGCGAGGCAAGGATCGCGCGCATGGGTTTCAGAGACCGTCACCTCCTCGGCATCGAGCCGCTCTCGCCCGCGGCGATCACGGAGATACTCGACCTTTCCGACGGCTACGTGGACTTCAACCGGCAGCCCGCGCGCCACACCGAGGTGCTGGCCGGAAGCACGCAGATCAACATGTTCTTCGAAAGCTCCACGCGTACCCAGGCGAGCTTCGAGCTGGCCGGCAAGCGGCTGGGCGCGGACGTGATGAACATGGCGATGCAGGCCTCCTCCATAAAGAAGGGCGAGACGCTCATCGACACGGCGATGACGCTGAACGCGATGCATCCCGATCTGCTGGTGGTGCGCCATCCCCACTCGGGCGCGGTGAACCTGCTGGCCGAAAAGGTCGCCTGCGCCGTGCTGAATGCGGGCGACGGGCGCCACGAACACCCGACGCAGGCCCTGCTGGACGCGCTGACGATCCGCCGCGCGAAGGGACGGCTTCACCGGCTGTCGATCGCGATCTGCGGCGACATCGCCCATTCGCGGGTGGCACGCTCCAACATCCTGCTTCTGGGCAAGATGGAGAACCGCGTGCGGCTCATCGCGCCGCCCACGCTCCTGCCCTCGCGGATAGGGGAGTTCGGCGTGGAAGTCTTCGAGGACATGGAGGCGGGGCTGCGCGACGTCGACGTCGTGATGATGCTGCGCCTTCAGAAAGAGCGGATGGATGGCGGCTTCATCCCGTCCGAGCGCGAATACTACCATCGCTACGGGCTCGACGCCGAAAAGCTCGCGCATGCGCGGCCCGACGCCATCGTGATGCATCCCGGGCCCATGAACCGGGGGGTGGAGATCGACGGCACGCTGGCCGACGACATCAACCGCTCGCTGATCCAGGCGCAGGTGGAGATGGGCGTGGCGGTGCGCATGGCGGCGATGCATCTGCTGGCGCGCAACTGGCGCGAGGCGGCCGCCGCGCAGGAGGTTGAGGCATGACCACGGTTCTCGACATCCCCGCCCACGAACACGCGGTGATCCGCGTCTTCGCGCTGGACCTGTCGCCCGAGGAGGCGGCCCGCTGGTCGGAGGCCGATGGGGACGGGCCGCATCCGCTGGCCGAAGCGCTGGGAGCGGAGCCTTTCGATCCGCGCTTCGCCGAGATCGTGCGGCTTTCCGACATCGCGGAGATGGGGCTGCCCGACTATCTCGCGGAAGGTTACGACGTGCCACGGGAAGAACTCGACCCCTTCGCCGAACGGCTTCGCGGGCTCTCGAGCCATGTCGCGGTCGTGATGTCGAGCGCTTTCGCCGACGCGGCGCAAGAGGTGACGGTGCGCGCGCCGCTGCGGCTTGTCGCGACGTTCCAGGAGGCCGGGGCAGAGACGCCCCTGTCGGGCGTGTCCGCGGAGTCCGCTCGCGGTCAGGCCCCGGCGGACGGCACGCCCGGCCCGCCCGACGATGCCGCTGCGGGCGGACGTCGGGGCGTTGTGCTGACGCTGATCGCGCTTGCGGTGCTCGTGCTGCTCGCCGTGGCGGCGCTGGCGGGCGCGCCGCGATGACGTGCCGGCCGGGGCAGATCCCGGGGCCGGTCATCGGCCGCCCGGGACCGCGCGCGGACGGCCTGGCGCCGGCCTTCGCCGCGCGGAAGGGACGGAAGAGCCGCCAAGAGCCGATCCTCGCTGGCCGCCAGCGCCCGGGGCCCGCCCAATGAGCGCGACCGTGTTCCGCGCCGACCGGGCGACCTATATCCGCGACCACGCCTGGCTTGCCGCCGCGGCCATGGCGGGCGCCATGGTCGTGCTGTGGATCATCGACAGCCCCCATGTCTGGACCGGCGCCGTCGCGGGCCTTGCCGCCGTGGCCTTCCGCGCCTGGTTCCTCGCCTCGGAAGAGCTTGCCATCGAATGGCGCCTGGAAGACGGGATGCTGAGCGGACCGCAGGAGCGCCGGGTGGCGCTGTCGGAGATCGCGGCGCTTCGCACCCTCGGCAGCGCGGTGCAGATCGTGACGAAGGGCGGCGACAAGCACCTGCTGAAATACCAGGCCGACCGGGAGGCGGTGCGCGACGCGATCCGGAACGCCGCGGGAGGATATCTGTGAGCACGATCCTTTTCGAGAACGCCCGGCTGATCGATCCGGAGGCCGGCACCGACACCGCCGGCTGGCTTCTCGTCGAGAACGGCGCGGTGACCGGCACTGGCGCGGCGAAGGGGCCGGTTCCCGTCGCGGCGGAGGCGCGCATCGACTGCCGCGGCAAGTGCCTCGCCCCCGGCATCGTCGATCTGGGGGTGAAGATCGGCGAGCCGGGCGAGCGTCACAAGGAAAGCTTCCGTTCCGCCGGTCTTGCCGCCGCGGCGGGGGGCGTGACCACCATCGTGACGCGACCCGACACGCAGCCGCCCCTCGACAATCCCGAAAGCCTGGAATTCGTCGTCCGGCGCGCGGCCGAGGCCGCGCCGGTGCATGTCCGCCCCATGGCCGCGCTCACCAAGGGGCGCGAGGGGCGGGAGATGACCGAGATCGGTTTCCTGATGGATACCGGCGCGATCGCCTTCACCGACGCGGACCGGGTCGTCGCGGATACCAAGGTGCTCTCGCGCGCGCTCACCTACGCCCGCGGGCTCGGCGCGCTCGTCATCGGGCACCCGCAGGAGCCCGGGCTCTCGCGCGGGGCTGCGGCGACCTCGGGCAAGTTCGCCTCGCTCAAGGGGCTTCCGGCGGTCTCGCCCATGGCCGAGCGCATGGGCCTCGACCGGGACATCGCGCTGCTGGAGATGACCGGCGCGCGCTATCACGCCGACCAGATCACCACGGCGCGGGCGCTGCCCGCTCTGGAGCGGGCCAGGAACAACGGTCTCGACATCACTGCGGGGGTGAGCGTGCATCACCTGACGCTGAACGACCTCGACGTGGCCGACTACCGCACCTTCTTCAAGCTGACGCCCCCCCTGCGCTCGGAGGACGACCGTGTGGCCGCCGTGGAGGCGCTGCGCACCGGGCTCATCGACGTGCTCTGCTCCTGGCACACGCCGCAGGACGAAGAGAGCAAGCGGCTTCCGTTCGAGGAGGCGGCGGCGGGCGCGGTGGGGCTCGAGACGCTCCTGCCCGCCGCGCTGCGGCTTCACCACGCGGGCGCGCTCACCCTGCCCGAGCTTTTCCGCGCCATGGCGCTGAACCCGGCGCGGCGGCTCGGGCTCGAGGCGGGCCGCCTCGCCCCCGGCGCGCCTGCGGACCTCGTGCTTTTCGACCCGGACGCGCCTTTCGTGCTGGACCGGTGGAAACTGCGCTCGAAATCAAAGAACACGCCCTTCGACGGCGCGCGCCTGCAGGGCCGCGTGATCGGAACCTGGGTCGGCGGGCGCCGCGTGCACGGGACGGACGCGTGATGCCCGCGGCGGAAAGCGGCGCCGCGCTTCTCGCGCTCTGGGCCGGGCTGGGCTACCTGCTCGGCTCGGTGCCGTTCGGCGTGCTGCTGACGCGCGCGCTGGGTCTTGCCGACCCGCGGAAGATCGGGTCGGGCAATATCGGCGCCACGAACGTGCTGCGCACCGGCAACAAGGCCGCCGCCGCGGGCACGCTGCTGCTCGACGGCGGAAAGGGGGCCGCGGCGGTGCTTCTGGCCCGCGCGGTGGCCGGCGAGGACGCGGCGCAGATCGCCGGGCTCGCGGCGTTTCTGGGACATTGCTATCCGGTCTGGCTCGGCTTCCGGGGCGGCAAGGGCGTGGCCACCTTCCTCGGTCTGGTGCTCGCGCTCGCCTGGCCCGTGGGCGTGGCCTGCTGCCTGACCTGGCTCGCCACCGCCGCGCTCGCACGAATCTCGTCGCTCGCCGCGCTCGTCGCGGCGGCGAGCGCCGCGCCCTGGGCGATCGTGCTCGGCCGTGGCGAGATGGCCGCGCTGGCGGTCGCCCTCGCGCTTGTCGTCGCCTGGCGCCACCGCACCAACATCGCCCGGATGCGGGCAGGCACGGAGCCGCGCATCGGGCGGAAGGGCTAGCCCGTCCGGTCCAGCAACCCGCGGATCGCGCGGGCGGTCGCGGCGGGATGGGTCAGCGGCGCCATGTGCCCCGCGCCGGGGATGACCGCGCGCCCCGCATCCGGCAGACGCGCGGCGAGGCCGGCGCAGATCGCGCGGATGTAGGCGTTGGTCTCCGCCCCCTCGACGAGCAGGGCCGGCACGGCAAGTCGTTCCAGCGCGCCCGAGGCGACGAGGCCGGCGGGATCCTCCATCACCGCGCGGCTTCCACCCTCGACGACCGGCATCCGCGCGGCGATCTGCGCCCGAGCCGTGCCGGAGAGCGCGGCCCAGGGGCGTCCCGCCCCCCACACCGCCGTGAAAAGCCGCCCGGCCTCCGCCCAGTCGCCCCGCGCCACGGCGGCGTCGTAGGGCGCCATCATGGCGTCGTGCCGGGCCATCAGGTCCGGCCGGTCCGCGGCGAGCACGGCGAAGAACACGGGCTCGATCATGGTGAGGGAGCGGACGAGGCAGGGCCGTTCGCTGGCCAGGCGCAGCGCGACCGTGCCGCCGAAGGAATGGCCGATCAGGTCCACCGGCCCCGCGCCCGCCAGATCGGCGGCGATCGCCACGGCCTGCGCCTGCACGTCTCCACCGTCCCAGGCCGGGCTTCGCCCGTGGCCGGGCAGGTCGAAGGCCGCCATGCGCAGCCGGTCCCCGAGATGCCCGGCCAGCGCCTCGAACATACCCCCGTTCCCGAGCGCGCAATGGATCAGGACGGCGCGGCGCGCCCCCTCGCCCCAGCGGCGGAGGAAGACGGCGGCGCCCCCGGCCGCTTCATGCTGCGTCAAAGCTTTCCGGCAAGATGCAGGTCGAGATCCTCCAGCCGGTCCTGGCCCCAGAACCTCTCGTCGCCGACGATGTAGAAGGGGGCGCCGAACACCTCCGCCGCGACCGCTTCCTCGAGGTTGGCGCCATAGGTCTCGGCCCCCGCCAGGAGGCCCTTGTCGGCGAGCGCCGGGTCGAAACCCGCCCGGGAGAGGCAGTCGCGGATCACCTCGTCCTCGGCGATGTCGCGCTCCTCGGCCCAGCAGGCGGTCAGCAGGTTCCGCACAAGCGCGCCCACGTCGCCCCCACGATCGCCCTGCGCGGCGATAACGGCGTAGGAGGACGGGGCGGGATTGGTCGGGAAATGCGCGGGCCGGAGGTTGATTGGCATCCCGCGCTTCGCGGCCTGGCGGCGCAGTTCCTGCATCCGGTAGGCCTGCCGCGCCGGATGGCGCTCGGCCGGCGCCACGCCCCCGGTGCGGGCGAAAAGCGCCACGATATCGACGGGCTTGTAGACGATGTCGGCGCCATGCGCCCCGGCGATGCGTTCGAGACGGTCGCCGGCGAGATAGGCGAAGGGCGAGATCGTGGAGAAGAAATAGTCGATCCTCGGCATGGCGCGCTCCGCTCGGGCAAGGTTTGCGCGACCCTAAGCGCGTGCTAAGCGGTGTCAACGTCACGAATCCGTCATGTGCGCCATCGCCGGAGCCCCAGCATGCCAAACATCATCGAGCCAAAACTGATCTCCGGAAACGCGAACATGCCGCTTGCGCGCGCGATCGCGCGCCGCATGTCCATGCATCGCGGCATGAATGTCGGGCTGGTGGACGCCCGGGTGGAGCGTTTCAACGACCAGGAAGTCTTCGTCGAGGTGTTCGAGAACGTCCGGGGCGAGGACATGTTCATCGTCCAGCCGACCTCGAACCCGGCCAACGACAACCTCATGGAGCTGCTGATCATGGCCGATGCGCTGCGCCGCTCCTCGGCTGCGCGGATCACGGCGGTGATCCCCTATTTCGGCTACGCGCGCCAGGACCGGCGCACCAAGGCGCGCACGCCGATCTCCGCCAAGCTGGTGGCGAACATGCTGGTGGGGTCCGGAATCGAGCGGGTGCTGACGATGGATCTTCACGCCGCCCAGATCCAGGGCTTCTTCGACATCCCGGTGGACAACCTTTACGCCGCGCCGGTCTTCGCCCTCGACATCCAGGCGCAATTCCAAGGGCATGTCGACGAGGTGATGGTCGTCTCGCCCGACGTGGGCGGCGTGGCGCGCGCGCGCGAACTCGCCCAGCGTATCGGCTGCCCTCTCGCGATCGTGGACAAGCGCCGCGAGAAGCCGGGCGAGGTGGCCGAGATGACGATCATCGGCGATGTGAGCGACAAGCGCTGCATCATCGTGGACGACCTTTGCGACACGGCGGGAACGCTTTGCAAGGCGGCGCAGGTCCTCCAGGAACGTGGCGCCAAGGAAGTGCACGCCTATATCACCCACGGCGTGCTGTCGGGCCCCGCGGTCGAGCGGATCACCAACTCGGTGATGAAGAGCCTCGTCATCACCGACACCATCCAGCCGACGCAGGCGGCCATGGCGGCGCCCAACATCCGCATCCTGCCCACCGCGCCGATCTTCGCGCAGGCGATCCTGAACATCTGGAACGGAACGTCGGTGTCGTCGCTGTTCGAGACCGAGACGCTGGAGCCGATCTACGAAGGCCAGTTCAAGGTCGCCTGACCGGCGCGCGCCCACCCGGAAACGGAAAACGGCCCCACGAGGGGGCCGTTCCCGGATCCCTGAAAACGACCCGCGGGCCGTTCAGACCATGTCGTCCATCAGCTGCGCGAGGTCCGCGACGAAGAGTTCCGCGGCATCCTTCTGTTCGGCCGGGGCCTTCTGCGCGGCGGTGCGCGCCTCCTCGAGCGCGGCCTCGATCTCGTCGCGGTTCTCCGCGCCGGACTTGTAGGCGCGTTCCGCGAGGACGATGGCGCCCTCGGGCGAGAGTTCGGCGAACCCGCCGGTCACCGCGTAGCGCGCGGTCTGACCGTCCGCACCCGTCACGGTGACGATGCCCGGCCGCAGGCTGGTGATGACCGGCGCGTGGTTCGGCATCGCGGTCATCTGGCCATCCGCCCCGGGCAGCTGCACCTGTTGTGCCTCGAGCGAGGCGAGGCGCCGCTCGGGCGAGACGAGATCGAACTGCATCGTGTCGGCCATTGGGCCTTCCTTTCTCGGTTGCGTCGGGCCCGGCTCAGGCGGCGTCCGCCGCCATCTTCTCGGCCTTCGCCTTCACGTCCTCGATGCCGCCCACCATGTAGAAGGCGCCCTCGGGCAGGTGGTCGTATTCGCCGGCGACCACGGCCTTGAAGGAGGCGATGGTCTCCTCGATCGGCACCTGCACGCCGGGCGAGCCGGTGAACACCTCCGCCACGTCGAAGGGCTGGCTGAGGAAGCGCTGGATCTTGCGCGCCCGCGCCACGGTCAGCTTGTCCTCTTCGCTGAGCTCGTCCATGCCGAGGATCGCGATGATGTCCTGCAGCGACTTGTAGCGCTGAAGGATGCCCTGCACGTCGCGCGCCACCTGGTAGTGCTCTTCGCCGACCACCGAGGGATCGAGAATCCGGCTGGTCGAGTCGAGCGGGTCCACGGCGGGGTAGATGCCCAGCTCGGAGATCGCGCGCGACAGAACGGTGGTCGCGTCGAGGTGGGCGAAGGAGGTCGCGGGCGCCGGGTCCGTCAGGTCGTCCGCCGGCACGTAGATCGCCTGCACCGAGGTGATGGAGCCCGCGCGCGTGGAGGTGATCCGCTCCTGCAGTGCGCCCATGTCGGTCGCGAGCGTCGGCTGGTAGCCCACGGCCGAGGGGATCCGGCCGAGAAGGGCCGACACCTCGGAGCCCGCCTGGGTGAAGCGGAAGATGTTGTCCACGAAGAACAGCACGTCGGTGCCCGACTGGTCGCGGAACTGCTCGGCAAGCGTGAGGCCCGACAGCGCCACGCGCATCCGCGCGCCCGGCGGCTCGTTCATCTGGCCGTAGACCAGCGCCACCTTGGACTTGGTCAGGTCTTCGGCGTTGATCACGCCCGACTCGATGAACTCGTAGTAGAGGTCGTTGCCCTCGCGGGTGCGCTCGCCGACCCCGGCGAACACCGAATAGCCCGAGTGCACCTTGGCGATGTTGTTGATGAGTTCCTGGATGAGAACCGTCTTGCCCACCCCGGCACCGCCGAAGAGGCCGATCTTGCCGCCCTTCGAATAGGGCGCGAGCAGGTCGATGACCTTGATGCCGGTGACGAGGATCTCGGACTCCGTCGACTGCTCGACGAATTCCGGCGCGCTGGCGTGGATCGGGCGCCGCTCCTCCGTCTTGACCTCGCCCTTCTCGTCGATCGGCTCGCCCACGACGTTCATGATGCGCCCGAGCGTCCCGTCGCCGACGGGCATGGTGATCGGCCCGCCGCTGTCGGCAACCTCCTGTCCGCGCACGAGCCCCTCGGTCGCGTCCATCGCGATGGTGCGCACCGTGTTCTCGCCAAGGTGCTGCGCGACCTCGAGAACGAGGCGCTTGCCGTTGTTGTCGGTCTCGAGCGCGTTCAGGATCTCGGGCAGGTGTTCGTCGAACTGAACGTCCACCACGGCGCCGATGACCTGCGTCACTTTACCTTTTTCATTTGCCATGTCGGTGTCTCCGGTTCCGTTAGAGCGCCTCGGCGCCCGAAATGATCTCGATCAGCTCGTTGGTGATAACGGCCTGTCGGGTGCGGTTGTACTGGATGGTCAGCTTGTCGATCATCTCGCCCGCGTTGCGCGTCGCGTTGTCCATCGCCGTCATCCGGGCGCCCTGCTCCGAGGCGCCGTTCTCCAGCAGCGCGGCGAAAATCTGCGTCGCCACGCCCTTGGGCAGCAGATCCGCCAGGAGTTCTTCCTCGCCCGGCTCGTAATCGTAAAGCGTACTCGCCGCGGCGTCCTCCTCGGGGGCGTCGAAATCGGCCGGGATGACCTGCTCCGCGGTGGGTTCCTGGCTGACCACGTTGATGAAGCGGGCGTAGTAGATCGTGGCCACGTCGAATTCGCCGGCGTCGAAACGCTCGAGAACGTTCCGGGCGATCGCCTGCGCGTCGCCGTAGCCCACGCGCTTCACCTCCGACAGATCGACGTGATCGATGAACTGGTCCGCCCATTCGCGCCTCAGCACGTCGCGGCCCTTCTTGCCCACGGTGAGGATCTTCACCGTCTTGCCGTCCGCCGCAAGCTTTTCCGCGTGTCGCCGGGCCAGCTTGGCGATGTTGGCGTTGAACGCGCCGCAAAGGCCGCGCTCCGCCGTCATCACGACCAGCAGATGCGTCTGGTCCGACCCGGTCCCGGCCAGCAGCTTGGGGGCGTTCGCGGTGTCGCCCACCGAGGCGGCGAGCTGCCCCATCACGGCGGCGAACCGCTCGGCGTAGGGGCGCGACTGTTCGGCCGCATCCTGGGCGCGGCGAAGCTTCGCCGCCGCGACCATCTGCATGGCGTTGGTGATCTTCCGGGTCGACTTGACCGACTCGATCCGGTTCTTGAGGTCCTTTAGGCTTGGCATGCGCCTTGTCCTTCGTCCCGTGGATCAGGTCAGCTGAAGTCCTTGGCGTACTCGTCGATCACCGACTTCAGCCGGTCCTCCGCGTCGCCCTTGATCTTCGGGTCCTCGTTCGTGATCCAGTCGAGCGTGTCCTTGTGCTTGCCGCGCAGGTGCTTGAGCAGTCCCTCCTCGAAGCGGCGAACGTCCGCCACCTTGAGGTCGTCGAGGTAGCCCTTGGTGCCGGCGAAAACGACACAGACGATCTCGGCGTTGGTCAGCGGCGAGAATTCCGGCTGCTTGAGAAGCTCGGTCAGGCGCGCGCCGCGGTTCAGCAGCCGCTGCGTCGAGGCGTCGAGGTCCGAGCCGAACTGCGCGAAGGCCGCCATCTCGCGATACTGCGCGAGTTCCAGCTTCAGCGAACCCGCGACCGACTTCATCGCCGCGGTCTGCGCCGCAGAGCCCACGCGGCTGACCGACAGGCCGGTGTTAACGGCCGGGCGGACACCCTGGTAGAAGAGCTCCGTCTCGAGGAAGATCTGGCCATCGGTGATCGAGATCACGTTGGTCGGGATGAAGGCCGACACGTCGCCCGCCTGCGTCTCGATGATGGGCAGCGCGGTGAGAGAGCCCGCGCCGTTGTCCTCGTTCATCTTCGCCGACCGCTCCAGCAGGCGGGAGTGCAGGTAGAACACGTCGCCCGGATAGGCCTCACGGCCCGGCGGGCGGCGAAGCAGAAGCGACATCTGGCGGTAGGCCACGGCCTGCTTCGACAGGTCGTCGTAGACGCAGAGCGCGTGGCGGCCGTTGTCGCGGTAGTATTCCGCCATTGCGGTGGCCGAGTAGGGCGCGAGATACTGCATCGGCGCCGGGTCGGAGGCGGTGGCGGCGACCACGATGGAATATTCCATCGCGCCGCTCTCCTCGAGCTTCTTCACGAGCTGCGCGACGGTCGAGCGCTTCTGGCCGATCGCGACGTAGACGCAGTAGAGCTTCTTCGACTCGTCGTCGCCCGCCGCGTCGTTGTAGCTTTTCTGGTTGAGCATGGTGTCGAGCGCCACGGCGGTCTTGCCGGTCTGCCGGTCGCCGATGATGAGCTCGCGCTGGCCGCGGCCGATCGGGATCATCGCGTCGATCGCCTTGAGGCCGGTCGCCATCGGCTCGTGCACCGACTTGCGCGGGATGATGCCCGGCGCCTTCACGTCCGCGACGCGGCGCTCGGTCGCCTCGATCGGGCCCTTGCCGTCGAGCGGGTTGCCGAGGCCGTCGACGACCCGGCCCAGAAGCGCGTCGCCCACCGGCACGTCCACGATGGACTTCGTGCGTTTGACCGTGTCGCCCTCGCCGATCTCGCGGTCCGAGCCGAAGATCACGATGCCGACATTGTCGACCTCGAGGTTGAGCGCCATGCCGCGGATGCCGCCGTCGAACTCCACCATCTCGCCGGCTTGGATGTTGTCGAGGCCGTGGACCCGGGCGATCCCGTCACCGACGGAAAGGACGCGGCCGACCTCGGCAACCTCGGCCTCTTCGCCGAAGTTCTTGATCTGCTCCTTCAGGATCGCAGAAATCTCGGCTGCTTGGATACCCATCTATCCGACCTCTTTCATTGCATTCTGGAGAGAGTTGAGGCGCGAGCGGATCGAGGTGTCGATCATCTTCGAGCCAACCTTGACGACAAGACCGCCGATGAGATCCTCATCGACGGTCGCATTGATCTTAACGTCCTTGCCGAAGCGCGCCTTGAGCGTCTCGCCGAGTTTCTGCGACTGCGCCTTCGTCAGCGCCTTCGCGCTGATCACGTCGGCCGTCACCTCGCCCTTGTGGCGGGCGATGCGCTCGCGCAGTTGCGTGACGAGCTGCGGCAGCACGAAGAGGCGACGCTTCTGCGCCATCAGGCCCAGCGCGTTGGCGAGCGCGGGCATCAGCTCCATCTTCGCCGCGACCGCGGCAATCGCACGCTCCTGCGCTTCCCGGCCATAGATCGGCGAGGAAATGAGATCCCGAAGCTCGGGGCTGTCCGCCAGCGCCTCGCCCAGCGCATCCGCCCCCGCCTCGAGCGCGTCGAGAGAGTCGGCCTCGAGGGCGATCTCGAAGATGGCGGTGGCGTAGCGCGCGGCGATGCCAGAGGAAATCGATGCTGTTTCGGACACGTCCACCCTTCCGATGTCAAGCCCCGGCCCATGGTCGCACGAAACCGCGCCCGGGGACGTTGAGGCGCCCGGCGGGCGCTGGCAGCAAAATCGGCGTGGGTGTAGCAGAGGCTTTGTGACTGGGCAACAACCTAAGCCGCCTTTTGCATGGCGCCGCGAAGTCCCTGTGCAAGCGGGCCCGATCGGGCCCGGCCGGCCGCGCCCCGGGGCCGCCGCGGCCCGGGCTCGCTGCGCCTGCGAAGCGATGATTCCCGCACCGCGGCAATCGCGGCCGGTCTCGCGCCACGTCCCCGCACGCGCCCGTCAGGCGGGCTTTGCCTCCGGCGACGGGGCGAGCACCCCGAGCGGCTTTCGCGCCTGCTCCTTCGCGCCCGGCCCCGCCGGCGCCGAGACGCGCTTGGACACCTCGACCATCAGGACCCCGCCGGCGAGGCCGGACGACAGGCTCCGGCCCATCCGTTCCCACATGGCGCCGGTCTTCATCCAGAAGCGGCGGCTGCTCGGCGGCTGGAAGAGCGCCGCGGCATGCCGTTCGGTCACGAAGTCGTGCGCCCGCAACTGCGTCTCCAGCTGGGACATCGTGTAGGGTCGGCCGTATCCGAACGGCGTGTCGTCGCTGCGCGACCACAGACCGGCGCGGTTCGGCACGATGAACATGGCGCGCCCGCCCGGCCCCAGCACGCGGTGACATTCGCGCAGAAGCTCCGAGGGCCGCTCCGACGTCTCCAGCCCGTGAAGCACCACGAGCCGGTCCACGTGCCCCGTCTCGATCGGCCAGAGCGTCTCTTCGCTCAGGACGGCGACGTTCGGCAGCCCTGACGGCCAGGCCATGACCCCCTGCGGCGCCGGCATGAGAGCGACCACGCGCCGCGCCTCGCTCAGGTAGGGGCGGAGCAGGGGAACCGCGAAGCCGAAGCCCGCCACGGTGCGCCCCTTCGCCTCCGGCCACAGCGTCCGCAGGTGGTCACGGATCGCCCGTTGCGCCGCGCGCCCGAGGGCGCTGCGGTAATAGAAGTTTCGCAGGTCCTGCACGTCCAGATGCATTGCGACCTATGGGGCAAATCGGCAAGGCTGGGACGAGCATAGCAACCGAGAGACGAAACACCATGCCCCTCGAGATCGTCACCGTTCCCTGCCTGACCGACAACTACGCCTTTCTCGCTCACGACCCCGAGACCGGCGCGACCGCCGTCGTGGATGCGCCCGAGGCCGGGCCGATCCTGTCGGCACTGGAAGAGCGTGGCTGGCGCGCCGACCTGGTGATCCTGACGCACCACCACGGGGATCACGTGCAGGGCCTCGCCGACATCATGGACGCCCATCATGCAAAGGTGGCCGGCCCAGCGGACGACGTGCACCGGCTTCCCGCGCTCGACATGCAGCTCGCCGAGGGGGACGAGATCGAGATCGGCGCCGAGCGCGGAAGGGTCATCGAGGTGCCGGGCCACACCACCGGCCACATAGCGGTGCACTTTCCCGAAAGCGGCATCGCCTTCACCGCCGACAGCCTCATGGCGCTCGGCTGCGGGCGCGTCTTCGAGGGCACGATGGACCAGATGTGGGCCAGCCTGTCCAAGCTCGCCGCGCTGCCGCCGGAAACAATGATCTGCTCCGGCCACGAATACACCCTCGCCAACGGAAAATTCGCGCTGTCCGTTGAACCGGGCAACGCCGACCTTATTTCCCGGATGGAAGAGACGGAAAAGGCCCGCGCAGACGGCCGACCGACCGTCCCTTCCAGACTGGGGCTGGAACTCGCAACGAATCCCTTTCTGCGTGCCGCAAGCCCGGACATCCGCGAAACCATCGGCATGCCCGATGCCTCCGACGCGGACGTGTTCGCGGAACTGCGGCGCCGGAAGGACGAATTCTGAGCCTCGCGGCGGGACAACACGACGCAGTGAAGCCGATTGTGAAGCGCGCTTCCAAGAAAATGCTTGAAGCCGGTCGGTGATCGACCAAACTTTAACCAGCAGAGCCCATCGTCGGAGACACACCTCCGTCGGCCAAGACCAGAGGAGCACGCCCGTGCCGTCATTCTCGACCACGCTGGAACAGGCAATCCACTCCGCGCTGGCGCTGGCCAACTCGCGCTCGCACGAGTTCGCCACGCTCGAGCACCTGCTGCTCGCGCTCATCGACGAGCCCGACGCCGCCAAGGTGCTGAAAGCCTGCAACGTCGATACCGAAGACCTCCGCGGAACGCTCGTGGACTTCATCGACGACGACCTTTCGAACCTCGTCACCGACGTGGAAGGGTCTGAAGCGGTGCCGACCGCCGCCTTCCAGCGCGTGATCCAGCGCGCGGCCATCCACGTCCAGAGCTCGGGCCGCACCGAGGTGACGGGCGCCAACGTGCTCGTCGCGATCTTCGCTGAGCGCGAGTCGAACGCCGCCTACTTCCTGCAGGAGCAGGACATGACCCGCTACGACGCGGTGAATTTCATCGCCCATGGCGTGGCCAAGAACCCGGCCTACGGTGAAAGCCGCCCGGTGACCGGCGCGACCGAGGCCGAGGAAGAGCAGGCGCAGGCGTCCGAGCAGGCCGACCAGAAGGAATCCGCGCTCGGAAAGTATTGCGTCGACCTCAACGAGAAATCGCGGCGCGGCGACGTCGATCCCCTGATCGGCCGCGACACCGAGGTGGAGCGCTGCATCCAGGTGCTGTGCCGCCGCCGCAAGAACAACCCGCTTCTCGTGGGCGATCCGGGCGTCGGCAAAACCGCCATCGCCGAGGGCCTCGCGCTCAAGATCATCCGCGGCGAGACGCCCGAGGTGCTGCGCAACACCACGATCTACGCGCTGGACATGGGCGCACTTCTGGCCGGTACCCGCTACCGCGGCGATTTCGAGGAGCGGCTGAAAGCCGTCGTGCAGGAGCTGGAGGACCACCCCGATGCGGTGCTCTTCATCGACGAGATCCACACCGTGATCGGCGCCGGCGCGACCTCCGGCGGGGCGATGGACGCCTCCAACCTCCTGAAGCCCGCACTTCAGGGCGGGCGGCTGCGCACCATGGGCTCCACCACCTACAAGGAGTTCCGCCAGCACTTCGAGAAGGATCGCGCGCTCAGCCGCCGGTTCCAGAAGATCGACGTGACCGAGCCCACGGTCGATGACACCGTGAAGATCCTCAAGGGCCTCAAGCCCTATTTCGAGGATCACCACGCGGTGAAGTACACGGCCGACGCTATCAAGTCGGCGGTCGAACTCAGCGCGCGCTACATCACCGACCGCAAGCTGCCCGACAAGGCGATCGACGTGATCGACGAGGCCGGCGCGGCGCAGCACCTCGTGGCGGAGTCGAAGCGTCGCAAGACCATCGGCGCCAAGGAGATCGAGGCGGTGGTCGCCAAGATCGCCCGCATCCCGCCCAAGAGCGTGTCGAAGGACGACGCCGAGGTGCTCAAGGATCTCGAGGGCACGCTGCAGCGCGTCGTGTTCGGCCAGGACCAGGCGATCGTGGCGCTGTCGTCGGCGATCAAGCTTGCCCGTGCCGGTCTGCGCGAGCCCGACAAGCCCATCGGCAACTACCTCTTCGCCGGCCCGACCGGCGTCGGCAAGACGGAGGTCGCCAAGCAGCTCGCCGACACGCTCGGCGTGGAGCTTCTGCGCTTCGACATGTCGGAATACATGGAAAAGCACGCCGTCAGCCGCCTGATCGGCGCACCTCCGGGCTATGTCGGCTTCGACCAGGGCGGGCTGCTCACCGACGGGGTGGACCAGCACCCGCACTGCGTGCTCCTGCTCGACGAGATCGAGAAGGCGCACCCGGACGTGTTCAACATCCTGCTGCAGGTGATGGACCACGGCACGCTGACCGACCATAACGGCCGCTCGGTGGATTTCCGCAACGTGATCCTGATCATGACCTCGAACGCGGGCGCCACGGAACAGGCCAAGGCGGCCGTCGGCTTCGGCCGGGAACGCCGCGAGGGCGAGGATACCGCCGCCATCGAGCGCACGTTCACGCCCGAGTTCCGCAACCGGCTCGACGCGGTCATCAGCTTCCAGCCGCTGCCCAAGGAAGTCATCCTCCAAGTGGTCGAGAAGTTCGTGCTGCAACTCGAGGCGCAGCTCATGGATCGCAACGTCGCCATAGAGCTGACGAAACCGGCCGCGGAATGGCTCGCCGAGAGGGGTTACGACGACAAGATGGGCGCGCGCCCGCTTGGCCGCGTGATCCAGGAGCACATCAAGAAGCCGCTCGCGGAGGAGTTGCTCTTCGGCAAGCTCGCCAAGGGCGGTGTCGTCCGCGTCGCCATCAAGGACGGCAAGATCGACCTGCAGATCCAGGGGTCGGGCAAGCCGCGGCTTTCCGGCAACAAGCCGCCCCTCCTGACCGCGGAGTGACACGGGCGCTCGCGCTCGCCTGCCTTCTCGCCCCCGCCGCAACCGCGGCGGGGGCGCTCGATCTCGGGCCGCCCCTCGTCTGCCCGGAAGGTCGAACCTGCTTCATCCAGCAATACGTGGACCGCGACCCGGGCCCCGGCGCGCAGGATTACACCTGTCAGGGTCTCAGCTATGACGGTCACAAGGGAACGGATTTCGCGCTGGCCACGCATGCCCAGATGGCAGAGGGCGTGGACGTGATCGCCGCCGCACCGGGTGTGGTGCGCGGCACGCGCGACGGGATGGCCGACATCGTCTTCGAGGCGCGGATGGAGACCACGCTCGACGGGCGGGATTGCGGCAACGGCGTCGCGATCCGCCACGAGAACGGCTGGGAAACGCAGTACTGCCATCTGCGCCGCGGGTCGATCAGCGTGCGCACCGGCGACAAGGTGGCGCGCGGCGACGTGCTGGGCCAGGTCGGCCTCAGCGGCCGGACCCAGTTCCCGCATGTGCATATCTCGGTCCGCGATGCGGAGGGACAGGTCGTGGACCCGTTCGACCCGGATGGCGAACTCTCCTGCGGCGCCCCGCCTGCGTCCGACGCGATGCTCTGGACGGATCCGCCCGCCTACGTGCCGGGCGCGCTGCTCGACGCGGGCTTCGCCACCGGCGTGCCGGACTATGCGGCGGTCAAGGCGGGCGCGGCGCGCGAGGCACTTTTGCCCGACGCTCCGATGGTGCTGTTCGGCTATGCCTTCGGCGGCCGGACGGGCGACGAGCTCGCGCTCCGCATCGAGGGGCCGGACGGCATCGTCGTCGAGGACGTGAGCCGCCTCGACAAGCCGCAGGCGCAATTCTTCCGCGCCGCGGGCCGGCGCAGCCCCCCGGGCGGCTGGGCACCCGGCGATTATCGCGGGGTCGTGGAGTTCCGCCGCGCGGGAGAGGTCATCGGCACGCGCGACGTGCCGGTCACCCTGCGCTGATCACCTCGAAGCGGTCCACGTCCACCATGCCGTGATCGGTGATCTTCAGATGCGGGATCACCGGAAGCGCCACGAAGGCGAGTTGCAGGAAGGGTTCGGCCAGCGTCACGCCCAGCGCCTTCGCGGCCGCGCGCAGCTCCCTGAGCCGCGCATGCACCTCCTCGAAGGGCGCGAGGCTCATCAGCCCGGCCATCGCCAGCGGCAGCTCTGCCGTCACCGCGCCCGCCCGGGCCACGACGAAGCCGCCGCCGATCCCGGACAGACGGTTCACCGCCACGGCCATGTCGGCATAATCCGCGCCGACGGCGACGATGTTGTGATGGTCATGCGCCACGGTGGCGGCGATGGCGCCCTCCCGGATGCCGAAGCCCCGCACGAAGCCGGTGGCGATGTTGCCGTTCCGCCCGTGCCGCTCCACCACCGCCACGCGGGCGAGATCGCGCGCGGGATCGGGGCGCTTGTCGCCGTCCTCGGGCGCGATCTCCTCGGTCAGATGCGCGGTGATGATCTTGCCCGGCAGGATTCCGATCACGGGCGTCTCGGCCCGGTTGCCCGCGCAGCGGAAGCTTTCGGGGCCGACGCGCGGCGCGTTCACGCTGCGGGTCGCCACGGGCGGCACCGTCTCCCGCGTGGCGAAGGCGGCTTCCGTCGCCTCGACGCCCCCGCACCAGACACGGACGGCGCGGCAGTCCTCGAGCGACTCCAGCGCCACGATATCCGCCCGCTTGCCCGGCGCGATCTGGCCCCGGTCCTTCAGCCCGAACGCCTCCGCCGCCGAGAACGAGGCGGCGCGATAGACCGCGAGAGGCGGGCAGCCCGCCGCGATCGCCGTGCGGATCATGTGGTCGAGATGGCCCTCCTCGGCGATGTCGAGCGGGTTCCGGTCATCGGTGCAGAAGGCGAGGTAGGGCGCGGTGCGCTCGGTCAGAAGCGGCATCAGCGCCGCGAGATCCTTCGAGACGGAACCCTCCCGGATCAGGACGCGCATGCCCTTCTGCAGCTTCTCCCGCGCCTCCTCTGCGCTCGTCGCCTCGTGCTCGGTGCGGATGCCGGCCGCCAGATAGGCGTTGAGCTCGCGCCCGGAGAGAAGCGGCGCATGCCCGTCGATGTGCCGGCCCCGGAAGAGCTCCAGCTTGGCTAGCACGTCCGGCTCGCCATGCACGACGCCGGGATAGTTCATCATCTCCGCCAGCCCGATCACCTTCGGATGGTCCATGAGCGGCGCGAGGTCCGCCGCTTCCAGCCGCGCGCCCGCCGTCTCCATCGCGGTCGAGGGCACGCAGGACGACAGGTTCACGCGCAGGTCCATGACCATCCGCTCGGCCGCGTCGAGGAAATAGCGCAGCCCCGCGAGCCCCGCGACGTTGGCGATCTCGTGCGGGTCGCAGATCGCCGTGGTGATCCCCCGCGGCGCCACGCAGCGCTCGAACTCGAAGGGCGTGACCATCGAGCTTTCGACATGAAGGTGCGTGTCGATGAAGCCCGGCACGAGGACGAGGCCCGAGACGTCCACCTCCTCCCGGCCGTCGTAGCTTTCGCAGGTGCCGACGACGGTGTCGCCCGCGATCGCCACGTCGCCGTCGAGCAGCTCCCCCGTCACGAGGTCGAGCACACGGCCCCCCTTCAGCACGAGATCGGCGGGCGCGCGGCCCGCGCCCTGGGCGACGAGAGAGGCGAGATCGGGGCGGGACATGGGCGGGCTCCTTCGCGGCTGACCCGATGATGCCAGCACGCGGGCGGAAGGCAACCGCCACGCGGCTCGATTGACAGGGTGCGGCAGGCTGATAGCGTTGAGTGGGGAGGATCGCGCGCCATGCTGAGGGAGTTTCCGGTGTTCACCGCCGCCGCCGTGCAGGCTGCGCCGGTCTATCTCGACGCCGCGGCCACCGCCGAGAAGGCGGCGCGGCTGATCGGAGAGGCGGCGGCGAAAGGCGCGAGGCTCGTGGTCTTCCCCGAGGTCTTCGTGCCCGGCTATCCCTACTGGAACTGGATCACCGACCCGGTGACCGGCAGCGCCTGGTTCGAGAAGCTGGTGCGCGCCTCGGTCTTCCTGCCCGGCCCCGAGATCGAGACCGTGGCCGCCGCGGCGGCCGAGCACGGCGTCTACGTGGTGATCGGGGTGAACGAGCGGAGCCCGGTCTCGCTCGGCGCGCTCTATAACACGCTCGTCTTCCTCGGGCCGGACGGGACGATGCTGGGCCGGCACCGCAAGCTCGTGCCCACCTGGGCCGAGAAGCTCACCTGGACGGGCGGGGACGGCGCGTCGCTCCGGGTCTACGACACGGAAATCGGCCCCCTGGGCGGGCTCGCCTGCGGCGAGAACACCAACACGCTTGCCCGGTTCACGCTGCTCGCGCAGGGAGAGCTGGTGCACGCGGCCTCCTACATCTCGCTGCCCGTCGCGCCGCCCGACTACGACATGGCCGAGGCGATCCGGCTGCGCGGCCAGTCCCACAGCTTCGAGGGGAAGGTCTTCACCGTCGTCGCCACCTCCACCATCTCCGAGGAGATCATCGCGGCGATGGAAGGGGTGCGCCCCGATGCCCGCGCGCTCCTCGAGCGCAAGTCCTCGGCCTGGTCGGGCATCATCGGGCCCGACGGGCGCGAGGTGGTGCCCGGGCTCGTGGACGAGGAGGGGATCGTCACCGCCGAAATCGATCTCGCCCGCTGCATCCAGCCGCGGCAAATGCACGACATCACCGGGCACTACAACCGCTTCGACATCTTCCGGCTCGAGGTGAACCGCACGCCCCATGCCGCCGTCTCGCCGCGCGACCCGTCCACGCCGGGCGAGGGGCAGGCCGCCGGAACCGCGCCCGCCGGGCCGATCGTCACCGAAGGAGACGCCCCATGAACGCCAAGGATCAGCGCGACGACATTCTGGGCCGCGCGCGTGTGAAGGACGACGAGGCGCTCCGCGCCTATTACGACGAGCTCGCCGCCTGCGAGACCGGCGCGCTCTGGACCGTGGCCAACGACATCGAGCCCTGGGAGCCCACGCCCAAATCGGCGCCGACGATCTGGCGGAGCCGCGATCTGCGCGAGAAGGTGCTGGCCGCCCTCGATCTCGTGAAGCCCGAGGATGCGGGACGCCGCGTGGTGTTCCTGCGCAACCCGAAGCGCAAGGACGTCTCGGCCTGCTGCGGCTGGCTCTTCTCCGGCATCCAGGTGATGCGCCCCGGAGAGGCCGCGCCGGCGCACAACCACGCGGCCTCGGCGCTGCGCTTCATCATGGAGGGCGCGGGCGCCTACACGGTGGTGGACGGGCACCGCCTCACGCTGAACGCGCGGGATTTCGTCATCACGCCCAACGGTACCTGGCACGAGCACGGCGTGCTGGAGGATGGCGAGACCTCGATGTGGCAGGACGGGCTCGACATCCCGCTCACCAACGCGCTCGAGGCCAATTTCTACGCGGTGCACCCCGAGGACTGGCAGAACTCCAACCTGCCCTTCGACGCGAGCCCCGCGACCTGGGGCGCGCCGGGTCTTCTGCCCGCGAAGGAGAAATGGGGCGCCTTCTACTCTCCGCTGATGAAATACGGCTGGGACCAGACCTACGAGGGGCTTCAGGCCTACGCGAAGGTGACCGACGGCGACCCGTTCGACGGCATCTACATGCGCTTCGTGAATCCGCAGACCGGCGGGCACCCGATGGCCACGATGGGCGCCTCGATGCAGATGCTGCGCCCGGCCGAGCACACCAGGGCGCACCGGCACACCGGCAACGTGATCTACCAGGTCGCCAAGGGGCGCGGCTACTCGGTGATCGGCGGCGTGCGCTACGACTGGGAAGAGCGCGACATCTTCTGCGTCCCGCCCTGGACCTGGCACGAGCACTGCAACCTCGACGAGGCCGACGACGCCTGCCTCTTCTCCTTCAACGACTTCCCGGTCATGGAGGCGTTGAAGTTCTACCGCGAACAGGCCTATCCCGAGAACGGCGGCCACCAGGACGTGACCGCGACGGCCTGAACGGGGGACATACCATGAAACTCATCACCTTCCGCCGGCATCCCGCGGATGCCGGCCGGCTCGGCGCCCTGCTGGGCGATCAGGTGGTCGACCTGGCGCTGCTGGGCGACGCCACGGGCGAACCGCTGCCCGACGCGATGCTCGACTTCATCGATCTCGGGCCGCAGGCCGTGGCGCAGACCGCCGCGCTGCTGGACGACATCGGGGACGACATGCCGCTGGGCGCCGCGCAGCCCCTGGCCAACGTCACGGTGATGGCGCCGATCCCGCGCACGCGGAAGAACATCTTCGGCATCGGCCTCAACTACGCCGAGCACATCGCCGAAAGCGCGCGCGGCCTCGACACCGCAGCCGACATGCCCGAGAAACCGGTCATCTTCTCGAAGCCGCCCACCGCCATCGTCGGCCCGGGCGATCCGATCCTGCACGACGCGTCGCTCACGCAGCAGCTCGACTGGGAGGTGGAACTCGCGGTCGTCATCGGCACGCGGGCGCAGCGGGTCGCGGAGGCCGACGCCATGAGCCGCGTCTTCGGCTACACGGTGATGTGCGACGTCTCGGCCCGCGACAACCGCCGCGCCGGACAGTGGATCGTCTCCAAGGGCATGGACAGCTACGCGCCGATGGGGCCCTGCATCGTCACCGCCGACGAGATCCCGGATCCGCACGACCTCGACCTCTGGCTTGCCAAGAACGGCGAGGAGAAGCAGCGCTCCAACACCCGCGACATGTATTTCAAGATCCCGCATCTGATCGCCGACCTGTCGGCGGGCATCACGCTGGAGCCGGGCGACGTGATCGCCACGGGCACGCCCGAGGGCGTGGGCGCGGGGCGCGATCCACAGGAATGGATGTGGCCGGGCGACGTGATCGAATACGGCGTGGACGGCATCGGCGTCATGCGCAACCCGGTGGTCCGGGCGGGCTGACGGCCCCTCGCGGTCAGACCTGGTAGCGCGTGGCGCCCCGCCGCCGCGTGTCCACTGGCCGCGCGAGGATGGCGGCGTGATGGGCGCGCTGGTCGCAGTTGGCGCGCGGGCAGATGCGGCAGTTGATCCCGATAGGCGTCATCTGCGTGGCCTTGACCGCGAAGCCCTCGGCGTAGCCGATTTCGGGCGCGTGCTCGACCGAGCAGCCCATCGCGACGGCAAGCCGGATGTCCTGCGCGTGGCGCGCGAAGGTGGGCCGGTCCACCGTGCGGGAGAAGACGAAGAACTGGCTCTGGTCGGGCATCTCCACGAATTGCGGCACGATGCGCCCCGGCGTGCGAAAGGAGGTGTGCACGTCGAGCCGCGGGCAGGCGCCCCCGCGCTCGGCGAGGTGGAAGCTCGTGGAATTGAAGCGCTTGGTGACGTTGCCCGCCTTGTCGATCCGCAGGAAGAACAGCGGCACGCCCTGCGCCCCGTCGCGCTGAAGCGTGGTGGCCCGGTGACAGGCCTGCTCGAAGCTCACGCCGAAGCGCGTGGCGATATGGTCCATGTCGTATTTCGAGGCGCGCGCCTCGGCCAGAAAGGCGTCGTAGGGCATGAGCACCGCTGCCGCGAAATAGTTGGCGAGTTCCACCCGGCAGCGCGCGCGGCCATTCGTGTCCTGGATCCCCGAACGGTCGAGAATCCCGTCGAGCAGCGCCTCCTGCTCGACGAGCGCGGCAACGTGGCAAAGCTGGAACACCCGGTTGGGGTGGTCCATCGCCTGGCTCAGCAGCACCTCGCGGCGCTCTTCGTCGAACAGGCGCAGCGCGTCGGGCAGGTCCTGGACCGGCACGAGACGGGTGCTGAGCCCGAGCCGCTTCGCAAGCCGCGCCTTCAGGTGCGAATAGACGTCATCGAGGGGCGGCGGGGACCCTGCCCAGAACGTCTCGGCCGCCGCCTCGAGTTCGGGGAAATGGTTGCGGTTGCGCCGGAAGAAGTCGTGGACCGCGGATTCGGGCGAGGCCGCGATAAGCGGCTCGGCCTGGGACTGGCCGGCCGACGCGACGCTGATCAGCTGGTCCGTCGCCGCCTGGTAGGAGCGGTAGAGCTTCAGGAAGCCGCGCGCCAATTCGGGGCTGTGAACGAGTGCGGCGCGAAGCTGGGGCAGATCGGGGCGCACATCCTCGAAGAGCGGATCCTGCAGGACGGCGCGCAGATCGGCGAGCTGAGTGCTGTCGTCGTCCTCGGCGATGGCGCGCCAATCCACGCCGTAGACCTCGAAGAGGCGGAGCATCACCGGCACCGAGACGGAACGCTCGTTGTTTTCCAGCAGGTTGACGTAGGAGGTCGAGATACCGAGCGCGCGGGCCATCTGCGCCTGCGTCTCCCCCCGCTCGAGCCTGAGGCGCCGCAGATGCGGGCCGATGAAGGTCTTCTGCATGCCTTTGCACACCTTTGACGTTTGTGTATTTCACAATTACACATATTTTGATTAATGTAAAATCTCGCGTTTACAGCAGAACCCGTTTTGCTTTTGCACAATTGATGGGCAGTGGCAGTGTCCGGCTCGAAAGACAGATTCCCGCTGGAGGCGACCCGATGCGCACTGGACAGACCCATCTCTTCATTCCCGGCCCGACGAACGTTCCCGAGGACGTCCGGCAGGCGATGAACGTGCCCATGCAGGACATGCGCGCGCCCGATTTCGGCGAGCTGACGCTCGATCTCTTCACCGGGCTGAAAAAGGTCCTGCGAACGGAGGCGGGGCGCGTGATGATGTTCCCGGGCTCGGGCACCGGTGCCTGGGAGGCGGCGATCACCAACACGCTCAACCCCGGCGACAAGGTGCTGATGTCGCGCTACGGGCAGTTCTCGACCCTCTGGGTGGAGATGGCCCAGCGCCTCGGCCTCGACGTCGAGGTGATCGACGTGCCCTGGGGCGCCGGATGCCCGGTCAAGGAATACGCCCGCCGCCTCGGCCGCGACCGCGAAGGCCGGATCAAGGCCGTGTTCGTCACCCATAACGAGACCGCGACCGGGGTCACCTCGGACGTGGCCGCGGTGCGCCGCGCCCTCGACGAGTGTTTCCACGATGCGCTTCTCTTCGTGGACGGCGTCTCGTCCATCGGCTCGATCGATTTCCGCATGGACGACTGGGGCGTGGACCTTGCCGTGACCGGCTCGCAGAAGGGCCTGATGCTGCCCGCAGGGCTCGGCATCCTGGGGGTCTCGGAAAAGGCGATGGAAGCCTCGAAAACCTCCACGATGCGCCGCGCCTATTTCGAGTTCGCGGACATGGTGAACATGAATGAGGGCGGATATTTCCCCTACACGCCGCCGACGCAGCTTTTCCACGGCATGCGCCGCTCGCTCGACCGGATCTTCGCCGAGGGCCTCGACAACGTCGTGGCGCGCCATCACCGTCTTGCCGAGGGGGTGCGCCGCGGCGTGCATGCGATGGGCCTCGAGCTCGTGGCAGAGCATCCCTCGCTCTATTCCGACACTGTCAGCGCGATCCGCGTCCCGCAAGAGATCGACGCGCGCGACGTGATCGCCGCGGCCTACGCGAAATACAACGCCTCGCTTGCCTCGGGCCTCGCCCGGCTCGCCGGAAAGGTGTTCCGCATCGGCCACCTGGGCGACCTGAACGAGGGCATGATCCTCACCGCCCTCGGCGTCACCGAACTCTCGCTCGCCGAGGCGGGGATGAAGGTCGAGTTCGGCCGCGGCGTCGGCGCGGCGCAGGCGTGGTTCGCCGGCCAGGCCGGCGAGGAACTGCGCGTGGCCGCCGAGTAAGCCCGGCGCCGCGACCGCGGCGCCGTCATCCGAAACGATCGGGCCCGAACCGGCGGTATCCGCCGGACCCACACCGCCTGTCCAAGCATCACCCGGAGGAGACCCATGGACATTCACGAATATCAGGCCAAGGAGATCCTGAACCGCTTCGGCGTGCCGGTGCCCCGCGGCGGGCTGGCCTACAGCCCCGAGCAGGCCGGGTATCGCGCCCGCGAGCTTGGCGGCGACGCATGGGTGGTGAAGGCGCAGATCCATTCCGGCGGGCGCGGAGAGGCGGGCGGCGTGAAGCTCTGCCGCTCGGAGGAGGAGGTGCGCGACTTCGCCGCCACGCTCTTCGGCAAGCAGCTCGTCACCAAGCAGACCGGCGCGTCGGGCAAGGGCGTCTACCGCGTCTGGGTCGAAAGCGCCTCGGACATCGCGCAGGAACTCTATCTCGGCTTCGTGCTCGACCGGAAGTCTGAGCGGATCATGATCGTGGCGTCGGGACATGGCGGGATGGAGATCGAGGATCTGGCCGAGACGGATCCGGACTCGCTCCGCCGCATGGCGATCGACCCCGCCACCGGGCTGTGCGAGTTCCAGGCACGCGAGCTGGCTTTCGCGCTCGGGCTCGAGGGCGGGCTCGTCGCGCAGATGGTCACCACGCTCAAGGCCTGTTATCGCGCCTACCGCGAGCTCGACGCCACGATGGTCGAGATCAACCCCCTCGTCATCACCGGCACGGGCGAGCTCGTCGCGCTCGACGGCAAGATGAGCTTCGACACCAACGCGCTTTTCCGCCGCCCCCAGATCGCCGAACTGCGCGATCCCTCGCAGGAGGACGCGCGGGAATGCATGGCCGCCGACAACGGGCTGGCCTATGTGGGTCTCGATGGCGACATCGGCTGCATCATCAACGGCGCCGGCCTCGCCATGGCGACGATGGACATGATCAAGCTCGCCGGGGGCGAGCCCGCCAACTTCCTCGACATCGGCGGCGGCGCGAGCCCCGAGCGCGTGTGCCGTGCCTTCCGCACCGTGCTCGCCGACCGCAACGTGAGCGTGATCCTCGTCAACATCTTCGCGGGCATCAACCGCTGCGACTGGGTGGCCGAGGGCGTGGTGCAGGCCTACCGCTCCGAGGGGCTCACGCTGCCCGTCGTCGTGCGGCTTTCGGGCACCAACGTCGAGGAGGGCCGGCGCATCCTCGCCGAGTCCGGCCTGCCACTCGTCACCGCGGACACGCTGGCCGACGCCGCCGAGAAGGCCGTCGCCGCCCGCACCAAGCTAGCCGCCTGAGGGAGGACGCCATGGCCATTCTGATCGACGACACCACGAAAGTCCTGGTGCAGGGGATGTCCGGCCGCATCGGCCGCTTCCACGCAGAGGAGATGATCGCCCACGGCACCAACGTCGTGGCCGGCGTCACGCCCGGCAAGGGCGGCGACGAGGTGCTGGGCCGCCCGGTCTTCGACACGGTGCGCGCCGCGGTGGCGGCCACGGGCGCCGAGGCGAGCCTCGTCTTCGTGCCACCCCCCTTCGCCGCCGACGCGATCATGGAGGCCGCCGACGCCGGCATCCGCACGGCGGTCTGCGTAACCGACGGGATCCCCGCGCAGGACATGATGGAAGTGAAGCGCTTCCTCCGCCGCTACCCGCGCGAGCGCAAGATGCGCCTCATCGGGCCAAATTGCGCGGGCGTCATCTCGCCCGGAAAAGGCTTCATGGGGATCATGCCGCCCCACATCTACACGCCGGGGCGGGTCGGCATCGTCGGCCGTTCGGGCACGCTCGGCTACGAGGCGGCGAGCCAGATGCAGATGCTCGGCATCGGCGTTTCCACCTCCGTGGGCATCGGGGGCGACCCGATCAACGGCTCGTCCTTCCGCGACATCCTCGAGCTTTTCGAAGCGGACGCCGAGACCGACGCGGTGATGCTGATCGGCGAGATCGGCGGCCCGCAGGAGGCGGAGGCCGCGGCCTACGTCCAGGAGCGGATGAAGAAGCCCGTCGTGGCCTATATCGCCGGCCTCTCCGCGCCGAAGGGCCGCAAGATGGGCCACGCCGGCGCGATCATCTCGGCCTTCGGCGAAAGCGCCCAGGAAAAGGTGGAGATCCTTTCCGAGGCGGGCATCACCGTCGCGCCCAACCCCTCCGCGATGGGCGAGACGATGGCCCGGGTGCTCGAGGCGCGCGCTGCGTCCTGAACCGCGCGCGCCCTGCCCGCTGCTTCCCGGCGCGGCGGGCATCTTTCGCGGATAACCACGCAGAAGGCCCACGCCCCTGCGCCGCAACCGACGGCACCATGCCGGACAACGCCATGTGCCTCCTCGCCGGCGGCACCGGATCCTTCGGGGGCGCGAACCTCGATCGAGCCGGCCACCGGCAGGAGGCGAGCGGCGCGACCCTCGATCGTCCGTGGCCGACACACTGCGGCTTGGTGCTCCGGGACCCTGACCTGACCGCCACGGCCCGACATCTTTCGCACTTGATCTTCCCGTCACTGGAGGCTTCATCCTCCTTGTTCAGCGAAACGATGGGAGGATCCTGTACATGCAACGTCAAGTCGCGCCGTTTTCCATGGCCGCCGCGCTCCTCGCGCTTCTGCCGACGCTCGCCACGGCCCAGACCGTGCACGTGGCCAAGACGTCGGGCTGCGGCTGTTGCGTCGCATGGATGGATCACATGGAAGAGCACGGCTTCCGGGCGACCGGGGAGGACGTGTTCGGTGGCGCGCTCGTGCGGATGAAACTGGACAGGGGCGTGCCCGCCGGTATGGCGTCATGCCATACCGCCACGGTCGATGGCTACGTCATCGAGGGCCACGTGCCCGCCGCGGACGTGCGCCGGCTTCTCGAAGAGCGGCCCGATGCGGTCGGCCTCGCGGTGCCGGACATGCCTCTCGGCTCACCGGGGATGGATTTCGGCAGCCGGACGGAACCCTATGACGTCCATCTCATCCGGCGCGACGGCACGACCGAGGTCTTTTCCTCGCACCCGGGCGATTGAGCGCCGGGAAGCTGGTCGGCCTCAGCGCGCGGGCCTTCGGGACACCAAGCGGCGCGATCCTTGTCGGCCAGCCCCTGCGGGGCCGGTGGGCCGTGCAGGACAGGGCGCCTAGTTCAGGAACCAGAGGCTCGCGCCCCCCGCCGCGATCACCGCCGTGTAGATCCCGGCCACGCGCATGCCCAGTTGCCGGTTGCCCGCGACAAGGGCGATCCCGCCCTTCACGGCGGTGTTGACGGCCGCGGCGATGAAAATGGCGATCGCCCCGCTTTGCACTGCGAGATCGCCGCCGACCAGCCGCGAGACGGAGATCGTCAGCGCGTCCACGTCGGTGACGCCGGAGAGGGCGGCGGCGGCGAAGACCCCGCGCTCGCCCAGCCACGACCGAAGGTAGTGCATTCCCAGCATCACCCCCGCCAGAAGCGCCCCGAAGGAGAACGCGGCCTTCAGTTCGAGCGGGTTGGAGAGCCCCTCCACGCCCTCCATCACCCCGTCATCCCGACGTGACAGAAGCTGGACGACCGTACCGCCGGCGAGGCCCGTTGCGGCCATGACGCCCATCGGCATGGCGAGGGGCGCGACGAGCGTGGGCTCGAACACCGCGACGAGCACGAGGATACGCAGGAACGTGACCGACCCGGCCAGCACCACGCCCGCCGCGGCCGTGCGCGCGAGAGGCGGGCGGTCGCGCACCAGCCGGGCCAGCGCCAGCGTCGTCGAGGTCGACGAGGCGAGACCGCCGAAGGCGCCCGTCGCGAGGATGCCGAGACGCGTGCCGACCAGGCGCATCGCAATGTACCCGAAGAACGACAGGCCCGCCACGATGACCACCGCCCACCAGATCTCGAACGGGTTGAGCACCTCGCCCGGCCCGTACCCGCGGTTGGGCAGAACCGGCAGCACCACGACGGACAGCACCGCGAGTTGCAGGAGCGCCACGAGCTCGAAGCGCCTGATCCTCGCGACCCAGCCATGAAGAAGCGGCTTCATCGCCAGCAGCAGGGCCGCGACCACGGCGACCGCCGCGGCGGGCGCCATCCGGCCGAGAACCGCCGCCGCGCCGAGCGCGAAGACGAGCAGAAGGGCGACCTCGGTCGTCAGGCCCAGGTCGTCGCCCTCCTCAAGCCGCACCCAGTAGCTGACGGCCAGAAGCGCGCCCAACGCCAGGAACGCGAAGGCCAGAAGGGCGGGCGAGGTCGCCTGCACCAGCCAGCCGCACACGCCGCCCAGCAATCCGGCCAGCGCGAAGGTGCGAATGCCCGCGACACGCGCGCCCTCGGACTCCTCGCGCCCGTGCCAGCCGCGTTCCAGCCCGAAAAGCAGCCCGATGGCCAGTGCGAGTCCAAGTCGCTGAAAGATCTCGAGGTCATCCATGCGCGCCATCATGCATCAGAATACCCCCCGCGCCACAAGCGGCATCATGCGGGCGGGACCGTCGCGGGCCGCAGGGCGCGGGCGGGCTTTCCGCGGCCTGTCAGGGCGCGGCCGGGACCGGGTCCGCCCGGTCCGGGCACGGCGCGCGGAACACCGCCATCTGGCTCGCGCCTCCCAGGTCGGGATGACGGCCCGCGATGTCCTGGAAGGTGACGGCATAGCCCGCCGACCGCGCCGCGCGGCTGCACCACTGCCGGAACCTGCTCCGCGACCACTCGAACCGGTGGTCGGGATGACGGAAGCGGTGCGGCGGCACCCCCAGCAGCGGATTGAACTCCGCGTTGGGCGTGGTCACCACGACCGCGCCGGGCCGCAACGTGTGAAAGAGCGCCCGTTCGAGCCGCGACAGCCGGTCCGGGTCGAGATGCTCCATCGTCTCCACCAGAACGGCGCAATCCATGCCGGCAAGCTCCGGCGCCGGGTCCGTCATGGAGGCGGCACGCAGCTCTATCCGGGGCCCGCAGGACCCGAGGTCGCACAGGCGGCGGCGCAGCCGGTCGAGCGAGGCCGTGCAGATGTCGAGGCCCACGATCTCCTCGATGCCCGGCTCCCGCGCCAGGCGCAGCAGAAGATCGCCGTCGCCGCAGCCGAGGTCCAGTATTCGCGCGGCCCCGGTCGCGCGCACCGCCGCCAGAACCGCCGCAAGGCGTTCTTCGTGCAGCCAGCTGGTCATGCCGAGCGCCCGCCCGGACGCCGCAGCAACGCCACGTCCTTCACGGGCACCTCGCAGGTCCAGCCCCATTCCGTGGCGAGATGGCGGAACGTCGCTTCGCGGTAGAAGGCGACGTGGGTCGGATCCTTGCGGTAGTGCCAGGTCCCGAAACGCGCGTCATCGGTCTGGAAGCAGGTCATCACGGCGAGCCATCCGCCGGGCCGCACCATCCGGCGCAGGCGCGCGAACGCCTCGCCCGGGCGATGGAAATGCTCGGCCGTCTCGGTGCAGGCGACGAAATCGTGGCTTTCGGAAAGCGGCGCGGGATCGGGGGCGAAAAAGGGATCGTAGAGCGCCACCGCATGGCCCGCCTCGCGCAGCATGGCGGCGAGCGCCGGGCCGGGTCCGCAGCCGTAGTCGAGCCCCGACGCCCCCGGCGGCAACCGGTCGAGGAGGGGTTTGGCCAGCCGCGACAGGAAACGGCGATAGCCGGGGTCGTCAGGGTCGTTCTCGTGGGTGAGATAGAAGGCGCGTTCCTCGTCCCGTGCCGGATGCTGCGCCGGGTGCAGGAACCGCAGACCGCAACCGGGGCAGCGAAAGTAATCCCGCGCTTCCGCATGGATGAAATGCGCCGCTTTCGCACCGCAGAGCAGGCAGGCGCAGGCGCATCGATGCGGCACCGGCACGTGGACCCGCCCGGTCATCGACCCTCTGCCCGCGCAAGGGCGCCGGCCTGCGTGAACGGCGTGCCGGTATGGGGGGTGCCGAAGATCACGGGCTCCGCCGAGGCCGCGCCCCATGCTCGGCCCGGCCGATCGGGAAAGCGCGGGTCCGGCAGGCGGTCGGGCCGCGCGGTCCCGCAAGCCGCGCTTTCAAGCCGCCGCGGCGCACGCTCCGGCGCGGTGACGAGGCCGGTCATCAGGAACGCCTGCCCCGGAACGATCTCGTCGACCTCCAGCGCGCGGCGCAGATCCTGCCGGCGCCGCAAGCCCGGCGCGCCGATGGACGACGGGCAGTCGTCCAGGTCCTCGAAGAGACGGCTCATGTCGTTCACCCTGCCCTGACTCCCGAGTTCCGGATGCAGCCTTGTCCGCCGAATCCACCCGCGCATCAACCGCAGGCGCGTCCGCGGCATCGGCGATGGCCTTCGGTCATCGCGTCGGCGGGTTGGACCGCGTCAGAAAGACGCGCACCGGTCCGGTCGCAATGCTGACGCTTTGTCGCAAATGATCGGACATGCGGCGCTGCAGCGAAGGCGGCGGCGATCACTGGGTGCAACGTTGGACGGGCATTGCGGTTCCCGGCGACAGGACAGGGCGGCTCATGTTTCAGATGTTGTCCGGGGTTTGGGCCCTTCTGATCGGCATCGTGCTCATCATGCTGGGCAACGGCATGCATTTCACGCTGATCGGTCTGCGTGGCGAGATCGAGGGATTTTCCGCCGCAGAGCTCGCCGTGGTCACCTCGGGCTATTTCATGGGCTTCCTGTCGGGCGCGCGGTTCACCCCGTTGCTGATCCGGCGCGTCGGGCATGTGCGTGTCTTCGCGGCGCTCGGCAGCTTCATGTCGGCGGGGCTGATCGCGTTCACCCTCCTGGCCGAGCCCTGGGCCTGGACGCTGTTGCGCATCCTCGTGGGGTTCTGCATGTCCGGCATCTACGTTGCGGCCGAGAGCTGGCTGAACAACGCGTCTACCAACGAGACGCGCGGCAAGATCCTGTCAACCTACATGATCGCGCAAACGTTGGGCATCATCGGCGCGCAGGGGCTGCTGACGCTGGGCGATGCGGCAACCTCTGCGCTTTTCATCGGGGCATCGATACTGGTGTCGGTCTCCTTCGCGCCGGTGCTTTTGTCCGTCACGCCCGTCCCCGCGGTCGAGGTGGCGCGGCCGATGTCCCTGCGCAAGCTGTTTTCGAGTTCGCCGCTGGGCACCATCGGGATCTTCCTTCTGGGCAGCGTCTACGCGACGCAATCGGGGATGGGCGCGGTCTTCGGATCGCAGATCGGGCTGTCCGCGTCGCAGGTCGCGCTTTTCGTCGCCATGCTCTTCGCCGGGGCGCTGGTGCTGCAATACCCGATCGGCTGGCTTTCCGACCAGATGGACCGGCGCAAGCTGATCTTCGGGGCGGCCCTCCTCGGCGCGGCAGCCTGCGCGATGGGATGGCTCGCCGGCAGCGACGCGCCATGGCTGAAGGACGCCGGGCTCTGGCCCCTCATGGCCGCCGCCTTCTTCGCGGGCGGCGTGACGACACCGCTTTACGCGCTGTTTCTCGCCTACACCAACGACTTCCTGTCCATCGAGGACATGCCGGCGGCCTCCGGGGGGCTTGTCTTCACCTTCGGGCTGGGCGCGATCTTCGGGCCGCTGGCGACCGGCTGGGCGATGCAGGAGCTGGGCCCGTTCGCGTTCTGGCTGGTGCTGGGCGCGACCTTCGCCATCACCGCGATCTATGCGCTCTACCGGATGACGCAGCGCGCCAACCTTCCGGCGGAGGAGACCGAGAGCTATCTCGGCGTGTTGCCCACCGCCTCGCCCGTGGCGGTGGAAGCGGCCGGCGCCTGGGCCGCCGACCAGGCCGAGGCCGAACGCGACGGCGACGCCGCGTCCTGACCGCGCCCGCGCCCCCCGCCCTGCATCCTCGCCGGTCGCGTCGCCGGGCGGTTTCCGGGAACGCGCCAGGCGACCGCGATGCGGCGCGGCGACAAGGATCGCGCATCAGCCATGCATGGCGGCCGGAACCCTCAACGGACGGTCGCTGGCGTGGCGGTCGCGCAGCAGAACCGCCGTCGCCGCGGGCAAAAGCGCGACACCCAGGAACGTCGCGCCGGTCCCGATGGCATCCGCCGCGACACCCGCGATCGCCGGTCCCAGGACGCTGCCCGCGGCCGTGGCCAGAAGGGCCGCGGTGAAACTGAGCGACGGCAGGGCGGGAAACAGGCGCTCGGACCAGACGGCAAGCACGGCGCTCGTCATCATGACGTGCACGCCCTGCAACCCGGCCGACGGAACCAGCCCGGCCCAGCTGTCCGGCAGGATCGCGGCCAGCGCCAGCGACAGCGCCCCGGCCAGCATCACGAACCGCAACAGCCAGGGCAGGCCTATGGCCGTCTTCACACGGCCCGTGAAAAGCCCGGCCAGCCCGAAAAGGCCGTAGACGACGAAGACGAGACCCGGCGTCGCCGCGGCGGGCAGGCCCGGCACGCCGCCGCGGTCCAGCATGTGGTCGGCCGCGAAGGATATGTAGACCGCCGAGGTAATCCCGTAGACGAAGGCGATCACGAAGAGCGGAAGCGCCCCGCTGCGCAGAAGCTCGCGCCACCCTTTTTCGGGTATGCCGTTGGGGTCCCTCTCGACATCGCGCAAGGCGGCATGATTGGCCAGCAGGGCAAGCGCGCTCGCGACCGCGAAGCCCGTCCAGCACAACCGCCAGGACAGCCCCATCATCACCATGGCCAGCGCCGCGAGACCGGCCGCCGCGATCCCGACGCTGGTGCCGGTGCTGATCTCCGAAAGGGCCCTCGGCCGGTCGACGTCCCGGACCTTGCGATGCACCGCGTCGTTGAAGGGCGTCCAGGCGAACCCGGCGCTTGACGCGGCAAAAAAGACGCCCACCGCCAGGACGAAGACGTTCTGCGCCACGGCGACGACCGACATGCCGAGCGTCGCGGCGATCAGCCCCGATAGAACGGGCACCTGCGGCCCCCGCCGCATGAGCAGGCCCTGCGCGACGAGCAACCCGAGGAAGAAGCCGAAGAAACCGAGGCTCGACACGAATCCGATCTGGGATGTCGACATCGAGAAGGCCGACCTGAACTCGGGCACGAAGAGCCCGAAGCCCATGCGCCCGGGGCCGTAACTGATCGCGGTCGCGGCAAAGCCGGCGACGGAAAGGCTCTGGAAATAGGTGATGCCACCCTCCCGCGACTGCCGCGCTCCCCGCAGAGTTGACGTCTCGTCCATGGCGTCTCGTACCGCGCGTCGCGCTTCCGGGGCTGTCCGACGAGCATGCTCTGTCGGCGAGACCCAGTGGTCGGACAGGTTGCGCGTGGGCGCTTATTATTCGATCGACGGGCCGTGGCCTGTCAACATGTATGCACTGGCAACGAAGTTCGGCGCCGCTTGATCAGAGGTGGCCGGCTCATTGTGCAAAAACCGTTCGCAGTTGAGCATCTCCGACGTGTAGGGCGGTGACGCGGACTGTGACAATTCGGCATTGCGTCCGCAGCAACGTGCAAAAGCGGCCGATCGCCATGCCAACCGTTACCTACGTCAGTGCGCGCACTGGCTCTAAGGGCCCGCCCCCAAGTGAACAACGCGGGGGCGAGTTTTGTCGCTTCTAGAGAGGAGGTGCGGCTTCTCAGAAGCGGATATCGACGCCCAGATTTCCGCCGACGCTGCGGAAGTTTGAGCCGATGCCGTCATAGAACATGCCCGCCCGGACTGTGGCTCCCTGTCCTGAGTCCCAATTCAGGCCCAGATGGGTGCGCCCGCGCCAGTTTTCGAACTCAGGCGCTGCTGCCCCGCCGTCTGTGGAACTGTAGATCCCCGACACGCCGCCGGTTAGCTCCACGGCGTTTGCTCGTACCGGAAGTGGGGTGCTGAAGTCCAGACCGGCTTTGACTTGCATCAGGCTCACGGTCTGGCCGGGGATCGTATTGCCCAGGCTGTCAGTATAGGCCCGCTGGGTGTCGTCCGTATAGGTGAAGTCCAACAGCGGCATCAGGGTGGAGTTCTGATATTCGTACTCCCCGGTAGCGCGCAGCTGTGCCAGCCAGCGCTCGGTCTCGAAGCTGTCGGTGTATGTGCCGATTGGTGAAATATCGCCATCCGTCTGGCCATAGAGCAGCCGTCCTTCGAAGTAGAGAGGCTGATCCGGGGTCTTGGCCACGAAGTAGGGACCAACCATCCAGCCGGTACCGGAGGAGTTGCCGGCGCTGTCTTCCGCGTGGTCGACCTGAAGCATGCCCCCTGCCAGCAGGTTGGGATTTACAAAACCATGCATCCCGAAGCTGCCCACAACGTAGGAGTCATCTTTGGACCAGGCACCGGTGATCTCGGCCCAAGTGTTGCCCTGGGAAACGCAGCCGTTGAGCGACGCTGATCCTTCCCTGGTATTCGCGTTGAAGTTGCCACAGCCATCGTCCTGCAAGAAGCGGGTCAGGCCGGGCTGGTTCGAGGCCAGGTTGTTGGCCCGGCCCAGCATGAAGCCCGCGATCTGTTCTCGGGTGATCTCGACAATCCGGTTGTCAATGCGCAGTGCGTTGGATGCGGTGTTGTCGTTGTTCGCGGCGTCCTGTGCTGCGCCAGCTGGCACGGTTATCGAGACATTGCCGTTTCCACTTGGGGTGATCTCCAGCGTGTAGACCGCAGGGCCACCTGTGATGCCCGTGACAGACCCGTTGGTGACGATCACGTCGTTTGCCAGATCATCAAAGCCTGTCACGTCTTCGTCGAAAGTGGCCGTGACGGTGAATGGATCGGTACCGGTCAGTGACGCAGGGCCACCGGAGAGAATGACAGATGGGGGGGTAGTGTCCGTCGCGCCACCCAGGAAACTGATCTCGGAGCCGGCCTGGTAGGTATGATCGGGGTTGACGCTGTCGTTGAAACTGTCGTCCAGCGTTATGGTCCATGTCCCGCCTGCCGGCGCGCCCGAAGAAAACGGAAGCGTGCCGGAAAAGGAATAGGTCCCGGGCGAAGACGCAAATCCGAAATCACTGTCTCCCCGGTAGAGCACGGTGGTCCCGTTGGGTGCGGTGATCCTGATCCTGGTCTCCGAGCCATATGAAATTCCGAAATGGCGAACCGAGAAGTCGAACGCAATGCTGTCGACACTCGTACCCGCCGGAAGCGTGATCGTCCGCACCGTCGACGAGCCCCCGTCCACATCGACATTCGACAGGTCAAGCACGTTTGCCTGAGCCCGGGCATCGGGTGCCGCGATCATGACCGCCAGGAGTCCCGCCAGGATGATCAGGGCCACGCGGATAAGACCCGACCGCACCCGCGCCTGTAAATCATGAACACCCATGCATTTGTCCCCTCAGAACACCCCGGTTTCGCCCTTCCGAGCGCGTTAGTTAAGCCTTCAACTATCGGAAGTTATCGTCGGCCGACGGTCGACAGTTATCGCCGGCCGGTCAAGTCGGAAGGGGCATGGCGTAACCAACGGCCGCTGCCAGATGTTATCTTGCAACATGTGCTTTGCCGGCGGACACCGGGCGAGCCGGCGGCCCGGTGTGGCTTGCCACGGGGGGGGGGGGGGCGTGATGGCCCCGTCAGCGTGCGAAAGCGTGCAACTCATGAGCTACTCGGACAGGCGAAACCAGGAGGTTGGAGCGGGACGGTTGAACGCGAATGACCAGGGCCCGGTCTAGACCGAAATTCCCCAAGTGGCCTGCCGATTGGGATCAAGGTTGCCGGACGAGGCCGTGCGGTCGAGCGTTTCTTCGCTTCGGATCGTGCCTGGCCGCGCACAATCGCGCGATTTCGGACTGCTGAGGCCGAGCGGCGGGGTCGTCCTCGGCCTTCTGAGGCGTTTTTCAGCGCGTCGGACAAACCCGTCGAGCCGGTTTCGTGGCGTCTTTGCCCGGATTGCCGTCGCGCGCGCAACGGTGGCGCTCGAAGTTGGTTCATGGCGGCGAGGAAGGGCGCGCACCAGGTCATGTTCCGAGGTGCCCCCAAGTCAGCAGAGCCCCCGTTTCCGCAGAGCCGCGTTCTAGCTGAAGCAGTTCGCCAGGCCATAGAGGGCGGGAGGGTGTTTTCTCATGGAGTGCGTGTACCGGCATGGCTTCACTAAGTGAGCCCTCCGCCGTCACACCTGTGCAACAACGCCGCGAAGCGGCCAGAGAGGGCCGCTTCTGCCACCGGGCGGATCTGCCCGAACGCGGCCTCCCCTCGGGCGAGCTCCAGGAGTTGGGTCGCCCGTGGCGTTATTGTTTCGGAGTACTGGCCATCCCGGGATCACAGGAAGCTCATCTCGTTTAAAGGGTCGATCGGGTCATCGAAAACGACAACAGTTGTTTCGCTGGAGGGGTCAGGCGAGAGGCCGGCGGCCAACTCGTCCCAGAGGGCGGCATCTTCGTCGGATCCGTCCAGAGCATCTCCGATGGTCGATATGCTGGCCTGCCCGCTACCGTTGCTCAACTCCAACATGACAAGGTCGGCGGCATAATCGATCACAAGCTCTGCATCCCGATTGCCGCCCAGCCCATGAATGGACACGGCGTCGAAGTGACCTGCGATCGCATCGACCTCGATCAGTTCCAACCTGCCATTGCCGGCAAACCCGCCGAGATCGAGGGTTAGCGTCCCGTTCAGCGTGATGCCGGAATGGACATTGCTGCCGTCCTGATCCCAGGCGCCGCTGCGGAACTCCTTCAAGGTGGCAAAGCCGTTCCCGTCGGACAGGAAGGACAGGCTGCCACCATCTTCCAGCATCAGGGTTGCGATACCGTTCTCCGCGCCGTCGAAACCGACCTTTGCCGAGGAGCCCGAGATCCGCAATTCGCTGTCGTTGCCGATGCCGAAGCTCGCGTTGTCCACGCCGAGGATCGCCTGACCGCCATCCACGTTCATGGTGAAACTGCCTGTAATCTCGCCGGTATTGGCAAACCGCCCGCCGCTGACGTCGACCGACAGCATGGCCTCGCCCGCGAAGCCGTTGGTCCAGAACTGACCGGCGCGCTCGACGAAGAGCATGCCTCCGCTTTCGCCAACCTCCAGGGCTTCCACAGTCAACTTGCCCTGGCCCACCTGCAGCTTGCCGCCCGGGCCGAGAGAAAGCGCGGAAAGGGCGGTCGTGCCCGCGTAGTTGACCCAGTTCCCGCCCAGATCGACCGTGTCGCCGTCATCGGGCCGTGCGTCCGAACTCCAGTTGAGGCGATTGTCCCAACGCACACCGTCACCCAGGTCATTCGGAATGAAGCGGTGGTGGGTCTCGCCTTCGGCGCGCGGCTCGAAGCCGAACCCAGCCTGAAACCAGTCAATGATGTCGCGGGAACTCAGGCTGCCATCCTGCCAGTTTGCCCGCGCATACTCCATGAGATCGTAAATCAACCCGCTCTTGTAATAGAGCCCCATGTCCTCGTTGGCCGTGGCATCTGCCGGGTCGAGCCCAAGAAACTCGAGCGCGAAATTCTGGATCGTGACCTGGTCCAGCGCTGCTGGATCGAGGCCCTCGATATTGGCCTCAAAGCCATTCCAGTTGTAGACGATAGTATCGTTGAAGAAGGGCGCATACTGGTTGAAAGCGGGGTTGGATTTTGTCAGCGTCTTGAAGGCAATCTCTTCTGGATTGTTCGGATCGGCCTTGTGTGCGACGATATTGCCCAATAGTGATGTGTCATATGACTCGTTTCGAATGCCCCAATCCTTGGCGCCGATCTGTTCAGCATCCTTAAAGCCTGCCGAAGTCACGATGTTGTCGAGCAGAAGCGAGAAGTTGCCATCGCCAACGTTGAAGGCCGCCTGGTTATCCAGATAAAGGTTGTTCTCGGCAAACGCGCCGCCGCGAAACTGCGCCCCGACAGATGCGGCCTGTGCGAAAATGTTGTCGCGAGCAGTCACATCGCGCGTGTCGCTTTGCAGGTAGAGGTTGTGACTATACATGCTCGGCGGCATCGGGTTATCGGGTGAACCTGTGTATCCTTCACCCCACCCGTTATGAAGATAAATATTGCCTTCTAGGAGAAGACCCTCGACATTCTTTATGTAAGAGCCAGCCTCCCTATTGGCATTTCCCTCCCAGCCATTGTCCGGGTCGACCGGCGCCTCCTTAATTACATTGACAATTTCCGAATTTCGGATCGTCCAGCCAACGGTCGTGAAATCAAAGCCCTGTACCCCAAGTCCTTCCTTAGTGAGCTTCACGCCGTCAAGAATAACGTTGCTCGAAGTCAACACAGATAAGCCGCCTTCGAGTTGAATGTTCTGCACGACAATCTTTTCAGCCGGCTCTTTGATAATTTTATTTTGTGTTGTGATGACCGGCCTTTCGCCGGAACCCCAGGATGTTATCAGGCGCGGGTGTAATTCACTTTCACCCTTTGTGCCAATCCCCCACCAATGTTTGCTGTATTCATGGCCGCGTTCCAGCAGAACCCACGACGAGCCGCCGAGGATGCTAGTTTCGGGCCACGGGTCAACAGTGTCCTCTTGCAGAGGCAAATCCTCCGAGCCGCCATATTCGGGATTCGCGATCAGCCAGTCATTCGTGATGTCACCCTCTGACAGCCCCTCCATCGCCGCAATGTCGGCTTTGGTGAGGCCATTCTCTCCATTGCTGATGTAGAGCTTGCGGTGGTTGTCGCCGTGCTCGATTACAAGGTCGTCGTTTGCGTCCGTGGCGAGCATGTAGTGATTGCCAAGGCCCCAGCCCGCCTCCAGCGTCGGCTGCGACACGCTCAGTTCGACCGTGTGGCTGGTGATCGATCCGTCCGAATGGGTAACGGAGTAGTCGAACGACAGCGGGCCACTGTAGTCGGATCCCGACAGCACAAGGGCAAGGGTGTAATCCGGGTTCACCGTCACGTTGCCATGCGTGGGCAGCGAGGTGATCTTGACCCCCGCGATATCCGCCGCCGCTTCTGGCAGGGAGAGCGTCGTGACCCGGCCGCCGGCGACGGTCAAGGCTCCCGAGCCGTCCAGGGCAGTAGGGGCAACCTGGCGAGACACGGAAACGGGCTCTCCGAGGGCAGCTTCCCCTTCGGTTTGCGACGCCGTGTCATCTCCGCCTGCGTCTTCCGTCGTGTTCTCCGCATCGGTTTCGGAAGTCGTGTCTCCCGCCTCGGTGTCTGTTATCGTGTCTCCCGCGCCGGTCCCCGTCTCGGTATCTTCTTCGACGGCCTCATCAGTCGTTTCCTCTGCGACGGGCTCTGTGGTCGTGTCTCCGGCGTCGATCGCTGTCGTTGTTTCCTCGTCTGCGGGCTCTTCCCTCGTCTCCTCTGCGACGGGCTCCGGTGTCGCGTCTCCCGCGTCACTCTCTGTCGTTGTGTCCTCTTCTACGAGCTCTTCCGTTGTCTCCTCTGCAACCGGCTCTGTCGTTGTGTCATCGGCAACGAAATCAGAGGTCGGCTCTTCCGTCTCCGTGTCGGGCGGCGGGGCGACGAGGACCGGATCCTCCTCTTCCGCGACATCCTCGGTTTCTTCGGGCTGCGGGGCTAGCTCGTCCTGTTCCGCCACAGGATCCGTCGCCGTTTCCTCGGAGTCGGCTTCGGCGTCCCTGAGCATCTTCTTGATGCGCCCACGGGCTGCCATCATACCGGAAGGGCCCCATGGCTCGCTCGCGTCCGTCGTCTCGGACAATGTCGTATCCGCGTCGAGACCCGTGTCCGCCCCATCCTGGAGCAGGCTCTCCTCTTCGAGGTCTCCCTCGGTATCCTTCTTCCAGAACTTGCGGGAATTATTCTCGAACTTCGGGGCCATGAAGTCATCTCCTGGGTCAGGGGAATGGTGCCGTTGGGATCAGGACGGACAGAGCGGGACGCGATCGAAAAATCCCCCCGCCCGCAAACGGTTTACGGACGCACGAAACGCTCCACGCAAAGGCGAAGACCAGCTTCAGGTTCATGGGAGCTGCTCGATGCTCATTATTATTCTCCGAACTCTACAAGACCGTGTGCGGTCAGGCCAGCTTCCCACCACGCCCTGTGGCTTACGGCCAGATATTCGGCAAGAACCCGCCGGGCCCGCCAACGAAGTCCAAGGCCAGCAACGCGACGGCAGCATGCCGACAAGCAACCCTGATCATTGCGGAAATTGTGCCCTGATTATGGCCTGAACCGGGCCTTGCCGTGACTAATGCTCTGATTTGACGGGGGATTGTTTACATTCCAGCGATGCAAAGCATCATCGTGCGTACGTGCTCTGGTGCCTGAGGTGGCCGGGGGTCGTTGCGCGGTTGCGAGCATTCGCGACGTCGCCGAATGAAAGAAGAAACGAAGACCGCGCTCTCGTCACGAATGACCTTAAACCCTGCAGCGGGTCACGTTCCATTTCCAGGTTCGCGGTGTTACTTTACGCAGCCACGGTCGCTTACCGTACCAGACGAACGTGTCCCGGCAACGCGCCCGCTTGCTGTCGTATGGGAGACAAGCGAAAAACGGTGATGGCAAAAGGGTTCTGCGACGATGATGAAGCACAGCCTGCGTCGCGACACGGCGCTTCTGGAAGCGGTCACCGTTCCGTCCCAGGCCGCGTTGCTGGAGGATCTGCGCGACCGTATCGCCCGGGAAGAAGGCTTTGCCGTCGCCACCATGAACCTCGACCACGCCGTCAAGCTGCGCCAGGACTCCTCCTTTCGGCAAGCCTACGCCGCACAGACCCATGTGACGGCGGACGGGCGGCCAATCGTCTGGCTTTCGCGGCTGGCGGGGCGGCCCGTCAGCCTCGTCACCGGCTCGGATCTCGTCGGTCCTCTCATTGAATTATGCGCGAAACTCGGCGCGCCGGTCGCGTTGCTGGGCTCCACGCCGGAGGCGCTCCGCGAAGCCGCCGAGAGGCTTCGGGCGCATCACCCCGGGCTGCAGATTGCTGCGCTCCTGTCACCGGCCATGGGTTTTGATCCTAGTGGCGCAGCCGCCGAGGGCCTGATCGAGGATCTGCAACAGTCCGAAGCCCGGGTGTGCCTTCTGGCGCTTGGCGCGCCGAAGCAGGAGATGTTCGCCGCGAGAGCGCTCCAGGCGCTGCCGTGCATTGGGTTCGTTTCCGTCGGCGCGGGGCTGGATTTCGTGGCCGGAACGCAGAAACGGGCCCCCCGTCTGGTCCGGAGATTCGCGCTGGAATGGATGTGGCGGTTGTCAGGAAATCCTCGACGTCTGTTCCGCCGCTACGCGAGTTGTGCGGCCATCCTGCCCGCGCTCACTTGGAGCGCTCTTTCGATGAGGGTGGACAACGCCGTGAAGAGGGAGTGAGTACAAGTCTTGAATAAAATGCGCGGCCGATCAGTTATGGCATCGTTTGATTGATGAGTTGGACAATTGTTTCATGGTTCACCGCAAACCCAACCGCAGCGATGCCCAATGCGGCGGCACCGAACACAAGGTCGTGCAATGGGTCCCAGCCATGGTATCGGCGCACGGCGGCGATCAGCACCGGATAAACCAGGATCGCTGCCAGGCCCTGCGCCAAGATGGCGCCGATCAAGCCAAATTGCATGACCCCAATGAGTGTTAAGGTGGTTTGCGCAATCGCGTTCATGGTCACGCGGGTCATGAACCGTTTGGAATCTCCGGCGGCAAGTAACAGCGAGTCGTATCTACCGAAGACGATCGCAGGTAGTTGGGATATCACCACCAGCACAAGAATGGGACCGGCTGCCGCGTACCGCTCATCGTAGAGAAACCCAACCAGCCAGTTTCCGCTCCATGCCAGCATTGCCGAGAGACACAGCAAGCCCCCGGTCAGCAATCGCCGCACGTGAAAAATTTTGCGCTTGTTTTCGAAGCTTTCCCACGGAGGCCGCTGCTTATAAAGTGGGAAGACGATCTTGCCACCTAGGGGGCTTCCAACCAGCTTGGGTACGCTAGCCAGAAAAAATCCGATGGAATATATCCCAAGCATTTCCAAAGTGATGAACTTGCCAAGAATGGCGCGGTCGGCATGATTGACAAGAAAACCAGCGGCAGTACTGAGAAAAATCCATTTTCCGAAACGAACCAGTTCACCCAGGCAGGAACGATCAATCCAGAGACGGTTTCTGTGCCCCTCCATAAGCATCATAAAAAGCAGTTGCTTGAGGACAGCCGACAGGACTGTGCCAAGGGCTAGCGCCCAGACCGATTGTAACAGCCAGGCTAAAATGACCGTAATCACAAGCCCAACGACCTGTGTGCCGATATCGATCAGGGTCATGCGGCCCAGAACCAGATCGCGATTGGCCGTATGCACCCGCGTGGGCGTAAAGCCTGCAATCAACGCAGTCAGGCCTACCACTGGCAAAAGCTGTGCCAGCATCGGTTCGGCGTAAAATGCCGACAGAGGCAGCGCAATCACACCGGCGAACAGCCATAAGAAAAACCCGCGGATTACTTGCAGCGTCCATGCGGTATCCAGAAAGGCAGGTTCGTTACTGCGGTCGTTCTGGATGATCGACGCGCGTATCCCTAGATCGGAGAACATCGCCAGACCGGTGATGAAGACCTGTACCAAGGACATCAGCCCAAAAGCCTCGGGAAACAAAAGTCGCGTCAGGACAAGGTTCGAAGCAAGGCGCAAAAAATTACTCGCCACGACGCCGCCGATCGTCCAGACAGCACCCCTCCCAGCCCGGGCGCTGAGGGTGTCGCCGCGCAGATACCGATTTAAAAGCGTGGCCCTCACAAGATCCGGATCCCAATCAAGAAGGAGAAGACCAAAAGCGGCTGACGTTCGATTGTTTCAATCGTGATGCCTTCACGATTTCAGCTCTTCCTCAATAAGCTTTTTTGCCAGAAACGCTCTTTTGTCAGGCGAGTGAAGTTCTTCACAGTTTCTTTGCCCTTCATTTCCTCTGACTGCAAAAGATCCAGAACCTTGTGGCGCGTCGCCTGAGCATGGGCGATGTCGTCCAACCCGTAGGCGATACCATAACGACCCAATTTGTGGTTCTTTGCCCACGCTTCACGGCTTTCGTAGAGCCCCGGGATCACCACGCTGATGCAACCGGCGACCGCCGCGTATTGAGAATACATCGTGGCTTCGTCATAAGAATAGAAGGTGTGGCAACGGTTGAAGACATCGTTGACCTCGGCGTGGGTCATGCCGTCAATGCAAATTGCATCGGCAGATTCGGTTTCCGCAATCCGTGGCTTTTGGTTCCCCTTTCGCACGATATAACAAACCCCTTTGCGATCAGGGCGGTTTTCGTTGCGGTAGGTTTGGTTAAGAATCCAAAGGAAAAGTTCGGGCGCTCCACCGGTGATCTGTGGAATGTCTGACATTGGACCTGCGGTAAAAAACATCTCATCTGAGCCGAATTTATAGGGGTGGCGCAGTCCGGGTCTGTAAAGCAGCCAGCGTACCACATTACGCGCGCCAAGAGGATTTCCTGGCACGATTTCAGGATACACGACGATACTGTCGTGTGTCAGATCAGACCACCGCGCCAAGGGTGTATCAAGGTCCGGATTAGTTCTCATCCCGGCTCGCTTCATTATCCAGCGTATGTATGAATATGGATTCATCTTGAACATAGGCCCCATACGCCAGAGCAAGGCGCATTCACCCATGCAATTCAGTTCATGTGCCAGGTAATGCAGAAAGAGTCTGCCGCCGCTTGTTTCAGAATAGGGAGGGGCGACAATAATGTAATTACGAGCCATTTTCGCAAATCAATCCTGAGTTTTTTTCTGAAGATACTCATTTTCGATCTGTAAGAGATGGCGAGAACGGTCGCGCAGTCTTCTGGCGGGCATGCCAGCATAAATTCCCCATCCATCAAGTGATTTCAAAACGAGCGTCGCAGCGCCAGTTGCAACACCGTCGCCCAATGTGACACCAGCAGCTATGATGGTGCCGGCTCCTGTCACGACATGGCGTCCTAGATGAACGGCCTGCGCGCGGACGTTCGTGAATTCGCGCGGCACTGTCGGGCCGATCATTGCCTCACCGCTACAATCGTCGGTGTGTGCAAATACCTTCGTTCCAAAAGAAAGCCCGGTAAAATCACCAATAAAGATTCCAACTTTTCCTCCATTTACGAGGCAGAAGGGGGATAAATGAGTGTTCCGCCCCATCTCAACCTTGCCAGATACAACGCAAAAATCATCAATCCGGGAATTATCACCGATTTCCATCTTTTCGGGCTCGTAGATGGACGCCTTATCGCTGATCTTCACGTTTTTGCCCAGATGGGCGAACCCCATCGCCTTCAGGGCATCCTGCGTCAGATATCCCATTACCTCTGTTCCGTGAAATAACGCTGCACTTCCGATATCACTGCATCTATGGCGCTGTTCAGTTCATAGAACAACGGCAGTCGAACCAACCGCGCTGTAATATCATCGGTCACGGGCAGCCTGTTGCCGTGGAAACGCGCATGCTTCAGCCCAGCCGGCGCCGAGTGCAACGGGACGTAGTGGAACGGCGCAATAATGCCCGCATCACGCATATGCGTGATAAACGCCTGCCGGTCTTCGAGGTCGCGCATCAGAAAATAAAACATATGCCCATTGCCGGTGGTGCCTTCCGGCTCCAGTGGCAATTGAACGCGACCTGTAGCGGCAAGGTCGGAAAAGGCTGCTCGATAACGGTCATACAGTGCCAAGCGTTGCGTCTTGATGGCGTCTGCTTGTTCCAACTGGCCATTCAAGAAAGCCGCGACAAGTTCACCGGGCAGAAAAGATGAGCCGATGTCGACCCAAGTGTATTTATCAACCTGTCCCCGCAGGAATAGAGATCTGTTGGTGCCTTTTTCGCGGATGATCTCGGCCCGTTCGATCAGGTCCGGGCGCATAATCGTCAGAGCACCGCCCTCCCCGCTGATAATGTTTTTGGTCTCGTGAAAGCTGAAGGCGGCCATATCGCCGAGGCTTCCTGCAGGGCGGCCCTTGTATGTTGAGCCAAGCGCCTGCGCGGCATCCTCAACGAGCAACAGATCGTGGCTTCGGGCAATCTGGGCCAAGGCGTCCATGTCTGCCGGGAAGCCGGCGTAATGCACGGCAAATATGGCTTTTGTCTTGTCCGTAACAGCTTGTTTCACCTGATCGGGGTCGATGTTGAGCGTTTCTGGCCGGATGTCCACGAAAACCGGAACGGCACCGCGCAATGCGACAGCGTTTGCCGTCGACACAAAAGTGAATGACGGCATTATTACTTCATCATCGGGTTGCAGATCACACAGGATGGCCGCCATTTCGAGAGCTGCGGTGCAGGAGTGCGTGAGAAGTGCTGCCTTTGCTTCTGTCATTTGGACGAGCTGTGCGTTGCAAGCTTTGGTAAAGTATCCATCACCTGAAAGCTGGCCGCGTTCAATGGCCTCCTGTACGTGTTTGAGCTCATCCCCGATGAGGGAAGGCCTATTGAAAGGGATTGATACGGGCGACATATACTTCCTGCTAGATTATTGGGTCATCGCGCGATGATATTTTCAGTCATCGCATGAAACAGTTCATGGCATGACCGATGATAAACCCTACCCCTCCGGAATGAAGCGGGGCAGCGCTGGGTTGATTTCCTCGAGCACGTCCTGAAGGCGGGCTTCGGCCTCGGCGTCGCTCTCGCCCGGACGGATGGCGGTGATAAGGCGGACAAGGGCACCGTCGGTGCGCCCAGTGATGATTCCATCCACCATCAGCCAATATTTCGCCGCGAAATCCCACGCGATCCGGCGGTCCTTCTGCTGGAACCAGTAATAGACCATCATCCTCGCCTCGCCTTGCTGGATGATCGCGCGGTTCAGGTGGAAGGGTGTGTCACTGCCCAGTTGCGCGGTCACGTCGGTGCGTTCCAGCCAGGCGATTTCCCAGCCGCCGCCCGGCAGGCAGATCTCCGGGGAATGGACGCCGCCTTGGCTCTGGTCTTCGTACCATGCCATGAACAGTCCCACGGGGGCGGCTGCGGCAAGGCTGGTGAGGGTCACCTGGTGGTAGTCGTCCGCGCCAAGACTTTGGGCCACGCCCTCGGTCAACAATTCCCTCGGCCCGGCCTGTCGCCACTCTCCGAAGTCACGCGGGAACAGCGAGAAGGGATCGCGTTCCGGTGCAACGCCGCCACGGTCGGGCAGCGACGCAAGCGCACCGAGGGCGATCAGGCCTGCGACCGCTGCGCTGACCATTGCGCCCGAGGCGCGCACATATTGAAGCCGTGCGAATTGCGGCATGACGCCGGAAATGTCGAGGTCCAAGGCCTCTGTCAGCGAGGGCCGTTCAGGATGCAGGAACAGCAGCAACCACGCCAGGAGGAAAAGGATAACGACGCAGCTGACGAAGATCACCCAGCCTTCGAAGAAATGGGTGAAACCGTCGAGCCATTCGTTGCCGAATTGCTGCACGATGATGCCGGCCGCGGCGATGCGAATGGAATTCATCACGATCGCGATCGGTGCAGCCGACAGCAGCAACACCATCTTGTGCCACGCCGGGCCCTGGTAAAGCACCGCGAAAATGTAGGAAAAGCTGAGGATCGGGAACATATAGCGCAGCCCCGAGCAGGCTTCGGCCACATGCAAGCGGGTCACGCCGAGATCGATGATGTTTCCATCCAGAAACACCGGCACCGAGAGCAGCCGCAGGAACCACACGCCAAGTTCCGATGACACGAACTGCAGATAGGTCGTGGTCTTGTAGTAGATCACGCCGGGCAAGGGCAGCATCAGCGCAAGGTGGACGACGCCGGGCCAGAAGCGCCAACCGATGCGCCAGCCCCAGCTGATCAGCAGCATGCCGCCGATCCAGAGGATCAGCGCATAGGCCACGATGTCGTCGATGCCGGAGAGGATGCCCAGGCCGCCGAAGAGCAACGAGACGACGACGAGTGCGACACCCGGCCAGCGGTCGTTCTTGGGGCCCGGATCGACGGGCACCTCCCTCATGTGACGCAGGAAAAGCAACGCCGAGAGCACCGGAATCAGGGGGCCGTGGCTGTACTCCGGCAGCTGCCAGGCCTCGAGCAAGGCGCGAAGCCCGTTCGAAAAGTAGAACCCGGCCGAAACCGTGGCGACGAGGAGCCAGAAGAGCCCCCAGCCATTGACCGCTCCAAGCGGCCGGATCGAAGAGGAGAAACTGCTTTCGGACACCATCAACCCGGCCCTGCGTTCACCAACAGACATAGCGGAGAGGGAACCTCTGCACCGCGTGAACCCTAGCAACATCGCGCCGCGAAAGTGAGAGCTTTATTCGCGGTTGGCAAGAAATTGAACCTGTGGCGCGACGCTGCGAAAGCAGCTGTTCACGGGGCGGCACAAGTGCCCGGGTTTGGAGCGGTCTGTCCCTGTGCGGGCGATCCGCCGACTGAACCGATGAGTCTCCTCACCCCGCCCTCGACCGGAGGTTGCCGGATGCCCTCGCTGAGGTGAGCCGATGGTTCGGCCGAGATGCAGCGCACGCGGCGACAGGATTGGGCTTGATCCGCAATGCAGCAGCGCCAACCGTCGAGGACGGTCGGGGTTTGATCCGGTTGCCACGGCACTCTCGCCCGCGAAATCAGCGTTCAGACGCAAGGAAAGTGCGCGAGGGCGCCAGTTTCGCTCGATCGGTGTTCTTTCTGGGGTCTGGGAAACGCAAGCGAGATCGCGTTGGCCCCCATCACCCAAGGGTCGACAACATGCTGGGTTTTGATTACGCGTGGGAAAATACCGCATTTTGGAATGACTCGATTGCAATCCAAGCCTCGTGTTCTGGTACTCGCTGAGGCGGCCAACCCCGAATGGGTAAGTGTGCCTCTCGTGGGCTGGTCGCTGGCGCAAGCTCTGCGAGAGGTGGCGGACGTGCATCTCGTCACGCAGGTTCGCAACCGCGATGCGATCCTGCGGGCGGGTCTCGTTGAGGGAGAGGACTTCACCGCCATCGACAGCGAGGCGGTGGAACGGCCGCTCTGGCGTATGAGCAAAGCGCTCCGGCTCGGCTGGACCGCTAAGATGGCGCTTAACGCGCTGTCCTATCCCTATTTCGAGCGGCTGGTCTGGCGCCGCTTCGGGGCGGAGATACGCGCGGGCGGCTTCGACGCCGTCCATCGGATCACGCCGCTCTCGCCGACCGTGGTGAGCCCCATCGCCGCGCCCTGCGCCGCTGCCGGCGTGCCCTTCGTGCTGGGTCCGCTCAATGGCGGCGTACCCTGGCCAAGGGCTTTCGACAACGCTCGGCGGAAGGAGAAGGAATGGCTCTCCTACGTCCGTGGCGCCTACAAGGTTGCGCCGGGACGGCGAAGGATGCTGCAGGCCTGTTCCGCGATTCTCGCCGGTTCGCGCCACACGGCGAGCGAAATCCCGGATGAGTTCCAGCCAAAGGTGACTTGGATGCCGGAGAACGCGATCCACCCCGACAGGTTCGGCACGCCGCATGAGCGTCCGACGCCGCCGCCGCTGCGCGCCTGTTTCGTGGGCAGGCTGGTGCCCTACAAGGGTCCGGACATGCTGCTGGAGGCGGCGGCGCCGCTGCTATCCGATGGCCGGCTCCTGCTCGACATCGTGGGCGATGGGCCGATGATACCAGAGCTGCGCGCCCAGGCATCGGCCCTCGGCCTCGACCATGCGGTGACCTTCCACGGTTGGGTCGACCACAAGGCGGTGCCCGACATCCTCGGCCGCGCCCATATCCTCGCCTTTCCCTCGATCCGCGAGTTCGGCGGCGGCGTGGTTCTGGAGGCGATGGCCCTCGGCACCGTGCCGCTTGTGGTCGATTACGGCGGGCCCGGCGAGTTGGTTGCCGAAGACACGGGCTATACCGTTCCCATAGGAACGCGGCCCGAGATCGTGTCTGCCTTGCGCGACCGCCTCGCCGCACTCGCCACCGACCCCTCGCCCCTTGCACGCCTATCCGCCGCAGCCCACGACCGCGCCTTGAGCGACTTTACCTGGTCCGCCAAGGCAAAGCAGGTTGGCGCGGTTTATCAATCGATATTAAGATTGCGTCCTTAAGGGGCTGGATTTCCTGATAATTTATTGGAAAACAGAAAAATGGATAAGCTGTCTCATATTGGCTATCTTGTGCCAGAATTTCCCGGGCAGACACATATGTTTTTCTGGCGTGAAATAAATGAACTTCGCCGACTTGGCCACGAAGTTACGCTTTTAAGCACCAGACCTCCTCCGAAAAATCTAATTGTACATTCATGGTCCAAAGAGGCGATAAAGGAGACAACATATCTGGCTCATCAAGATATAGCTTCTGCTTTCAGAGCTCTGTCATGGACAGCCAGCCGGCGAACTCTTGCTGAGCAAAACCTTTCTCTTCGTGACGCCGGTCTGTGCTTGCCGTTAGCAGCCAAGCTTTCGCGGATCTGCGAACAAAAGAATATCCAGCATGTCCACGTCCATTCCTGTAGTCGCTCAGCCTTAATCGCTGCACTTTCAAGTCTTTACAGCGGACAAACTTATAGCCTCACACTTCACGGCGCTTTGGAAGATTATGGACCCCTCCAGAACTTTAAATGGAGAAACGCCAGCTTTGGAATGGTTATTACGGACAACTTGCTTTTGGATCTCAGAACTCATCTTGGCGATGACCTCCCCAAAAGACTTGTAAAGCAAGCAATGGGCGTTGACACTGAACACTTTAAAAGAATTTCTCCGTATAAACCGTTCGATGGAACGGGGGACCTGCGCATCTTCTCGTGCGCCAGACTCAATCCAATTAAAGGCCACTTGGAGTCCATCGCTGCCATAAAAAATCTAAGGGATAAAGGCGTCCCAGCAAAATTGGTGATTGCAGGAGAAGACGATAGCGGCGGCACGGGCTTCCGGAGAGTTGTTGAGGACAAAATCCTTGAACTAGGGTTAAAAGACGATGTGTTATTGCTAGGGGCTACCGACTCGGAGGAAGTGAAGAAAAATATTTTGCAAAGCCACATCTTCATACTGGCCAGCTTCAAGGAGGCGCTTGGTGTGGCTTTCATGGAGGCGATGAGCTGTGAGGTCCCAACCATTGGAGCCCGCGTTGGCGGCGTCATGGAGCTAATCGATGACCACGTTGATGGATTTTTAATTCCGCCACGGTCCGCCAAAGCGATTGTGAATGCGGTTCTCTATATTATCGAAAATCCAGTGAAGGCTACATCCATCGGCAAAGCAGCAAGACGCAAGGTCGAAACCAACTTTTCATCCAGAAGGGGCGCAGAAGCCCTTTCTGAACAAGTCGAGATCTTGAAATCAGGGAAAGGGACTGGGCAGGCCGCGGCATCTTGAAATTATTGGGGCCGAAGAGCAAGAAGGCGGTAAGCGTCCGGCGGTGGAGTTCTTCTGGAAGCGATCGCCCTCGTCATCTTATTGCTGGCGATCTATTATAGCGGCACGGGCAAACTGGTGACTGAACACACGGGGCTAAACTGTTCGCATAGGAGCGCGGCCCGAAATCATGTCTGACCTGCGCGTCCCGCGTTCCACCACGACTTGCGACCTCGCTTTCGCCGACTGAACGGTCTGCGAAGGCGCTGCAGGTTGTGAAGATTTACAACCTTGCGAGGAAGTCCGAGACCACTCACGTCGCTTAAACTACTGCGGCGCAGGTCGCGCCGATCGCACAATTTCGGAGAGTTGCACGACCGAAGCCTCCAGCGCCGGACCATCCCGCAATGCGAGGAGGTCATGGTATTGCGCGGCTTCTTCGACTGTGGCCACCGGGCCGAGGGTGACTCTCAAAACGCTGCGGCGGAGGCCGAAGAGGGCGAAACCAGCACGTGTGAAAAGGTCGAACAGGTCTTCCTGGTTGTTGGCGCCCTCGAAAATGCAAAAGCGCAGGCCGGGCATGGCGACGAGCGCGGGAAGGACCTTTGGCTCGGCACCCTCGATGTCAATCTTAACGCCAAAAGAACGTTCACCGACGAGAGGCGCGACATAGGCGGCGGTGTCTTCCGTGGGGATCGCGATCTCGCGCGTCTCTCCCCTCAGCATTTTGTCTGCCTCAAGGGTCGCCATTCCGGAATGGGTCGCCGGCACGCGCAGCGTCAGCGTCCCGGCCGAGTCGTAGAGCGCACAGCGGTGCAACTTGACCGCGTCCGCAAGCCCGGCTGCAGCGATGCCGGCGGCTACGGTGTCAGCCAAGGCGGGCTGCGGCTCGAACAGGTGGACCGGGACGGTCGGCCCAAAGCGGGACGCTACGCTAAGACCCACGGTCGCATAGTTTGCTCCGATGTCCAGAAAGACATCGCCGTCCCGCAGGAGCGCCCGCGCGAGGCGTGACACCTTGAAATCGTTGGAGCCGAAGAGCCAGAGGATGCGCCCGTGATAATCGCGGGTATCGACCTCGAGCGGCACACCTTCCAGCGTGGTCGTGGGCAGAAGATGGTGGCCCTGGCGCTGCAGTTTGGCGAACAACCGGTTCGTCACTGGGTTGAATGCCATTTTCGTCAGGCCGGAATTCGGTGTCGCCTTCCGCAACAGCGCCGCATAGAGGCGCAGGACGGTCATGGTCAGAGACATGCGGCGTTACTCCTTTTGCCGGCACGCGCAACGACCGGTCATTCCCGTTGCTTTCTGACCCCAGCCATAAACGGCCCGACCGGAGAGATCAGCCCCGGCTTGCGCGACATGGCTCAGCCCGATCACACACATCCGTGCCGTCTTGCCGTCGATTGCGTGAGTCAATGTCATGGGTTACCAACCATGTCTATTCATACATTGCTCGGCACCGCCGCGTGCTCAAGTCGCGCGACGGACAGACGTCGCGCACGAGTTAACGCAACATAAGTGGGTTTTGTAAGATATGGCGAACGATATTCATCCTCATGCCACAATCCGGCAGCAGTAGCACGGCATGACTGGATCTTCCGACCCTTGCCGCGCCTATCTCGTCATCTCGCCCGGCCGGAACGAGGCGCAGTACATGCGCCGCACGTTCGATAGCGTGGTCGCACAGACCGAGCGGCCGGCGCGCTGGATCATCGTCGACGATGGCTCCACCGACGAGAGCCCGGAGATCCTCGCCGAGTATGCCGCGCGGCATGACTGGATCAACGTGATCCGGCGCGAAGACCGTGGGCATCGGGCCGTGGGCCCAGGCGTGATCGATGCATTTTACGCGGGCCTCGATCTGGTTTCGCTCACCGATTACACGTACCTGTGCAAGCTCGACCTCGATCTGGATTTGCCGCGAGGCTATTTCGCCGGTTTGATGGACCGGATGGAGGCAGATCCCCGCGTCGGCACCTGTTCTGGTAAGGCCTATTTCAAAGACAGGGCCGGGCGGTCCATCAGCGAAGGCATCGGAGACGACGTTTCTCTCGGCATGACCAAATTCTACCGGACTCCCTGTTTCCGGCAAATCGGCGGTTTCGTGCGGGAAGTCATGTGGGACGGGATCGATTGCCACAAGGCCCGGATGCTGGGGTGGAAAGCCGTGAGCTGGCGAGACCCGGAGCTCGAATTCGAACATCTGCGCCCGATGGGGTCGAGCCAGCAGAACATCTACGCGGGGCGCCGGCGCCACGGGCGCGGGCAGTATTTCATGGGAACGGACCCGCTCTACTTTCTGGCCACGGCGGTCAACCGGATGCGCTATCGCCCCTATCTGCTGGGGGGACTCGCCACGCTGCAGGGCTACTTGGGCGCATGGTGGCGAGGGGAGGCCCAACTGCCCGACCCCGAGTTGCGCGCCTTCATCCGCGCCTACCAGCGCGAGGTCCTCTGGCGCGGAAAGGCCCGTACGGTCGTTCGGATCGAGGCGGAACGTGCGGCGGTTTGGAGCGGTGGGTGACGCAGCTTCAGGTTGCCAGAACAAGCGCTTTTTAGCACGTTGTGCCGGAGGGCCTTCGAAACATGTCTACACGCACAAATGGATTAGCGAAGGAAATGACGAGATCAGTAAGTGTTATCATCCCGGCGTACAATGCCGATAGATTCCTGAAAGAAGCGGTGCACTCCGTTTTCCAGCAATCGGTTCCGCCTTTGGAAATCATCATCGTCGATGACGGATCACAGGATCGTACGCTGGAAACGGCTCGCGATCTGGCCTCGCAGGATGCGAGGATAGCGGTTTTGACGGGCCCGAACGGTGGCGCTGCGGCGGCGCGCAATGCCGGTTTGTCGAAAGCGAGTGGAGATTACCTCCTGTTCCTCGACGCCGATGATCGTTTACACGAGAACGCGATCCGGGATCACTTGAGAGCCTTCGCGGAACGAGCCGACGCCGCGATGGTTTTCGGATCGAACGACGTTATCGATGAGAACGGAAACCTCCTGCATGCCAACCCGACACCAATAGAAGAAGTCAAGCTGCAAGATATCGCCTTGCGTGTCACGCCTTGTCCATCGCAGTGTTTGTATCTAAAGTCTGCTATTCAAAAAGTTAATGGTTACAACGAGGCATTTAGATATTCTCAGGACATAGACCTTAATCTTAGACTAATTCATGTTGGAAGAATTTTCAGTCACGGAATCAAGGTAATGGATTATCGCCGCCATCCACACCAATCAACAAGTAATGGAGCGAGAATATGCAAAGGGCATCTTAAGGTGCTCGAGAGTAATTTGGGAATATCAGCTCCTTTTCCAGATTTAGACCTGCTGTCCCGCGCACGGACCAAGTGGTTCTCAAGGTATGGCTATCGACAACATCTTGTCGCGCTCGGAGCTCTCAGACGCGGTCGTATTTTCGAAGCAGTTGTTGCTGCCCGGCTTGCGTTTCTCCGCCTAAGGTCACGGCTTCGAGGCGAAAACTGGCAGCCGAGGCGATCATGATCTTCTTCGCTCCGTGCGTGGGGGCCGTGAATTGGCATGGGGTGGCGGTTTCTTTCGGAACTGCATGAACCAGACCTCGAAATATCGGTAACTTGTTTCCGCAATCATGATCGACAGGGCATAATAAATAACCAGGATCCACCCTGCGCCTGTGAGGCCCAGCTCCTCGAACCCCTTCATGACCAGGGAGAGCGCAAAGAGGTGATAGAGGTATATCCCGTAGCTTATCTGCCCGATTCGGGCGATCGGTTGCAGCTTCAACACGGGTGCCATGGCGTGATCTTCACGGATCACGAGGCTCACAAGCATCAGGCACATCAGGCTGTGCACCAGCAAGTTCGGCAGGCCTTCGAGAGCGCCGGGGAAAGCCCCCAGAGCAAGGAGGAGACAGGCAAACCAGAGCCAGGGGGCACCCGGGAAGGCGGTGATCGGTCGGAGAAAGGAAAAACCCGCCGGCCGGTTCAGAAGAATCGCGACAAGCGAGCCCATAAGGATCGGCGCATAGGTGGCTCCGCCGATTTGCAGACGCAGATGCGCGATGTCGATCGGATGAATTCCAACCAAGGCAAACGCCCCTATTGCCGCCAACACATTCACCGAGATCAAAGCAAGCAACACCGAAACGATCCAGCCCCTTGGAACCAGAAGCAGCAGTGCGGGCCAGACAAGGTAATACTGCTCCTCCACCGCCAGTGACCAGGTGGGGGCCAGAAAGCCGATATCCTCCACCGCCAGGAAGTTCGACAGAAATAGGTAGTAGTAAGGCAGGATCTGCAGCTGTTCGGTGTGGTTCTTGATAACGATGGCGTAGAAGGCGGCCAGGCTGACCACGAGGAAGTAGATCGGGATAATGCGCAGGATGCGCCGCCAGTAGAAACCTCGGAGGCTGAACGACCCTTCGGCCGCCTCTTCCCGAAGAAGCAGGGTAGTGATCAGGAAGCCGGAGAGCACGAAGAAGAAATCGACGCCTACATGGCCGCGCGCGAAAAGCATCATCGCGTCGGGGCGGTCCGGCATATGATGCCAGATCACGGCTGAAATGCAGATGAACCGCAAGCCGTCGAGACTCGCAAAATGACGCGTCGCCAAATAGCGAACGTGGCAAGGTTTATCAGTCTTCATAGAGAGCGCCACGCCCGCTGATATCATTCATTTCAACCACTTGATGGTCTTCTCATCCATTCTGCGTTGCGCGTTTTCTGACAGCCTTGGCAGGCGAAGTCGGTGCGCCACCGCGACCACCAGCGGATCGAGCAGCCCAAAACGCCGGATGCGCCTAGACCATGTCGCGCGTTTGTTTCCAAGCGTCAGTGAGAGCTTCTCGAAACCGGACGGATGATGTGGCGCAATCCCGCTCGGGTGATAGCCTGCGGCTGCCAGCATTGGACCGATCTTGGCTTCCACAAGTCCGACCCCCCGCGGGCTCTGCGTGCGTTTCCACTCGAATATCAACTTCGGTGACGGCTTCGAATAGGTGCTGGTCTTGTCGTAGTCGATCATCACCGGTTCATAGTCGACGCCGATGAATTGCCAGATTCGGCTCAGCGTTTCTTCGGGCACATCGATCAGGCTCTCATAATGGATCGTGAGATACTGCCCCGGTTTCAGCCGAGGGGCGACCCTTGCCCAGTCGCGTTCGGTGTCCATCCAGTGATCAACACCATGGTTGACATTGCCCGCCCACCCCATGCCAATGCTGAAACGTGCCACGTCCCGCGCATCACGCAGGAAATGAATGATACGGAGGTCGGGATACAGCGCGACCGCCTTGGAGATGTGACGATGCAGCATCAGAACGGCTGTCCAGTCCACCCCGGAAATCCGGCCGATCAGTGCATCTGGCGTCAGCTCTGGCAGGGGTTGGTCGGCGTAACGCTCTCGGTGTGCGCGATAGATGCGGTCACGTTCCAGCGCCTTTTCATCGTACGAGTCCTCGTCACGCAGATGATCGCAGATGAAATCCGTTTCGCCGGGACAGGACAGCCTCGAATGGGCATCGAGCATCAACCGGAGCATCGTCGTGCCCGAGCGCAGGGCGCCATAGACGGCGACGGGTTGTTTCGACATTCCGATCATCCGCCACACGGCCCTGTATTGCTGCGCTCGAAATGCCGCATCCGCGGCCAGATACGATGAAGTTCTGCACGAATACGACCGAAGTCGAAGCTGCGCGGGGCATTCTCAGGCCTCGCTTCGAAGACGGCCAGACGCTCGACCGTCTCGACCGGGCGACAATAGCGCTCCACAACATGATACCTTGGCCGGTTTTCATAGTCGTCGAACAGGATACGGGTCGGGCGTCGGAGGTTCGCAAGGCAGGTCAGAAAGCAGCCGATCCTGAAGCGACCGTCGATCAGGATCAGGTCGGGGTGAAGAAAATCCTCTCGTTTCCAGACGGAACGTGAATAGTCCAGATAACGCAGGACATGGCGTTTGCGGTACCGTTCCGGATGTCCCCACTCCCGGGTCGGGCCAATATCGGCATGATGAACGGTCACCGCCGCGTCCGGGTGCTGCGCTGCAATGTATGAACGAAGGCCCTCGGCCCAATTCTCATCGCTCTCGACACTGAAGGTCCTTGTTCCGGGCAGCCCGGCGGCCAGAACCGTGGAGCCACCCGACCCGTACTCCAGTATCACATGCGCTTTCGCGTATTCTCGGCGAACGCGCTCTGCAACAGCAGGCGGAAAGGTCAGCTCCGGTTTCGATCGTATCGGTGTCATGGAATATTTCTCAAGTAAGCCGGTATTTAGTATCAGAGCCCAGCTGGCGATTTGGTTCGCGAGGAGGTATCCCGAAACAACGTCAGAATTGGGTGCACTATCAGGACATTTCACGGGCAGATTTTAATGGTTCAGGGCGAGGATTGTGACCGCCTTCGCCGACAAAAAGTGCAGCGATTCGCGCAGCTTCCCGGTGCGCGTCGAATTCGGCCTCTACCTTGGCGCGGCCGGCCGCGCCCATACGGGTGCGCAGAGCCGGATCGTCGGCAAGCGCGCTGATCCGGCCCGCGAGGCTTTCGGCGTCACCAGGCGGCACGAGAAAACCGTTCGCGCCGTCCTCGACAAGTTCAGCGACCCCGGCCACCTGTGTCGCGATGACCGGTCGTTCGCTGGCGAGTGCTTCCATCAGGACGACGGGGAGCCCTTCAGCAAAGCTGGGCAACACAAACGCGTCGGCAGATTGCAAGGTTGCGGCCACCTGGTCTTGCGACATGTAGCCTGCGAAACGCACTACATCGCCAAAAGGCTTTGCCAGTTTCTCCAGATGCGCCCGATCCTCGCCGTCACCTACCAAAGTCAGTCGCAGATCAGGGTGAGCGGCCCACGACTTTCGGAAGGCCTCGAACAAAACGCGCAGCCCTTTCACAGGTGCCAAGCGCCCAACAAAGATAAGGTGCATGCCTGTGCGAGACGCCAGAGCGGGATGAGCATAAAGATCGGGGAAAACACCGCAATGCACGATCCGTAGTTTTTGCCACTGGTCCGGAGCGCAAAACAACATGGCCTGGCTGCGGGCAAAATGACTGATGCAGGCGACGAAGTCGGCTCTCGCGGTTTTCTCGCGCAGCTGCCAAGTATCAGGCTCGCACAAGTCCGATGGTCCATGCAGCGTGTAGCTGAAAGGAATGCCGGATATTTTGGAGGCAAGCATCGCGACATTGGCACTGGCAGTGGCGAAATGGTTGTGGAGGTGGTCGATGTTCCGGGCCACGAGGTGTCGGGCGAGAATCATCGCCTCTGCCAGGTAGGCCAGCTGTTTCAGGCCGCCCCGGATGCCGGGCGGCGCCGTGCGCCAGGCCAGCGCCAGCGTCTGCAGCGCGCGGCTTGGACGGGCGAGCGTGAAAAGCAGGGCGCGTGGCAGGATGGTCGGCCGGCGTGCCGCATCGAGAATGTAGAAACTGTCGGCTTCGGCCTCGCGCTCCTCCGGGCCGTTGAGGTGGGTAGGGTCGGGCCGGCGGACAGAGCAGGTCTCGACCGCGAAGCCAAGCGCCCGAAGCCCGGCTATCTCGCGCTGGATGAACGTGTGCGACACCGCCGGGTAAAGCGAGGTCAGATAGGCCAGGCGTGGCAAGGGGCGGCGGGGCATGCCGGGAATTACCTTTCCTTTACGACGTTGTTATGTCCGAGCCGGTCATGCGGGTAAACCCGCGCCTGCGGGAAGAACGGCTTGTCGCCTGTCCTTGGACAATCGCCGTGCCGGAAGGCACAAAATGCGGCCTGAAGCGTATCCGTCCAGGCTGGGGTGTCTCAATGCGATGTGCTAGAAGCCGGGGCGACGGAAGCAATTGGTCAGACGCATGCGTGCACCCGAGCCGCTGAATTTCAACATCTTGCAGGGGACTGGCTGAGTCATGGTGCCGCCGCTCCTGGCCCTTTTCGCGTGGCCCCTCGTCAGCGTGGCTTTCTTCCGGAAGCTGCGCCTGCCGCTTGCCATCCTCGTCACGATCGTCGGCGGCTTTCTGTTCCTGCCGGAGAACACGTCGCTGAACCTGCCCGGCGTGCCCGCCTTCGACAAGCGCTCTATCCCGGCGCTCACGGCGTTGGTACTGGCACTTGTCTTCGCGGATCGGTCAGCCTCAGAGGCGCGTCCGGATGGCCTCATACCCCGGCACCCCGCGCTTCGCCTCCTCATCGCCATGCTTCTGGGGGGAGCCGTGCTGACGGCGCTGACGAACACCGATCCCTTGACATACGGTTTCCGCCGCCTGCCGGCGGTCACTCTTTACGATGCCGTGGCCATGGCCGCTGCCGCACTCCTGATGCTCCTGCCGCTACTTCTGGCGCGTCGCTTCCTGGCAAGCCCGGAGACCCATCGCCTGTTGCTGCTGGTCCTCTGCGTGGCAGCGCTCGGCTACTCGCTGCTGGCGCTCTTCGAAGTGCGCATGTCGCCGCAACTGAACAGGTGGGTCTATGGATTTTTCCCGCACAGTTGGGCGCAGCACGTCAGGGGCGGCGGCTTTCGCCCGGTTGTATTCCTGCAGCATGGTTTAGTCCTTGGCATCTTCCTGTGCATGGCATTGCTGGCAACGGTTGCCCTGTCTCGGATAGACGCGCGGCGACGCGGCGTGTTCCTTCTGGGTGCATTATGGCTTCTGGGCACGCTTGTCCTGTCGCGCACTCTCGGGGCACTCTTCATCGCCACCGCGCTCGTGCCGGTGATCCTGGTTCTCGGCGTGCGCGGCCAGCTCCTGGCGGCGGCGGTGATCGGGAGCCTCATCCTCGCCTATCCGGTGGCACGCGGTGCAGATGTTGTGCCAGTCGATCGCGTGCTGCAACTCGCAGAGGGTATCGATCCACAACGGGCGGCATCGTTCGCGACACGGCTTGAAAACGAGGAGCGCATGCTGGCGAAGGCGAACGAACGGCCGTTCTTCGGGTGGGGGCGCTGGGGCCGGTCCCGCGTCTACAACGACGCGGGAGGCGACATCACGATCTCGGATGGCGACTGGATCATCACGCTGGGCGTCAGGGGGTGGGTCGGCTATATCGGGCTCTACGGTCTTCTCACCCTTCCCATTCTTCTGTTGTTCGCTCACCGACGCAAATATGGCGTGGGCATGGAAAGCTCGGCGCTGGCCGTCATCCTGGCAGCCAACCTAGTGGATCTCGTCCCGAACAGTTCCAACACCCCGCTGACCTGGCTTCTGGCCGGGGCTCTCTGGGGTCGGCTGGAGTGGCAAGCGGCGGAGAGCCGGCCCAAGGTGGTGGCAGAAACTTCCGGGGGCGACGGCGCCGGTTACCGCCCCCCAACCGCCTTGAACGAACCGGCCGAGCGTGCCTTGATGCAGTCACAAATCCGCTATACCCGGCAGACCAAACGTATCGAGCGCGCAAAAGCAGGCACGAAATCCACCTCCACATGACCTTCCGGATCGCGATTTCGGTCATCAATTACCGCACCGGCCCCATGACGCTCGACTGTGTCCGCTCCGTGCTGGACGATATCGGCGATCTCGACGCCCGGGTGGTGGTGGTGGACAATGCCTCGGGCGATGGCTCGGCCGAGCAGATCGAGGCCTGGATCGCTGCGCAGCCCGAGGACACGCCGATCTCGCTGCTCCGATCGCCTGTGAATTCCGGTTTCTCGGGGGGGCACAATCAAGGAATGGCGGCCGTTCAGGCGGAGCACTACCTGATCCTGAATTCCGATGCGCTGCTGCGCCCGGGTTTCCTGCGAACGGTGCTTGCGGCGGCCGACGCCAACCCACAGGCCGGCCTGATCGCCCCGCGGATCGAAACCCGTGACGGCGATGTGCAGGTCAGCTGCTTCCGCTTTCATTCGCCCGCCAGCGAGTTGATCCGCGGCGCCGCCAGCGGACCTGTCACGAAGCTCTTGCAGCGTCATGTCGTGGCCCTGCAGCCCCCGGTGGACCCCGAACAGATCGAATGGGCCAGCTTTGCCTGCATCCTTTTGCGGGGGAGCACGGTGCGCCAGATCGGCCAGATGGATGAGGGGTATTTTCTCTATTTCGAGGACGCCGAATATTGCCTTCGCGCCCGTCGCGCGGGCTGGGGCATCGTGCAGGAACCGTGTGCGGTGGCGGTGCATTTCCGTGGCGGCAGCGGGCCGGTCAAGGCGCTTGAAAAGGCGCGCAGCCGTCTGCCGCCTTATTACTACGCCTCTCGCACCCGGTTTTTCAGGCAGGCTTACGGCCCGCTGGGGCCCGTGCTGGCGAACCTGATGTGGGGGGCAGGTCGACTGATCGCGCAGGCGCGCTGCCTGACAGGGCGCACCGTGCCACTCGCCACTGCCTCGGAGGCGCACGATATCTGGATCAACACGCTTCGCCCGCTTGGCCCGAGCCGGGCGCCGGATGAATGACATGAGCCTGCCCGATTTCCTGATCATCGGCGCGATGAAATGCGGCACGTCGACCTTGCAAGCGCAGCTGGCGCACCAGAAGGGTGTGTTCATGAGCACCCCGAAAGAACCCAATTACTTCTCCGACGACCAGATTTACGCTCGAGGTCGAAGCTGGTACGAGGCACTGTTCGCCGATGCCGCACCCGGTGACCTGAAGGGCGAGGCCAGCACGCATTACACCAAGCTGCCGACCTATCCTCAGACCCTGCCCCGGATGCGCGCGATGCTGGATGCGCCAAGGTTGGTCTACATGATCCGCAACCCGATGGTGCGCGCGGTTTCGCACTATATCCATGAATGGACCGAAGGGAGGGTGGGCTCGGACGCGCGCGAGGCCTTCCACGCCACCCCTGAAATCGCCGCCTATGGCTTTTACGGGATGCAGATCGCACCCTTTGCCGAGGCTTATGGTCCGGACCGGATCCTTCTGACCAGCCTGGAACAGATCAGCGCCGACCCGGAGGCCGCTTTCGCCGAAATCCGTGACTTTCTGGGCCTGCCTTACGGCGCGGCCTGGGTGCATGATATGCCTGCGCAGAATGTATCGGCGGCGCGGATGCGGCGGTTGCCCATGCAAGGGCTGCTGATCGACAACCCGGTTGCGACGTCGATGCGCCGCGCGCTGGTTCCGAAAGCCTTGCGAAACTGGGTGCGCGCGCGACGCACCATGACAACGCGGCCCGACATTCCCGACGACTTGCAGGACCGGTTGAAGGCGGAATTCCTGGCAGATCGCGCGCGACTGGCGGAACTCTTTCCCGGGCACCCCGCGCTTGAGCTGTGTTATCCGTTCGCGCCCTCATGAGGGCGGCATTGGATATCGCCGCCGTCGTGATCGGGCGCAACGAAGGAGCCCGGCTGATCGCCTGTCTGGATGCCTTGCAGGGTCAGGTGGCGCGCGTGGTCTATGTGGACAGCGGATCGACGGACGGCAGCCAGGAAGCGGCGCGCGCGCGGAACGCGGATGTGGTGACGCTGGACTTGGCCCGGCCTTTTACCGCCGCAAGGGCGCGCAATGCGGGGCTGGACCATCTGCGCATGGGCGGGCCGCCGCGCTATGTGCAGTTTCTGGATGGTGATTGCCGCTTGCAGCCGGGATGGATCGAAACGGCGCGTGAATTTCTCGACGCGCATCCGGAGGTGGCTGTCGCCTGCGGGCGGCGGCGCGAGGAATTCCCCGCGTCCAGTGTCTACAACCGGCTGATCGACGCGGAATGGGACACGCCCGTGGGGCGGGCGCGATCCTGCGGGGGCGATGCGCTGATGCGGACAGAAGCCCTCGATGCGGTGGGCGGCTACAACCCTGCCCTGATCGCGGGCGAGGAACCCGAATTGTGCGTGCGGCTCCGCGCGGAGGGTTGGCAGATCTGGCGGCTGGACGCGGAAATGGCCCTGCATGACGCGGCGATGACCCGTTTCGGCCAGTGGTGGCAGCGTACCAGGCGCGGCGGCTATGCGTTTGCCGAAGGGGTGGCGCTGCACGGCGCCCCGCCGGAACGGCATTGCGTGGCGCCGCTGCGCCGGATCGTTGCGTGGGGGCTGGTGCTGCCGCTTGCGACCGTGCTCGGCGCGCTCGTTTCGCCCTGGGCCCTGCTTCTGCTTCTGGCCTGGCCGGCACAGGTCGTGCGGCTGCGGCTGCGCGGCCGGCCCTGGTACCAGGCCGTGTTCCTGACGCTTTCAAAGCTGCCCGAGGCCCAAGGCGCACTGACCTACTGGTGGCGCCGACTGACCCGGGCGCGGGCGCGACTGATCGAGTACAAGTGACGCGGTTTACGAAGCCCGCGGCACCCACGCGGCCCGCGGGATAGCGGAAACGCGGGACGCGACGCCGGTGCGTCCGTCACGGCGGGTTCCCTTGCCGGCCATCGCGGGCGGGGCCGTTGGCCGGCGTTTCGAATCAGCCGCCGGCGGCCCCGACAAGAGCCGCCGCATGGGGGCGGGCGGAAACCGACGGAGCCGCGCGGATGACCTCCACCGGCCTTGACTGTTCCGCCATCAGAAACAGTCAAGCAACCAAAAGGCATACTATCCGCCGGATCGCCCGATGCAGCACCGCTGGTCGGTCAGCGCGGGCCAGAAAACCCTGTGAACTGTGGCCGAAAAGTGTTAACGTTTGGGCAAGGTGAAGGCTCCTATCCGGAGTCGCCGGTCCATGTAAGAGTGGGGGAATTATGAAAAGCATTTTGATGACAGCCGCCGCAGGCTGCGTCGCATTCGCGACCGCCGCCAGCGCAACGAGCATCTCGATCTCGGCGTTCGACATCAACGATTTCAATGCTGCGACCGCAAACGGGAGCGGTTTCGTGATCCAGGATTTCGAGAACCATGGAGATTTTGCTATCGATGGTGAAACTAACCTCGTGGTGGACGATGGGATTACTGAGACCGACGGTCAGAGGTCAGGTGAGCTTCTAGGCGACCTCAAAACCAATGTGGGTACGTTCAGCGCGAACGGTGGAACGGGATCTGGTACAACATGCGACGCGAGTGGTGGTAACTGCCAAAATCTTTTCCTGAACTATGGGGATGACAACGGTCAGGACAACATCGTTCCCGACGGCGGCAATTGGTCTCTGAACGCCAATGATACGCTGGGCGTAATCTGGGATGTGGTCAAGGGTGAAGGTGGTCTGTTCAATCGCGTGGTGTTCGGCATCATGGATGGTGCGGACCAAGGCGCGAAGGTAACCGTGAGTATCGATGAAGCGGATGTTGATCCGAAATCGTACAGCCTCCAAAGCGATGGCAACCAGAAGTTGATCGTCATCGATTTCAGCACACTCGTTTCTTCTGCTAAAGTGACGATAGCAAGCTCAAAGACAAACGACAGCTTCTCGCTTGACGGTGCGAGCGTCGGTGTCGTGCCGCTGCCGGCGGGGGGACTGCTGCTGCTAACCGGGCTTGGTGCCCTGGGGCTTTACCGCCGTCGCAAGCAGGCCGACGCCTGACGTGACGGCTGACATCCGATTGTCTGAACGGGGGCCCGGAGGCTCCCGTTTTCCATTTTAGCCCTTCGGCCCGCGCCGCCGCCCACCGCGACGGTGTTGCGCGCGCCCTTCAAGTCGGACCACTCTCCGTTCCATGGTATCCCCCCGCGTTCATGTTTTCTACCCGATGACGTTCTGGGGAGCCGGCCCGCCCGAGACCTGTTACAGGATCTGCTCGCACTGGCCGTCTCAGGGACTTGCCGTTCAGGTTCACGCGGCGGCCTGCCCCAAGGTGGATTCGGCGGGCATCATGGTGCCAGCCCTGCCCATGGCTCTGCCCGATCCGATCAAGCGGCGCCTTGCCTCCCTGAAGCGCTTGGCGCCGTTCCTGAAAAGGCGAAGCATGGCGCAGGCTGTCGCTGCCGTTCGGCCGGGCGACCTGTGCTATTGCTGGCCCGGAGCCCCGCTCGAAGCGATAGAGGCCGCTCGCAAGCGCGGCGGGCGCATCGTGCTCGAGTTCATCAACACGCATGTCGCCTATGCCAAACGTCTGCTCGACGCAGAATGCGACCGGATCGGCGCCCCCCGGTATCCACAGTTTACCGACGCGACCCTGCACCACGAGGCTGCTCGTGTTGCGCTGGCCGATCTGATCTTCGCGCCCGGGCCTCTTGTCGAAACATCGATCCGCGAGACGACGGCCGACGCGCCGCTCGTTGCGCGCACGAGTTACGGGAGCTACGCGCCTTCTGACATGCCGTCCCGGTCCGCCAGGGCTGCGGATCGTCCGCTTCGATATCTTTTCGTCGGGTCGGTCGGAATTCGCAAAGGGGCACATGTCCTTATCGAGGCCTGGCGCCAGGCGGCGCTACCGGGCGAGCTTTGGATCGCAGGCGCTATCGAAAAACACATCGACAAGACAGAGTGCCGCGATCGTCTCTTTGGCCAGATTCCGCAGAACGTCCGCTTTCTGGGGCATGTCTCCGACATCAACGCGGTTTATCGGGAGGCGGACGTCTTCGTTTTTCCATCCCTGGAAGAGGGTGACCCGCAAGTCGCCTACGAGGCGGCTGCGCATGGTCTGCCACTGGTCGTAACGCAGATGGGTGGAGGTTTGATCGCGCAGGAAGAAGTCACGGCGCTCATGGTGCCCCCTGCCGATGTAGAGGCCCTGACCGATGCATTGAGGCGCTTGCATGACGACGCGCAACTGCGCATCGACCTCGGTGAGCGCGCACTCGCCGGTGCCGCGTTTTATACGTGGGACAAGGTCGCCGACCGCCGGCGCGAGACCTTGCTTGCCTTCGCGGCGAGCTGATGCAGTTTTCGACGTCACGGCGCCGTCTGGGCTTTGCCATCACGCCTCGCGGGCCCTCGGATCGATCAGCAACGCCGCGACCCAGCCAGTGACGAAGCCGCCCAGATGGGTTTCCCATGCGAGCTGCCCCCGCATCGCCCACCACAGGACAAGGTTCAACGCGACAAGGAACAGCACCGCGCGGGCGACAGGCCAGAGCCCTTCATCGTAGGTGAAGCGGTCCACATAGGCCCAGGCGAGCAACCCGCCGATCAGCCCGAAGAGTGCGCCCGACGCGCCCACCATCGGGCGTAACCCGGGGGCCAGCAGCGCAAAGCTCGCGGCCCCTCCGAAAACAGTGACGAGATAGAGCGCCGCGAAACCGCGCACGCCGACCCGCTCCAGCACGGCGCGGCCCAGCGACCACAGGGTCACCATGTTGACCGCCAGATGGGCCGGTCCCGCGTGCACGAACCCGTAGGTCAGGAACATCGCCCAGGGTTGCCAGGGATAATTCGGCTGCCAACTGCCTAGAAGTCCGGGCCAGAAGCCTGCGTAATCATAAGCGAGGCGGCGCAGACGCGCCTGCCCCAGCACACCCTGGTCCGACAGGACAAGAGCGAACTCGATGGCCGAACAGAGCGCGATCAATCCCCAGAGACTGACAGCAGCCCCCCGCGTCAGGGGCGCCATTGAAAGGTCCGCTCAAGACCTATGAACACGCTCTCCTCCGTACGATCGGCGCTCCCGGTTTCCCGGGTCCAGCGATGCGTGTAGCTGGAACGAATGGCCCAGTCGCGTGTCAAATCGCGCCCCCAGCTGATCGTGATGCTGGCCTGCCGGGCGTCACGCGTTCCGGGATCCAGGCGCTCGGTTTCACGCCAGTTCAGGCTCGCGCCAAGCCTTGAAAGGCTGTCCAGTTCCCGGTTCCACGACAGGCGGAGCCTGCTGTCGACGGCGCTGTCGCCGTCCCGGTTGACGACGAGGTCGCGATCCAGCGAGAGACCGAGGGTTGCCGCCGATGTCTCTTGTTCCCATGCGAGGCTGAACAGTGCCTGCGCCTCATCGCTTCCGATCTTTCCCAGGCCGGCCCCCAGACTGAGCGCCCCGCGTGGCAGATCGATCTCGCGTTCCACCCGGGCCTTCGTCAGCCGCTCTGCCGCCGTGATGGAGGAATCGACCTCTGCGGAAAGCATTCCGTCCGGCAAGTCCCTTACCGCCGCAAAACCGTAGGTGAGCCCGGACTGGACCACGTCGACCCCGCCGATCGTATCGGTGACACGACTGCCGCCGATGCGTGCCGAGGTGAGCAGGGACGCGTTCACGGCAAGTTCGGCCCCAAGAGTGAAACTTTCGCTGCGCTGATCGGCCCCCGATCCGGCGACGTCGGTTTCGGACAGCCGGGCCGTCACGGTCGTGGTCAACCGGCGATCGATCGAAAAGCGCAGTGAGAGGCCTGCGCTCAAGCTTTTCTCGTCCAGAAGCGTCGGGTCGGCCGTGTCGATGTATCTCTGCTCGCGATAGCTCAGATCCAGCGTGCCGCCGAACGGCGCCTCGCGGCCGAAGCTGAGCCTTGTGCCGACACGGATATCCTCGCGCTGTCCTTCATCTAAGACGAGAAGCTCGTCGTCGGGATCGCCCTCGAGGAACAACGAGTCGACCTCGCTCCGGCGATACGAAACATCCGCCCCGAATGCCGCGTTCCGGTTGTCGATCTCGTAGGCCAGGGAAAGGCGCGGGTCGCGGAGCCCGTTGAGCTGGCCGGACGTCTCCGCGCTATCGAGCGCGCCGTCGAAAGACAGGCTGAGGCGCTGCGTCCGTGTCTCGCTCTGCAAGCGTGCGGCCAGTCCAAGCCGCGCGCTCAGAGTGTCATCGTCGTATTGAAGGCCCGGCGTCAAAGTCAGGCTGCCGCGGAGGCCGCCTTCCTGCGCGGTGACCCGGTCGGCTGCAAGCGCTGCGGTCGCCAGAAGCACCGCAGCAAGGTATACAGTCCGCGCGATCATGGTTTATTCAAAAAGACGGCGCTCGGGCACCAGGATCACGTCCCCGTCCTGAACTCGGAAATCGTTCATCAATGCGGCTCCGTTCGAGAGAGCCCTGTAATCTATCACGGAAACCGATTGCCGACCGGTCCGGGGGTCGGTTCTGCGCATCTGGACCCGCTTCGTTGCGGCAAAGCGCGTCAGCCCTCCGCTCTGCGCCAGCGCCTGCAAAAGCGTGGTACCCGGTTCGACCTCTTTCAAGCCCGGACTGTTCACTTCGCCCATGAAATAGATCTTGATCGTTGGCATTGCTGCGGCAGGCCCGGTCGCGATCCGCTCGGCCGGCTGGACCGAGACGAAGACGTTTGGTTCCCTGGCGAAGTTCCCCGCGATGCCAGAGGTGATCGCCGCTTCGATCTGTCCGACTGTGCGGCCGGCAACCTCGATCGTGCCCGCGAAGGGAAAACTGATGCGGCCATCGGGCAGCACAACCACGCTTCGATTGAGGCTGGTATCTTCCAGAACCTCCACCGCCAGCGTGTCGCCGGAGCGCACCCGATATTCAGATTGCGCCAAGGCCATGCCTGCGAACAGGGTCACGGCGAGCGCCAGCATGAGTCTTTGAAGGATCGCCATGTCGGTCCCGCTTTCTGGATTCGCAACTTTTGCAACGTCGTGCCGACTTTGCCACGATGATCCTATGCGAAAAGGGTCAGACTGAAACCTTTCTTGCAAGCGGGGCAGAATTGGCACGCCGAGAGCGGCACCTTGTGGTCACTCGGCGGCCTCCCCGGTCTTTTGTGCATCCAGCAAAGCTGAGATCTGTGCTCGTGCGGCCTCGATCTGTGGACGTGTGTCGCCTGGCCCCGCCACCTGCACCGCGCGCCGGAACCGTTCCAGCGCCTCGTCCATCCGTTCCAGCGACAGATAGGTCTGGCCGAGGTGGTAATTGACAAGGGGATCATCGGGCAGGCCGGCGGCTGCGGCCTCGAGGTAAGGCAAGGCCTCCTCGCTCGAGCCCCGGCGCTGCAAAATCCAGCCATAGGTATCCTGCACCGCCGGAATATCAGTGTCGCGGAAGCGACGCGCCACGGTCCACGCCCGTTCGAGGCTTTCCTCGTCGTCGCGATAGGTCGACAGCAGGCTGGCAAGGTTGTTGGCCACCACGAGCGCGTCCGAGTTCATCGCGTAAAGACCTTCGTAGATCTCGATCGCACCGTCGAAATCACCGTCCTGTTCAAGGAAGGACGCTTGCGCCCACAGAAGGGAGGGATCGGAGGGCATGTGCTCCAGACCCTCGGCGACCACCGCCTTTGCGGCATCCCTCTCGCCCTTGCGTTGCTGCAGCCGGCTGAGATCCAGCCAGATCCGCGCGCGGCGTGGATCTTCCGCCAGCAGGTCGCGGTAGATACCCTCGGCCGTGTCGAGGTTTCCGTCGAGAGCCTCCGTCGTGGCGAGGATGAAGCGCAGGTCGTCGCTTTCGGGGTTTTCGGCGGCCATTTCGCGCGCCAACTGAAGCGCGGCAGCCGCGTCACCGGCAGCCAGCCGGGCACGCAGCAGTGCGATCCTCGCGGCGAAGTCGGTGCCGGCGGATGAGGCAATATCCTCGAGATAGGCGATCGCCTCGTCTCGACCGCTCTGGCGATTGATACGTTCCGCCTCGATCGCGTTCGCTGCCGAACGGGTTGCCGCGGTATCAAGCCGGCGCAGCGTGTCCGCCACCTGCTGGGCCCGACCAAAATCCTGCATCTCCAGGTAAACCCGCCCCAGGGTGACAAGCAGGTCCGGGTGGTCGGCATTCAGCCGCAGAGACGTGATCAGAAGATCCTCCGCTGGCAGATAGCTTTCATCTGCCATCAAGACCCGCGCATAGCGGACGGTTTCTTCCGGTGCATTGCCAGAAGCCTCGACTGCCAGCGACAGGAATTCGCGCGCGAGTTCCGGCCGACCGCTTCGGGTGTAGGCATCGGCCATCAGCGTCATGGCCTGCGCGTCGTCAGGGCTGCGGTCGAGTGCCGTGCGTAGTGCGGCGATTGCGGCATCGGTCTGATCCGACTGGATAAGCCATCGGGCGCGCATCTTGAGCGCCTCAGGTTGCTCCGGATCCTCCGAGAGAACTTCCTCGACCTCGGAGCGGGCGCCGACGTCATTGCCCATGTCGAGAAGCATCCGAGCCAGGGCGACCCTCGCCTCGAGAATCCGGGGCGAATCCGCATGGGCGTCTACGGCGCGCTCGAGGGTGGCCAATGCGTCTTCGCGCTGGCCGGACGCGAAATCGAGCCCCGCGTCGATCATCAGGAAAGGAAGAGGATCGTCGACGCCGTCGAGCATTTCGGCGATTTCGGCCTTCGCGGCCGCGATCGATCGGTATTCCGACAGGAATCGGATCAGGTCGACCTTCCGTACAGGATCATTTTCGGCCGCATCGGCGAGATCACGAAGAAAATTCTCGGCCTTGTCCAGATCATCGCGTGAAAGGTGGAACCGCAGCAGTGCAGCCTTGTAATCGGCGTTTTCGGGAAATCGTTCGATCATGTTCCGCAGATGCGCTTCGATCTCCTGCATGTCGCCCAGCTGTGCAAGCACGTTGAGACGCTGCTGATTGTAGAGCGGGTTGGCGGGGTCCAGTTCGAGCAGATGATCGATATCCTCAAGCGCGGTTTCCAGCTCGCCGTTTCTCAGGAGTTGATCGATCACGATATTGCGCAGGATCTGATCGTCCGGATCCTCTTCCAACAGGGATCTTGCGCGTTGCGCGTGATCCTCGGCGGCAGGCAGATCGTCCGAGATCAGGGCGGCGCGATAGCCGCGGGCGACGGCCAGGGGGACGACGCGCGGGTCCTCGGGGGCCAACGCCTCTGCGCTTGCACCGTGACGCTCCAGTTCTTCCCAGTCCGTAGCGGAGAAAGCGATCCGCGCCAGAGCGATTCGCGCGTCCAGGTCTTCGGGATACTGCTCGGCGAGACGCAGATAATGGCTGTAGGCCGCCTGCCGGTTGCCGCGCTCTTCAAGCATGATCTCGGCCATCAGGCGGCGGGCTTCCTGGTGGCTGGCATCCAGCTGGAAGACATTGCGCAAGGATACGACCGCGCGATCGTAATCGCCTTCCTCGGCGAGGGTGATGGCCGACTGGAAATGTTCTTCGGCGCGTTCCGCTGCCGTCTTGCACCCTGTCAGGCCAAGCATCGTCACCAGCAGGAACGCGAAAACCGTCAATGTTCTTTGATTGGGCACAGATCGAAGTTCCTAATATATCTTTTGGATGCGCCTCCGAGCGTAGCTCCAACAGGAGGCCGGACGGAAAGAGTCGCCTTAATACCAGTATAGAAAATTTCCGGCGCCGGAGCCATCGGTATCAGGGCAGGCAATCGCCGACGCCGTTCGCCCCGCGCAGAGGCAGCACGGGCGCGAGAGCTCAGCAGCCGGTGCCCCGCATGACGACAACGACCGTCTTGGCCAGAATGCGCAGATCCGTCCACAGGGACAGGTCCCGGTCATAGCTTTCATCGTATTGCACCCGTCCGGCGAACGAGCATGCGTTGCGATCCGAAATCTGCCAAGGGCCCGTGATACCCGGACGCAGCCCGTAATAGGCCGATCCGCTGTAAAGCGCCTGCTGCTCCACCATCATCGGGCGCGGCCCGACCAGGGACATCGACCCTGTAAGGACGTTCAACAGTTGCGGAAGCTCGTCCAGCGACCCCTTGCGCAGGATACGCCCAAGCGGCGTGATGCGAGGGTCATCCTTCAGCTTCTGCATACTCTCCCATTCCTCGCGGGCGTCCGCGTCCGCCACCAGGTGAGCCTCCAGCCTTGCATCTGCGTCGCGCACCATGGTGCGCAGCTTCCAGATCCTAAATATCCTGCCATTTCGCCCGACCCGAAGCTGGCTGTAGAAGGGCCTTCCGCCCTGCAGCGCCACCAGAAGGGCCAGCGCGCCTATGACGGGAACGACGACCGGCGCCGACACGAGCACGAGAGCCATGTCGAGAAACCGCTTCAGGCTGTCGCGATACAGCCGGAAGCCCGCGGCATCGCGGCCGGTAGCGACGGGCGCGCCCGAACTGTCCTTGTAAAGTGTGGTCAACTGGATTGTCATGGCAGCTTGTCGGAGACCCCGACCCTTCCTCGCAACGATCGCACCACCGGTTCTTGCAGCCCGCCGGCGAGACCTGACTGGTTCACGTTACCTGCCCCCACGACGTTGAACGATAACGACGTGTCCAGATTCTGACAAGTTTTAGCCGCATTTGTTACGAAATCTTATTAAAAGGCGTGCGCAGCGGGCGATCTTTGCGCGATTGGCAACCATTGGCGGTATAAACGCCCGCAGGAATGGTGTGAATCGCCGTTCAACGACGATTGCCGCCCCCGCGCACCACCAGACAGCTCGACAGCGCGAATCGGCGGCGCGCGCCTCGAGGCAGCGCGTTGCACGGCGTTGCACGGTGTCGAGCCGTCCTGCGGTGCGACGCGGCACGATTGAGAACAGGAATCGCGCGGCCTGAAGACCCCGGGCGAGGTGTTGCCCTGCTCCAGTCCACCGTCTGGGAACAATTGCCCGATTTTGAAGGAATTATTTCCGCTCCAGCATCCGCGGCAGCCCGGCCCGCGCCAACTGCGCAAATCCGACACATGGGGCGCCCCGTCGATGCCGGGCACATCCTGGGCGATTCGCGTTGCCGGATGCATTGAAGCGACAACCCTGGCGTGTCTTTCGGCGCCCGAGCACCGAACCTCGCCCGCCTTCGGGTTGCGCAAGACAACAGAACACGCGTTATAATTTGACTCGCGGCAAAATTAAGGCATCATTGTGGAGCGTTCGAGAGGCTACGCCACGTTACGCTGGCGTGCACGGTATCCGACACCGGGTATGATCTCCTCTCGGACAAGTTGGGGGATACGTGAGATGTTCGGATTTAAGAAAATTCTGGCGGTGATCGGCGCCGCGGCAGTATTCACTGTGGTCCTGATCGGTGGAGCGAAGGACGCCTCAGCTTCACTTGTAGGATTGGGCGACTGCTTTGGCACGAGCGGAAATGGTAATTCGTTCGATGTGACGAACAACGTCGAGCCAACGACATCGTGCTTTTCGCTGGAGGGTCTCAGTGATGGATCTGGTGACAAGCTGGACGAGCTAAACGGTGTCGAGATCAACGGCGCAACGGGCGGGTGGAATACACTTGGGAAATTCGAGCCGCTGGGAAGTAATACTAATTTTGCAGTCTTAGGAAATGACAGCCTTAGTGGAAAGTGGAAGCTCTTTGACGCAGCAACCAGCCTGTATGGCGAGTTCATGATGGTCTTCAAAGCTGGTTCCGACAGTGCGGCTGGTGGTGACGGTAACACTGATCCGGCTGCTTTCGTCGGATACATCTTGAACGGTACGAGCGGAGAATGGTTTTCGCCACTGCTGGACAAAGAAAACGGAGAGGCGAGAGACGTGAGCAACGTAGAGCTCTATGGTCGCGGTGAAGCTCCGGTCATCCCCCTGCCCGCTGCCGGCTGGATGCTTCTATCCGCCCTTGGTGGCCTCGGGCTCGTGGCGCGTCGCCGCCGCAAGGCGAGCTGACCTCGAAGGGGTCTCCCCGACCCTCGCCGGTCGGAGCTGAAGAAAAACGGGCGCGGGTCCTGTCCCGCGCCGTTTTCGTGTTTCGGGGTCTTCAACCCGGGGCCCGGCCCGCGCGGCCTCCGGCGGGGCGCCCTCATCGACGGGTCGAAAAGGTGGCCGGCGCGAGCGACGGCGCGCAGTCCGGCTTTCCGCCCGACCCGGCATTTCCCACGGGGCCGTTGCGGCGCAGCCGCGCGGCGTGCGCGCTCCGCAGCAGCCCGATCCCCGACATCAGAAGCGGCACGGCGAGACCCGTCAGGAAATAGACCGCGATGCCGGTGCCCCATCCCGCCCCGGTCAACAGGACGATGGCCAGGGCTAGGACCGCCCCGGCAACACCGCCAAGAAGGAACGCCACGCACATCATGCCACGTTCAAATCGTGGCGGCCCTTTGGCGTCGGCTGCATCGAAACGGATCGCGCCACTGGTCCATCCCTCCCGAATCTGCCGGCACGGCCGGCCTTCGATCGCGCCGTCGCGGCAGGAAGCCTGCACACCGCCCCGGCGCCAAGTTTGTCAGCCTGTCGGACGAAAAAGGTCAAAATGTGGCGCGCCGCACCCGCCATTCGGGACGAGGGCGCCTCTTTATCGCCATTTTTAACGGCAACGATGCCGATGCAGTTGGAGATCGAGGCGATCATGGACCCGCAGAGCCGCTTTGACAGACAGACCCCGGCGGAAGTGCCGGCGGCCCTGCGCGGAACGCGCGAGGGTCTGATGCATCTCTTCCGCGCGGCGAACCCTGTAGAAAGGCGCCCTGAAGAGATGCCACGGCCCGGCGCATCACCGCCGCCGCCGTCCGAGCCCGCGTGCGCCTCGACCGACGCGCTCCTGGTCCGGGACGAGTTCCACTTCACGTTCTAGGCTGCGTGGGCTCGACACGGCGCCACCCTGCTGAGCAGGCCCGCGGCCGGGCAGGCCGTGAAGCGTCTCATTGAAGTCGCCCGGATATTCAATCCGCGCCGGCTTCGTGCCCCTGGCCCAGCACCGCTTGCAGGACGATGTAGTCGACCGCGACGTCGCGCAGGGTGCGGGCCTGCTGCAAGCGCGCATCGGCCAGCGCCCTCTCCCGGTCAAGGACGTCCAGAACCGTGATCTGACCGCGCTTCGTCAGAAGATCGCGCGACAGGCTGAGCGCCTGGCTGTTGATCCCGACAAGCTTAAGCGCCTCGTGCTGCGCCGCGATCGACGCCTGTAGGCCCGCCTGTGCGTTCTCGACCTCTTCCACGGCCGCGAGCACGAGGCTGCGCCAATCGAGATAAGCCTGCCGGACCTTCGCCTCTGCGGCGTCCACCGCGGCGGCCAGGGCAGGCTGGTCGAACAACGGCACGATCAGCCCCCCGATCAGGCTTTCGCTGACGGCCCCACCGTTGTGCGGAAAGGTGATGTCGCCGCGCAGCGAAAGGCTGGGGTATCGTGCGGCCTCGGCCGCACCCAGATCGGAGATCGCCGCGGCGTAAAGCCGTTCCGCCCGCCGGATATCCGGGCGCGCCCGCAGGAGATCGGCCGGAACGCTTTCTGCGATACGCATGGAGGGCGCGGGCTGCTGGCCGCGATACCCGAGATCCAGGGGCAGGCTGCCCACGGGAACGCCAAGCAGCGTCGAAATCCGGTTACGCTGGCGCACGACATCGGCCTGAAGGACTGGAATTTGTGCCCGGGTCTCGCTGACCAGGGACTGCGCCCTCAGCACGTCGAGACGCGTGGCCTCGCCCGCGTCCAGAAGACGTTGAACGTCTGTTACCGTGCGTTGGCGCGATGCCAGATCCTGTTCTCTCGCCGCGAGGCTCGCCTGGGCGAATCGCAAATCGGCGTAGGCAATGCCCAACTCCGCCAAGACGGTTCGGCGCGCCTCGACGGTCCCGAAGCGCGCGGCTTCGAGCCGCCGCGCCGCGCCTTCGGCCCGCCGACGCTTCTCGCCGGCCAGATTGACGCGCATACCTACACCCAGCGTGGTATCGCTGGCCGAAGATATCGAAGACCCAGTGGTCGTCAGGTCTGCATCCCCGTCAAGGAGCACGCCATCCCGGCGCGCCAGCGCCTCCGCCTCGGCCAATCTTGCGCGGGCTTGCGCAAGCGAGAGGTTTTCCGCAAGCGCCGCATCGACCAGTCGATCCATCAGGGGGTCGTTGAAATGCTGCCACCAGCGCAAATCCTCGGCGCTAGCCTTGGAGACGGGAGCCAGACGCTGATAGCTGTCGGGCAACTCCATTTCGGGCGGCGTGAAGACTGGCGCCGTCCCGCACGCCGACAGGAGGAGGACAGCCCACAAAACCTGGACTTTTCGCATTTGACCGCTCTTTACTGCCTCGGGGCGCGCCCATGCCTGTGCCGGCACTTTTGAAGTGACGCCCGTTATTTTCGGAACGTAACATAGCCTGAGGGTGACCTTCGGTTCGTCACCAGGATCATCGCGCCTTTGTGCCAACGCGTGGCCGAAACACAACACGACGATGCAACACGTCATTCCCGAGGATCAAATGCCACGGAGAGGGACACCTCCGGGCAAATATCATGGCGGCTCGCGCGCGACCCACCCGCCGCGAACAGACTGGGCTATCGAACACCGACCCCGAAGCTCGCGAAGCGATCGGCTCGGCCCTCCAGAGTCACTTTGGCAACCACCCCAACCGTAGCGTTCGGACCTCGCATGCGCCAAATTGCAATCTTGACCACTCCAGCGGAGCAAGCCAATGTTTCCGCGCGTAGGGAGGCGCCGATACTGGCCGACATACTCAGCCTTGTCTTGCGCAAGCCACTCGCGCCGCCATCTGACTCTGCAAGAAAGGCAGCTGCGGTGTGTTCGCATGTCAGACGCGATCCGTTTTTGCCTTAATCACGCCTTCTAAACACTTTAACGCCGTATCGACTGTTGAGATCCCGCATGCCACTTCATAGATGACGAGCAGGTTTTTGGACACTGTTTGAATGAGCGCGGCGCTTTACAATGAGCACTTCGGGTTCCGGGACCGGCCCTTCAGCCTGTCACCGGATCCCGACTTCCTGTTTTGGTCGCCGAGCCATAAACGTGCCTTCGCGGTCCTGGAATACGGTCTCGTGACGCGTGCGCCATTGACCGTGGTCACCGGCGAGGTTGGCACTGGCAAGACCACGCTGGTCCACGAACTGCTGCGCAGGACGGAGGCTGACCTGACGGTGGGTCTGCTGTCCAACGCGCGAGGTGATCGCGGTGATCTTCTGCGCTGGGTTCTCAACGCGCTGGACATACGCTGCGATCATCAGGCCGACTACGTTACTCTTTTCCAGATGTTTCAGGATTTTGTCGTGCAGGAGTACGCCGCCGGGCGTCATGTGGTCCTTATCGTGGACGAAGCGCAGAACCTTGGGGGCGAGACACTCGAGGAGCTGCGCATGCTGACCAATATCAACTCGGGCAAGGACGAGTTGCTGCAGATCATTCTGGTCGGGCAACCTGAACTTCGCGATCTCATCAGGCAGCCCTGGCTACGACAGTTTGCGCAGAGGGTCACGGCAGTCTACCACCTTGAGGCTATGGATCTCGCGACCGCGCGGGACTACGTCCGTCACCGGATGCAACATGTCGGCGGGCGGGGCGACGAGATATCGGATGACGCCCTTGCACAGATTTACAAGGAGGCAGAGGGTATCCCGCGTATGATCAACAAGCTCTGCGATCTCGCCCTCGTGTACGCAGCAAGCACGGAAGCGCCGCAGGTCGATGCCCGAGTCGTCTCGGAGTTGATACGCGACGGCTTGATACTGAAACCCATCTCACCCTCAGACCCGTCGACGGGCGGAGCACCACCACAGAAAAGAGCGGCCGAATGAATCTCGATCTTCGGTTCTACTGGGCGATCTTCTTGCGCCGTCTGCCGGTCATGTTGCTGTTCATCCTCGTCTGCGCAGGCCTTGGCGTTGTTACGGCGATCAAGCTGCCAGATACCTATACGGCCTCGGCGCGGCTTCTGGTTGAGGCCCCGGAAATTCCCGAACGCATGGTCGCATCCACCGCGCAGACGGATGCGATCGAGCAGCTTGACATCGTGCAGCAACGCCTGATGACCAGGGCAAACTTGATCGATATCGCGAACCGCTTTTCGGTCTTCGACTCCATCCGAGAGATGGAACCCGACGAGGTCGTGTCCCGGATGAGGCAATACACCTCGATCCGCCGCAACGCGGGGCGCAATGAAGCGACGACGCTGACAATTGAATTTGAGGCGAGCAACCCGCAGATCGCAGCGGATGTGGTCAACGAGTACGTTACCCTTGTTCTTGAGGCCAGCACATCCAGCCGCACGGAACGCGTTGGACGCACGTTGCAGTTCTTCCAGCAGGAAGTGCAACGTCTGGGTGAGGACCTCGACAGGCAGAGCGCCGCCATCACCGCTTTCAAATCCCGAAACGCCGATGCATTGCCTGAAGACCAAAGTTACCGATTGGGTCGTCAGACGCTACTTCAGGAGCGGCTGGGACGGATCGAACGCGATATAAGCGCAGCCGAGTCGCAGAAACGCGAGTTGACCCAAATCTTCGAAACCACTGGAAGGGTGCGTCCAAATTCCGGCCAGACCTTTCGCACACGTGAGGAGGAGCAGCTCATCATCGCCCAGGGTGAGCTTCAGAATCTGCTATCCACATATTCCGAGAGCAATCCACGGGTGCTGCGAGTTCAGGATCGAATCAAGCGGCTTGAATCGGTCGTCGCGGCACAGAAGGCCAGCCGCTTGTCGACGGATGGTGAAGAGGCTTCATCGCCCCAAGAATTGCTGTTCAACGCGACGATCGCGGAGATCGACACCCGGCTGGAGGCGCTTCGCGCTGAGGAGGCGGCGACACGTACCGAGCTTGATGCCCTTCAGGAGGCGATTGCACGCAGCTCTGTCAATGGCATCGAGCTCGCCGCGCTGGAACGGGACTACGAGAACCTTCAGGCTCGCTATAACGCCGCGATAAACAATCTTAACCAAGCGCAAATGAGCGAGCGAATCGAAACCACCTCGCAGGGCCAGCGTATCACTGTTATCGAGAACGCCAACGTGCCACGTGTGCCAACCGGACCGGACCGTCCGCGTATCGCCATAATGGGCCTGGCTGTTGGATTGGCGCTGGCGGGTGGCTATTTTCTGATGCTGGAGGCGCTCAATCGCACGGTGCGCCGGCCCGCCGAACTAACCGCCCAATTCAACATCACCCCGATTGCCACCATTCCGTACATGGAAAGCCGCGGCCACCGGCTCGCTCGGCAAGGCGGCTTGGTTCTGGCACTTCTCATCGTGCTGGCCGGGGTGCCTTCGGGGCTTTGGTATATCGACACTTATTATCAGCCACTCGAGCTGATCGTTCAGAAAGCGCTAGACCGCGCAGGTCTGGGGTAACGGAGAGGCAATGGAAAAGCTGCAGGCAGCGCTGGAGCGCGCGCGCAAGGTCCGGGAGCTTGAAACGCGTACTACGCGACCGGTCTCGACGCTTCCGGAGCCAGATCAAGCCAAGGACGCGTTGGACAGAAGGTGGAACGCCCTTGACAGGCTAGAAGTAGATCCCCGACACCTGAAATCGCGTCGCGTTGTCACGCACGCCGCCTCTGAGGCAGCGGCCCCTTTCGATATCCTGCGCACCAAGGTGCTGCTGCAGATGCGCCAGCATGGTTGGAAACGGCTCGCGATCACCTCTCCCATGCCGTTCTCGGGCAAAACGACCACGGCTTGCAACATGGCTCTTGGTCTTGGCCGTCAAAATGATCTGCGGGCGATGCTCTTCGATCTGGATCTGCGCGCGCCCTCGATTCATCGCTTCTTCGAGTTCACGCCCCCGAACGGCATCGACGAGTTGCTGACCGGCAAGACCGATTTCGCCAGCCAGGGCTTGAGGATTGGTGACAATGTGGCGGTGTCCATGGCACGCGGCCAGATCGCGGACCCGACAAGGCTCCTCCTGGCCGAGAAAACCGCCGAAACGCTCGATCAGATCGAAGCGGAGTACGAGCCGGATCTGATGATCTTCGACCTGCCTTCGGTGCTCGTGAACGACGAGACGCGGGCCTTTTTGAAGAATGCGGACTGCGCGTTGATCGTGATCCGGGCGGATACGACGCAATATGGCCAGTTCGACACATGCGAGCGCGAGATCGGTGAGCACACCAACGTACTGGGCGTGGTGCTGAACGCGTATCGTCACGGCAAGAGAGCGCCGCGCAGTTGACAGCCGCCTTCTCCTTGGGTGCAAACAGTCTGTTTCCATTTTCCATGTAGTGTTACGAGGGAGGAACGGTGAGGCCGGAACCGCCGAGGGCCGGCCCAATATCGTCCGGTGACACAAAGGGAACAGGGCCGCACATGGCACGAGTGGAACAGGCAGGCGTGGACGAGCTTCGGAGGGCGCGAAACCTTGGACGCGCCCTTCTCGTTTGGGCCTTCATATTCTCGATCTTCGTCAACCTGCTGATGCTGACCGGGCCGCTTTACATGCTGCAGGTCTATGACAGGGTGCTCGCCTCGAGATCTGTCGAAACGCTCGTGGCATTGACGGTTCTCGTTGCGGCGCTTTACGCATTCATGGGCGTGCTCGATTATGCCCGCGGCAGGATCATGGCGCGGGTCGGCGCCCGCTTTCAGAGCGCGCTCGATATCCGTGTGTTCGAAGCAACGTTACGTCGCTCGGTCGACCCGCGGGAGCGCCTCGTGGCAACGGGCGCTCAGCGTGATCTTGACGCAGTGCGCGATCTTTTCACATCGCCGGTCCTTCTGTCGCTGATGGACATTCCATGGACGCCGATCTTCATCGCGGCGATCTTCCTGTTCCACCCGATGCTCGGGTGGCTGGCCGTGGTCGGGGGGGCGATCATCGTGTTGACCGCACTTCTCAACCAGATACTTACGTCGCGCCGAGTGCGCGAGGCCCAGTCCAGCACCGAAGCCGCGCAAAGTTTTGCCGAGGAGGCCCGCAACGGGCGTGAGGTACTTCTCAGCCAGGGTCTGCGTCGTAGCATGCAAGATCGTTACCTCGCTCTGCGCGACACGGCTCTCGAGGCCACCATATCGGCAAATGACTGGACCGGCGTATTTTCTGCCTTCACCAAGTCCTTCCGGCTATTCCTGCAATCGGCCATGCTGGGCGCCGGGGCCTACTTCGTGTTGCTGGGTCAGATGACACCCGGCGCGATGATAGCAGGCTCCATCCTCCTCGGCAGAGCGTTGGCACCGGTCGAACAGGCGATGGGGCGCTGGCCGGTGCTTCAGCGCGGACGGTCTGGCTGGCGGTCGCTAGGCAAGTATCTGCACGCCGTTCCGGTCCTGGCGCCCCGTACTGCGTTGCCGACGCCAAAAGCGAAACTCACGGCGGTCGGACTGACCATCGTGCCGCCCGGCGAGCGTGTGCCGGTCTTGCGCAACATCTCATTTTCCCTAGAGCCCGGTCACGCTCTGGGCGTGATAGGACGCAGCGGTTCCGGGAAATCCAGCCTTGCCAGGGCTCTTGCAGGTTTCTGGCCGATCGCCGCAGGCGAGGTCAGGCTTGGCGGCGCAACGCTGGACCAGTACGATCCGGACAGTCTCGGCCAGCATATCGGCTACCTTCCGCAGACAGTGACCCTGTTTTCCGGCACGATCGCCCAGAATATTGCGCGCATGTCGGACGCAGCCGACGACGCGATGATCATCGACGCAGCGCGCCGCGCGAATGCCAATGATATGATCATGCAATTGCCCAACGGTTATGACACGCACCTGAATGGTGCGGAGAACCTCCTCTCTGGCGGGCAGCGCCAGCGTATCGCTCTAGCCCGGGCACTCTATGGCGACCCGGTACTCGTAATCCTCGATGAGCCTAATTCGATGCTCGACGCTGATGGTTCGGCTGCGCTCAATTCGGCTGTGAGAGAATTGAAGGAACGGAAGAAGATCTTGATGGTGCTGACGCATCGGCCGCAGGCCATTGCCGAATGCGATCGGCTCATGGTCCTCAACAAGGGCACGATCATGGCACTGGGCCCACGCGACGAAGTTCTCGAGCGGACGGTATCTAATGTGCGGCCATTACGTGAGTCTCTTGGACAGAAGGTCGTCCCATGAAGCGGTCGAACAGAACGCGAGGCAAAGCGGAATACCGGACGGAAACGCCAGAACGAGCCGCGCGGTGGTCGGGAAGGTTTCCCCTTTGGTCGGGTATTACAGCGCTTGTGCTGCTGGTTGCAGGGCTCGGAGCCTGGTCCTTCGGCACGACACTGGCCGGCGCCGTGATTGCCCAAGGGATCGTCCAGGTTGAAAGCAACCGCCAGGTCGTGCAGCACCCGCAAGGCGGCGTTATCGACGAAATCCTAGTCAAGAACAGCGATGCCGTCAGAAAAGGCGAGGTTCTGATACGGCTGGATGGACGCCGCCTTAAATCCGAGAGAAGCATCGTCGAGCGTCAACTTCTCGAAATCGGGGCACGCAAGGCTCGGCTGATCGCCGAACGGGACAATGCGAAGACCATCGATTTTTCGCAATTGAGTCGGGAAGGAGCTGCGAACCCACCAGGACTCGAGCAGATCATGCAGGGCGAAGCGACGTTGTTTCATGCCCGCCGGGAAGCGATCGAGCAGGAGCGCAGCCTTCTTGCGAAACAAAACGATCAGATCGAAAGTCGGATCCTCGGTATAAGAGCCCAGATTTCCGCACTCAGGGTTCAGGCAGAGTTGGTGCTTGCCGAGCAGCAAAGCCAAGAGCGCCTTCTAGAGCAGCAACTCTCTCAAGCCGGGCGGGTAAGCGAGCTTCGACGCGAACACGCGGGCCTCCAAGGCCAGATCGGACAACTGGAGGCTGAGCTTGGGGCGCTCCGTGGCGAGGTCACCAGCAACGAGATCACTGCCCTCCAACTGGAAACCCGGCGGCGCGAAGATGCCGTGACGCAGCTCCGGGATCTCGAGTTCAGGGAGATTGAACTTGCCGAACGACTGATCGTTTTGAACGACAGCCTGTCACGCCTCGAGATACGGGCGCCTGTCGCAGGCATTGTTTACGGAATGTCGGTTTTTGCCGTTGAGGCCGTGGTTCAAGCTGCCGAGCCGTTACTTTATATCATACCCCAAGATCAACCTCTCGTGGTGTCCACCCGGATCGAGGCGATCCATATAGACGAGATCTACCAGGGTCAGGAGGCCGAATTGCGCTTTCCTGCATTCGATCAGCGTCGCATGCCTGAAATTCGTGGCCAAGTCACAAGAATATCAGCTGACGTTTTGGAAGACCAAGCGACCGGGCTATCATTTTATACTGCCGAAGTTCTGCCGCTCGATGCCGAGTTGAACAAGCTGGGCGAGCAGGCTCTGCTACCAGGAATGCCGGTCGAAGCCTACCTCCGCACCCGTGACCGTACCCCCATCGACTATCTGACCGAACCGCTGACCATCTTCTTCACCCGCGCTTTTCGGGAGTGACTTTTTGCCAATGTTCTGAAGCTCGCTATTGAACGCCGCGGTGAACCCCGCCGGGTTTGCCGGAGGCTGATTTCGGATAGTTACGCTGCCATGGTCTGAGTTTCCAGAGTGGCGTGGT